>DCIE01000078.1 GCA_002315765.1 Ruminococcaceae bacterium UBA1734
AAGGATATCAGCCGAAAGGTGCGTTCAGCCCATAAAACAAGAGGGACTGCGGGTGAACCCCTCGCTCAACCTCCCTACGGGTATATAAAAAATCCGATGAACAAAAAGGAATGGATTATTGACCCTGAGGCTTCCCGTGTGGTGAAGGAAATCTTTAAGCTTTATTTGGAGGGCGACGGTATCGATGTTATCGCCGGAAAAATGCAGAATGAGGGACACCTCAACTGCACCGCCTATTGGCACGAAAAGGGCGTAAATCGAGGTGGCAAAAAGACACAGCCAAACCCTTACAAATGGAAGGGCTCGACAATTTACGGCATCTTGACTCGCCAAGAGTATTGCGGTGATGTTATCAACTTCAAAACCTACTCAAAGTCCTTCAAAAATCACAAAAGATATGACACTCCGAAAGAGGATTGGCTGATATTTGAGGATGTTCACGAGCCGATTATCGACCGAGAAACCTTTGAAAAGGTGCAGGAGATGTTAAGCCACTGTAAGCGCAGAACACCGAAAAAGGAAAACGGTCCGAGAAGTATTTACAGTGATTTGCTTTTCTGTGCCGATTGCGGAAGCAAGCTTTGGTATAAGACCAACACCAAGAACAAGGACATTCACTATTTCTGTTGTTCCAACAATAACACGGATTACAGAGGAACCTGCAAAACAAGACATTATATCCGTGCCGATGCGGTGGAAACCATTGTGGAAATGGAATTGAGGCGTCTTGCGGAGTTTTTGCTTGACGATGCCGACCGCTTCGTCGAAATCCTTGCAAGGAAAAGCAATACCGAGCAGGAGACGGAACGGAAAACGGCACAGGCAGAGCTTCGTAAGTCGGAGATGCGCCTTGAAATGATACCGAAGCTGCTGAAAAATCTCTACGAGGACAAAATCTGCGGAAAGGCAACCGAGGACGATTATAACATTCTTTCAGCCGAGTATTCCTCCGAAAGAGACACGCTGAAAAAGAAGGTGCTTGCACTTCGCAAAAAGCTCGGTGATATGGACAATATCGCAAGTCAGCGAGAGCAGTTCATCGGTGCTATCCGAAAGTTCATTCAGATGAGGACAATCACAAGGCAACTTATAAACGAGCTGATTGACCACATTGATGTGTACGAAACGGAGGGTATCGGCAAGAGCCGTGTTCAGCGTGTGGTGATTTACTACAAGTTCGTCGGTTATCTTGACATCCCCGAGGTGAGCGAAACAAGGTTTACCGAAGATATCCGTCAGGGCGTTGCGGTGGAATATGTTTCCGACATTCCCGAAAGAGCTATCGAATCTAACTCTTTCAAAGGAGCGCAACACCGTGCAGGGTAACAAAAAGGAGCAGGCAATTTGCCTACTCCGATACATAAAAGAGAAGTGGATGTAACTCGAATCCGTTACATCCACTCGATATGGTACGGATGTTCATAAGGGATTTGATGGGAACTCAATAAAATCAAAATCTTCGTCACCGTACAATCATATTCAGGCAAACGCACATTTGAGGGTTATCCTCTTTTACTGTAAAATAAGGTCAGCAAAGGAGGATTGCTTTATGAAAATCAAAGATGTTAAACACAAGGTGCAGTTGGATGATTTTGAGCACCGTCTTCTAATTGGTTGTGTCAATGCCGCAAGAACATTATATCTTGAACAAGGCAAACCCACCGAGGATGTTGACGAATTACTGATAAAAATCATCGAAGCGCCATCAAAGAAAGTGAGTGTAAGAATATGAAAGACGAATTTGTAAAAGAAATAGGTGTTTGGGGACAGAGGCATTATTCCTATCTTAAAAAGAAAAAGCCGACCGTTATCAATGTCATGCGGATGAACGGTACTCTTGAAGAATATTTGCAAAACATCAACAACGAAGCACAGGATATGTTTGATAAACTGATGAAACAAATGGCTGAAACCGAAGGCATCACCGAAGAGCTCAAAGCCACCGGCCAAATGACTTGGGTTTGTAAAATGGAAAACATACATAACCGTGCAACGGAAATCGTAAATGCAGAGCTAATCAATATCTGACATTTAAGGCGGAGCTTTGGCTCCGCCTTAAATATTTATGACTTATTCTTGTT
Source organism: Ruminococcaceae bacterium UBA1734 (assembly GCA_002315765.1). GTDB lineage: Bacteria > Bacillota > Clostridia > Oscillospirales > Acutalibacteraceae > UBA737. The sequence continues at coordinate 2,082 of DCIE01000078.1, forward strand.
CTTCGTTTTCAAGTGCTATTTCGGTCAATTCACGCAATTTGTTTTGTAGAAGGGCTTTGTCCGGCAAACATAGAGTATAATCCGAAACAAGCGTCGGAGAAAGACTGCGACTGAGCGCATATTCTACAACGGCATCATCCTTGCTTGCGCAAAGGATAAGTCCCACGCTCGGGTTTTCGTTTGGTTTTTTCACATCTCGGTCTAATGCTTCCAAATAGAAATTGATTTGTCCGATGTGTTCCGGCTTAAACTTGCCGATTTTCAATTCAATCGGCACAAGGCAGGAAAGCGCACGGTTATAAAACAGCAAGTCAATATAAAAATCCTGACCGCCTACCTGCACTCTGTATTCCTCGCCGATAAAAGTGAAATCTTTACCAAATTCAAGAATGAATTGTTTTAGATTTTCGATGATTGCTTTTCTTAAATTCTTCTCGGAATACTCTGTCGGTAAATCGAGAAATTCCAAAACATAAGTGTCTAATATACTGTTTTTAACATTTGCAGGAACAAGCTCCGGCGGTTGTTTTCCTGCCGACAGTGTGTATCTTTCGTAGTAGGCGCTGTCGATCTGCCGTTCCAATTCACGATATGAATAATGCTCTTTTATACATAATTCCATATAGAAATGGCGTTCTTCTGCGGTTTTACAACCCGATAAAATCAGCAGATGATTTGACCAACTTATTTGTGTCAACAGTGCTGACACAAATTCATCGTCCTTGTAGGTTTCATAAAATTGCTTCATTCTGTAAAGCCCACGACGGTTAAATCCTTTGATTTCGGGTGAGGTTTCTTTAATATAACCTGCGACTTCATCAATGATTTTATCCCCAAACGATGAACTTTTACATAATCCCGAAATGTATTCGCCTACGCTCCAATACATATTGATAAGCTCGGTATTAACAGCGCGCAAAGCATTTGCACGAGCTTCGTAAATAATATCAATTATCTTACCAAATTCACCGTTATTATTAGTTTTTAATTCATCAGCCATATTATCACCATATAAAACATATTGTAATTATTTATCCTTTTTCTTTAACATATTATCGGGAAACATTGAAGAATTCAGCAAATCTCCCGCTTCAACATCCAATGCATCAGCAATGTTGAATAATATCTCTAAAGAAAAAGGTCTTACAATATTCGGCGCTTCTATCGCACTGAGATGTGACCTGCTCATACCTGCCTTCTCTGCAAGTATTTCTTGGGACATTCCACGCATTTTTCTTAATGCGGAAATGGAAATGCCTAATTGAATAAATCTATCTCTGTTTTTGAAATCAACTTCCTTGCTCATACGATAAACACCTCTATTACCTTACTGATATAATTATACTTTTTGTGGCGTTTATACGCAGTTCTCGTTATAAAGCTATTGACTAATATATAAAGCAAAATTATAATATAATATATAGTTGCATTATATTTTCACGATTTGCGCTTTAATATGACACTGTCGGAGATGCTGGTTTTGATTTGTACTTTTTTCGGACATAGAAGAGTTCCGCAATATATTGAATCGGAACTGCGGGACACCATAATAAAGCTTATTGAGCAAAATAATGTTGATATGTTTTATGTTGGTAATCATGGCGGATTTGACGGTATGGTTCGTAGAGTTCTGAAGGAATTGGCCGAGAAATACGATATTACCTACTATGTCGTCCTCGCCTATATGCCCGGTAAAAAGGATGAATTCGGATATGACGATTACTCCAACACCATCCTCCCCGACGGCATCGAATCCGTTCCCAAACGGTTTGCCATCACCTATCGCAACAAGTGGATGATTGAGCAGTCCGACTATGTTATAACCTATGTAACTAACCACATCGGCTCAGGCGCGGCACAGTTCAAGGAAACGGCCGAAAAGAAAGGAAAAATCGTTATTAACATTTTTTAACAACTACGTATTGACAATCGTAAACAATTGTAGTATAATCGTATTATAACAAAAGTTGGAGGTGTATATTTTGGCAGATAAAAAATTTGTAATTCCGTCAAAGCGCTATAAAGGTGACACTTCCGTTGTTTCGGCGAGATTGCCAATTGATATGATTAAAGATCTTGATAAAATCGCCGAAAACACCGGACGTAACAGAAATGAGATTATTATGCTCTGTTTAGAGTATGCTATCGACAATTTAGATTCCGATGGAAAAGAGGGTTAATATGAAAAGGTATAGTGTTATTTTTTCGATATTTGCAATAATATCGGCTGTATATGCAGCACTTTCGTTGTTGCTCGCAGATGAAAAGAACAATGTGTTTTGGATAGGATTTGGAATGATTTTGTTTTCCATTGTCCTTGTAGCGTTGATTACCTGTGTTTCAACAAAGAAAAGAAATTCTGCTTTCCCGTTGGATATTTCTATTATCACATTTTCATCAACCTACATTCTTGCAGTGTTATGTATAAATGTGTTGTTGGGCAATATTTACGGCTCCGGAATAAAACCGTTTGTTAGTGTTCATATTATTTGCTTTGCTTTTTATGCAATAACAGTTTTGGTATTATTTGTAGCAAAAGGCGGTATTATCAAACAAAACAATGCAGTAAACGGAAAAATATGCGAAATGCAGGTTTTGATTTATAATTTCGAAAAAATCAAGAGTAAACTTATCGATATGAACGATGATTCAAGAAAAAGTGCCATGCAATTAATAGACAGCGTATTAGAAGATTTAAGATTTTCTGATTTTGGGCTCACCGTTGATGTGTCTGATATTGATAATAAGTTAAGAAACATGGCTGATATTCTTTCGACTGAAGTAGATAATCTTATTTCTATTGGTTCAACAGATTTATCAAGTATGGAATCATCCGTTAGCGATATTAAGAAAACGATAAAAGATAGAAATATGCAAATTCGCCTTATGAGCGGTAATGTTTGAGGAGGAAAAAACAATGGCAATAGTTGAAGTTGTAAAATATAACGGCAATCCGGATGTGTTTGCTTGGAAGTATCCAAGCGAAGAACTTGGTACATGGACACAACTTATTGTAAATGAATCTCAGGAAGCAATATTATTTAAGGGCGGTAAGGCTTTAGATGTATTCCAAAGCGGCAGACATACCCTTGATACAGCAAATATACCGATACTAAATAAAATTATCAATTTGCCATTTGGAGGTCGTTCTCCTTTTACCGCTGAGGTTTGGTACATTAATAAGGTAAGTTCACTTGATATAAAGTGGGGTACCGCTTCTCCGATTCAATTACAAGATCCGAAATATTCTGTATTTATTCCTGTGCGTGCATTCGGACAATTTGGAATAAGAATTGAAAATTCAAAACAGTTTCTTGTAAAGTTGGTTGGAACACTTCCCGTTTTTGATAAAACAAATATTGTTAAATACTTTAGAGGATTGTATTTAACAAAAGTTAAAGATGCGGTTTCATCTTATTTGGTACATAAGCAAATAAGCATAATGGAAATCAATGCGTATATTGAAGAGTTGTCAACATACTTGCAAGAAAAGATGCAACCCGTACTCGAAGAATACGGTATTCAGCTTGTAAATTTTTATGTTAATGATATTAGTGTCCCCGAAGATGACAGCGCTGTTAAAAAATTAAAAGATGCTCTTGCAAAGAAAGCCGAAATGAACATTATAGGATACAATTATCAGCAGGAACGTTCTTTCGACACATTGGAAGGTGCAGCAAAGAATCAAGGTAGTTCTTCTCATTTAATGGGTGCCGGAATGGGACTTGGAATGGGCGTAACAATGGGGGGTGCTGTCGGCGGACAGTTTGGTGGAATCGCAAAGAACATAAACACATCTGCCGAAGATACTAAAACATGTCCTTCTTGCGGAGCTCTTATGCCTATTAGCAAACGTTTCTGCTCTGATTGCGGATGCGATACCAATAAGAAGGAAACAAAAGAAAAGAAAGATACCGTCGTATGCAACAAATGTGGTGCAAAATATAAAAATACCATGAAGTTTTGCCCGGAATGCGGAGACAAATATAACCCCTGTCCAAAGTGCGGTGCCGATTTAGCCGAAGGTGCAACAAGTTGCCCGGAATGCGGATATGAAATGCCCACACCGTGTCCTCATTGCGGTGCATCTCTTCCCGGTAAAAATGTTAGGTTCTGTCCTGAATGCGGCAAATCTTTAATTAAATCTTGTCCTTCATGTAATAATCCGATTGTTGGTTCTCCTAAATTTTGCCCAGAGTGCGGAACAAAATTAGAGTAAAGGTGATGACGAGGAATGAAATTGGCCAAGAAAAATTTAATTTCCTCTTTCCTACTGATAATTATCGGACTGATAACTTTTGCGATATATACATTATTGCCATTTGAAAAAACTTCGATGGATTACCGAATCACAAGTTGTGTATTTGCTTCCGAACTATTATGTTTCTTGACCGTAATTTGTATAAATATAATTAGTAGTAAAGAAAAGCTTGCCCTTGCTGCCGGTGGATACACATCTGTTATTGTATATTTGATGTTGCAAATAATCGTTTCAGTTATATTTGCAATATATTTCAGAAACGCGCAAAGTACATATTTAATTATTGCGATATCTATAACTGCTGTTTTTGTCATTTCAATAGTATTAATCGTTATCTTTGGAAAGAGCATATACGAAAAAACATCGAATGTAGAAAAATCATCACAGTTTTTCAAAATGTTAGAATACAAAGTACAATCATTGTATGAAAATTGCAACAATTCTGACTCTTCCGATAAAGTAAAAAAACTACTTGAGGAAATCAAAAATTGCGACCAAAGTAATTTAGTTGCTACGGATAGTGAGATATCTGTTTCCATTGATTCGTTGATAAAACAAATGCAAGATAAAAATATAAGTTCAGAAGAAATTGAAAAAAGCTTTGTGAGAATTTCTAATTTGATATCGAAAAGATCCTTGGAAGTATCTCAAACAAAACTCGGAGGGGTATAACAGTGACTTCAAATGTTGAAAATGAAATTAAAAAAATAAAATCAAAAGCACTGATTCAAAAAATATTTGGTTGGATTATTGCTATCCCTGCCGGCTTAATAACTTTTGCCGGAATAGCATCAACCGGGTTGAAAGAAAGCATAGATTTTGTAATGGTGACGTTCTTTGCTATCATTACTGCTCTCGGAATATGGATGATAATTAAGGGAATCAAAAAGAAAAAACTTACTGTTTTATTTTATGATTATTCTGCAAGACTTGAAAGCGATTCGGACAAATCAATTGATTTGTTATCTTCTTCAACAGGTGCCTCGGTGGATACAGTCACTAAAAATCTCAGTACCATGGTTTCTATGGGATTATTTCCAAACGCTTTTGTTGATACCACCCATAATAAGCTTACATACCAAAATATGAATGTGTCGCATACACCTTTGACTCAAAATGTTTCAAATGAGCCCAAAGAACAGGTGCGATATATTACGGTTCAGTGTAAAGGATGCGGAGCCACTAATAAAATAAAATCCGGTAGCATAGGCGAATGTGAATATTGTGGAGCTCAAATATCTGAGTAATGGAGGAATAAAGATGCAGAAAAAATCGTTTTCATGGGGAATAATCATTTTAATGTTGTTTTTGTTTTTCCCAATTGGTATTTTTATGATTGCCAAAAAAGTATCATCTGAGAAATTCAACATGATTAAAAACGGCAAATCACTGAAAATACTGGGATGGATACTTATCGGTTTTGCTGTTATGTATCTAATTTTAGGCATAACAGGTGAATTGGAGACTGAAGACGGCTCCAGTGCTGTTGGCGGCATAATAGTGGCAGAGTGCTTTTTCGGCGGATTTGGAGCTTTATCATTAATTAAGGGGAAGAAATATATTGCATGCGGAGAAAAATATAATCGGTATGTTTCGGTCGTTAATGCAAGCAATGATTTACTGATAGATAATATTGCCGCAGCTATCCCCACAACATATGAAAATGCTACAGCAGATTTACAGGCAATGATTGATGCCGGTTACTTTATGAATGCATATGTTGATTTGAATCGTCGAGAATTAGTAATGCATAGGAATCAACAAAACAATTATACAAATACATATACGCCAAATCCACAAAATACAAGTGCTAAAACCGTGTCAAAAAAGTGCCCGAATTGCGGTGCAACCAATACTGTTACAGAAGGAACAACTTGTGAGTGTGAATATTGTGGTTCACCACTATAATAAAGGAGGAGTAAAATGAGATGTCAAAATTGCGGTACAGACTTTGAAGGAAAATTCTGTACAAACTGTGGAACGCCTGTTGACAATATGATTCATAATCAATCTATCCAACACCAGAATGGTTTTACACAAACATTCTATAAGATTGAAAACATTGTTGTCAAAGCAGGCGTATTAACAGATGCTCAAGATTTGATTCCAAAAAAAGTTCAGCCCTTATTAGACTTAGGAGCCAAAAAAGGATGGAAATTACATACTATGACACCTACAGTGTCTGCAAAAGGAATCAATATATGTCTTGTTTGGGAAATAAATTGACGAGGGGATTATCGAAATGAATAATTACAAAATTGAAAATATTGTTATTAAGGCGGGCGTTTTTACTGATGCTCAAGATTTAATTCCTAAAAAAGTACAACCATTACTTGACATGGGCTCAAAAAAGGTTGGAAGCTCCATTCTTTTACTCCAACTGTATCTGCAAAAGGAATCAACATTTGCTTAGTTTGGGAAATGTAAGAGGTGATATGTTTGCCTACGATAAAATGTAATTCATGTGGTGCGCCAATACGTTTTGATGAGACAAATATATATGTCGCATGTGAATATTGCGGTCAAGAAGTAAAAGTCAAGATAGATATTATTGACGAACATAAAGAAGAAATTAATAATATCAAACCTTTTCATGAAAATATCTTGATTTGCAGTATACCAACATATGGTTCCTCGATTTTTCAAAAAAAGAAGTTTAATATTTATAGAGAATTTGCTGAAATAATTGATGCCAAAACGGGTGCAATTGAACATCATATTATTTATTCTTCAGTAAAAAAGAAAATTCCTTTTATGAATTCTAACATTATTTTTAAAATGAATAACGGGAACAAAATCACTGTTAAATTTTTATTGCAAAGTCAGTTTTTAGAAGCGCAACAAGCCTTAAATGGGCTAATATAAAAACAAAACGGAGGAAAATGAAATGAAATGTAATTACTGCGGAACTGAATTTGAAGGAAAATTTTGCCCTAATTGTGGGGCTCCAGCCGGAGAAACTACCGCAAATGCCGAACAGCAAACAAATAACAATGTGAATCAGGGATTCACAAACCAATCGGCAAAACCTGTTTATAATCCGGCGCCAACAAAAGTTAAAAAGCCATTTTATAAGAAATGGTGGTTTTGGGTTATCGTGGCCGTTGTTGTCATTGGTATAATCGGAGGTTCTACCGGAAGTGATGAAGATAATAAACAAACAGATACCACTAATACAACATCAATGGTAGAAAGCGACAACAAACAAAAAGAAAAATCTGATAACAAAGTTACAATTGTTGATTTCTCTTCAATGAGCAAAGCCGATATAGAAAATTGGGCGTCTACTAACAATATTAAAATTAATTTTAGTGAAGAATATTCCGATTCCGTAGCAGTTGGATCTGTTGTAAGTCAAAGCAAATCAGCAAATGAATCTGTTAAATCTGGAACTACCGTAAAAGTAGTAATCTCCAAAGGCAAGAAACCTTCTATAGAATATCAAAATGCATTAAAGAAAGCTGAAAGTTATTCAAAAATGATGCATATGTCAAAAAAGGCAATTTATGATCAATTAACTTCAGAATATGGTGAAAAGTTCCCTGCTGATGCAGCACAATATGCTATTGATAATCTGAATGCTGATTATAAAGCTAATGCGTTAGAAAAAGCAAAGTCTTATCAGAAAACCATGAGTATGTCAACAAGTGCAATTTACGATCAACTCGTTTCAGATTATGGTGAGAAATTTACTGCTGAGGAAGCACAGTACGCTATTGATCATTTGAACGATTAACAATAAAACGCAATACCATTTTAAATTTATCGACCTTGTGTCATCTTTTAATGGCACAAGGTCGTTTTGTGCTTTTCGGAAATATTTCAAAAGCTACTTGACAAACGAACAAATGTTCTGTATAATGATATTTGTGAATTTGTCGCTTTTTGGCAAGTTTATGAAAATTGAATATTTGTATCAAACATAATCATTACATATTTACGGGTTTTCCCGACAATGCTGCGGTAAGCTAATGTAATTATCGCACACATCCCGGTTGCCTTTAGAGCATGGGTGGGATGCAAGTTTAATGTTCTCGTCTCCAAAATCACCCCAAAAAGTCTTTCGACTTTTCGGGGAACCCCGATGGAGCCGATACATAGATACACTTTTTAAGCGAGGTAGAAGGCTTCGCTTATTAGTGTTTCTGTGTACCGGCTTTTTTCTTTGCGCAAATTTGAGAATTTGTATTGTTAAATACTACTCCCATATTAAAAATATTTGAATAACAGGAATATTTTACCCGTACTTATGCCGTTATTATATGGAACAAATCTTAATTTGAAAATTGAATACTGCTACCACTTTTAGAGCTGTCAATAATGGACCGTTGAAAAAATGTTATCTTTTGACAGGAACATTCTTGGAAAGTTGCATTGTTACATAAATAAGGGAACGAAAACGTTTCCGAAAATCAGAAAGGAAAGTAAAAAAATGACAGAAGAAAAATCAAGAAAAGAACTAACCGTCGATCCCGAATTTGAGTGTATATGCCATAAGCTCACATCGGAGGAATTCACTGCTCTTGAAAACACGATTCTTGAAAAGGGTGAAATCCTCTCACCGATTATCACTTGGAACGGCATTATTGTTGACGGACACCATCGTTACAAAATAGCACAAAAGAATCCCGAAATACCGTATAAGACAACGGAAATAGAATTTCCCGACAGAAGTGCGGCTATTGCTTGGATTTGTAACACTCAGCTTGGTAGAAGAAATATCAATAAAAAACAGGCGAATTATATGCTCGGTCAAAAATACGAAGCGGAAAAGCAAATCGAATCTCTACGAAAAGCTTTATGAGGACAATGCTACCGGTAAGGTGAGTGACGAATGGTTTATGCAGCTTTCTCACAAATACGAAGCCGAGCGTATGGAGCTGAAAAGTAAAATATCTATGCTTCGACAAAAGCTTTCCGAGTCGGGACAGTACGAAAAAGACCGCAGTAATTTTACCGAGGCAATAAGACTGTTTATGCAGATGGACAAGCTGACCGCACCGCTTCTTCGTGAACTCATAGAACGCATTGAGGTTTTTGAAACCGAGGGCAAAGGTAAAGACCGAACACAAAGAATTATTATCTACTATCGCTTTGTTGGTTATGTGGAACTGCCGGATATTGCCCCGAGGCCACATGTAAGAGCAGATACCCGAAAGGGCGTATCGGTAGAGTACCTTACCGAACCCATTGGAGCATAGCGAACCGCTTTTGCAAGACTATCATAGTATTGCAAAAGGCCGCAGGCATCACGCCTGCGACCTACATAAATCCGTATCAAAGCATAAAAAATCGAGTATCCATAGGTTAAATCCCTTATGAATACTCGATATGGTTGCGGGGGCTGGACTTGAACCAACGACCTTCGGGTTATGAGCCCGACGAGCTACCAGCTGCTCCACCCCGCGATATTTATTTTTTGACAGCTCATACATTATACTTAATAAAACTGTAAATGTCAAGTGTTTTTTGGAAAAATTGCAAATAGTATTGCGAATAGCTTGTTTTTTCGTAACTTTTTGATTCTTTAGTATTATATTATGAGAAAGTTGTTATAAGTCAGAAGCCTTTACCGTTAGTTAAAAAGCATTAGGGTAATGAGTGGTGATTTTTGTATAAAACATAGGAAAAAATCAGTTTTATTAATAATATTTGCCGAAAATTAAAAAAAATATTTCCAAAAAGAAAAATATATAGTATAATAGGATAAAATGGAATAATTATGAATGGAGGAATGGTTTTGAAAACGGAATATAGCATATCTCTCAGGAAAATTATTAATGAGTTTTCTTTGGAAGAACTGTATGTTCCTGAGAATATTGAAGAATTGCTTATTACCTCTACCGAAATTAATCGTCCCGGGCTTCAGCTTGCAGGTTATTTTGAATACTTTGATGTTAGAAGAATTCAAATTTTCGGTATTAGTGAGATAAGTTTTTTGAAAAGTTTTCCGCAAGATAAGGCCATAGAAATAACAAAGGCTTATTTTGCTCATAAACCTGCTGCCGTGGTTATTGCAAGGGAACTTGAAATAGAAGATTATTATTATGCAATTGCAAAGGAGTACGGTGTACCGCTTTTGAGGACAACCGATACAACCTCGGGATTTGCTTCGGCGCTTATAGCTTTTCTTAATTTACAGCTTGCTCCACGGATTACAAGGCACGGTGTATTAGTTGAGGTTTACGGTGAAGGCATTTTACTTTTAGGTGAAAGCGGAGTCGGCAAAAGTGAAACTGCAATCGAACTTGTAAAAAGAGGACACCGACTTATTGCCGATGATGCTGTGGAAATTCGTCGTGTTTCCAGCAAATCCATTGTTGGCAGTGCGCCTGATAATATTAGACACTTTATTGAGCTTCGTGGCATAGGGATAATTAATGCAAGTCGAATATTCGGTGTTGGAGCTGTTAAACTAACCGAAAAAATTGATTTGGTAATTAATATGGAGCATTGGGATTCTTCAAAAAATTATGACCGAATGGGGCTTGAGGACCAGTACTCTGAGATTTTAGGACTTAAAATTCCGTCCATAACCATACCCGTTAAGCCGGGAAGAAATTTAGCGGTTATTATTGAGGTTGCATCTATGAACAGCCGTCAAAAGAAGATGGGGTATAATGCAGCTCAAGATTTACTTAAAAAGTTGGGAATGTCGGAAGACTTTGATGCGGATACTACAAATAAAGCAGTAGACCCATTTTAATAAAAAAGAAAGATACGGTGAAGAAAATGTATAAATTAGGTATTGATTTAGGTGGAACAAATATAGCTTGCGGAGTTGTTGACAGCAACTTCAAAATCATTGGAGAAGGAAAGGTTAAAACAAATATGCCGCGTCCTGCCGAGGATATTGTTGACGATATGGCAAAGGCGGCTTTAATGGCTGTTGAAAATGCAGGACTTACTATAAATGATATTGACAGCGTTGGCGTAGGAACTCCCGGAACCGTTGAATATTCTACCGGTGTTGTTGTTTATGCAAACAATCTTGATTTTTATGATTTGCCATTAGCGGATATGCTGGAAAAAAGGTTAAATAAAAAAGTATATGTTGAAAATGATGCCAATGCGGCTGCTTACGGTGAGTATATTGCCGGAGCAGGAAAAGGTGTTGAAAAATTTGTTGCTATTACTTTGGGAACCGGTGTTGGCGGCGGAATTATTACAGACGGAAAAATCTATTCCGGTTCTAACTGTGCCGGTGCTGAATTAGGGCACACGGTTATTCAAATGAACGGCGAGGCTTGTACCTGCGGAAGAAACGGATGCTTTGAGGCTTATGCTTCGGCAACGGCTCTTGTTCGTCAAACAAAACAAGCAATGACAAGATTTCCGAAGAGCAAAATGTGGGAAGTTTGCGGAAATGATTTAACTGCCGTAAACGGAATAACAGCCTTCGATGCAATGAGACAGGGCGATGCTGCGGCAAAGTCGGTTGTAGATACCTATATTGGCTATCTTTCGGTAGGAATTTCAAATATGATTAATATATTCCAGCCTGATGTAATTTGCATAGGCGGCGGAATTTCTCACGAAGGTGAAACCATATTAAAGCCTATTCGTGCAGTTGTTGACGGTGAAGATTATGCACGAAATATGGCAAAGAGAACCAAGATTGTTGTTGCTGAGCTTGGTAATGATGCGGGAATAATCGGCGCCGCATATTTAAGCGATATTAAAGACTGATTTTTCGGAGGTTAACCTTGAATTTATCTGACTTTTCTGAATTGTTAAAAAGTAACGGAATTGAGTTTAGAAAAAATGAAAGTATGAAGGAGCATACCACCTTTAAAATCGGGGGATGCTGCGATATATTTATTATGCCGAAAACAAGGGAAGAAATAGCAAAGGTTATTAAATGGACAAAGGAAAAGAACATTCCGTTATTCGTTTTGGGAAAGGGTTCTAATCTTCTTGTAAGTGATGACGGTATAGAAGGTGCTGTGATAAGTCTTTCTAATCTAAACAAAATCCGTGTAGATGACAATAGGATAATATGCGGTGCCGGAGTCAATATGTCGGCATTGTGTATAACAGCAAGGGATAACTCTCTTTCCGGATTGGAATTTGCCTACGGAATACCCGGAAGTGTGGGCGGAGGACTTTTTATGAATGCCGGTGCATACGGAGGAGAAATGTCCGATGTTGTGGTTGGTGCATACTGTATCGGGAAAGGCGGAACAGAAATTTATATTTCTGCCGAAGATATGGAGTTATCATATCGTCATAGTGTTTTTAAAGAAAACGGATATGTTATTACCGAAATTATTTTATCTTTAACAAAAGGTGATAGGTCTCAAATTTCGAGTAAAATGACCGAACTTTTAAACAAACGAAAATCCAAGCAACCCCTTGAATATCCCAGTGCCGGAAGCACATTTAAGCGTCCCGAAGGGAATTTTGCCGGTACGCTGATAGAACAAAACGGCCTTAAGGGAGAAAAGGTTGGCGGTGCTATGGTAAGTGAAAAACACGCAGGATTTGTGATAAACTATAATAACGCTTCGGCAAAAGATGTTCTCGGATTAATTGATATTATTAAAAATCGTGTATATAAAAATGAAGGAATTGTGTTAGAGCCGGAGGTTATTTTTGTCGGCAGGAGGTAAAGTTTGAAAGATAAATCTTCCAAACTTTAAAACAAAAACACGGCATTTTATGACCGTAATTTTAGTTGGTCGTTTGTGCCTTAAAGTGTAGTGAAAAGGTATGGTCAAAAAAATGAAATTGCTTATTATTACAGGTATGTCCGGTGCCGGAAAATCTTTAGTTGCAAATTCTTTGGAGGATATGGGATATTATTGTGTCGATAACATACCTCCGAAAATTATTCCGTCGTTGCTTGACCTTTCAAAAAGAGGCAGTGAGGGACTAAGTAAATTGGCGGTTGTTACGGATATTCGAGGCGGAGAAATGTTTGCTGACCTGCCGTATGTTATTAATGATTTAAAAGAGCAAAAGGTTGACTTTAATATACTTTTTATTGATGCTTCCGATGATGCAATTAAGAGCAGATATAGGCTTAATCGCCGTACCCATCCGCTTTGTGATGAGAATAGTCTTTCAATAGAGTCGGCAATAGAGCAAGAAAGAAAGATGCTTTCAAGACTGAAACGAATGTCGGATTATGTTCTTGATACAACAAGTATTAAGGCATATAATCTAAAGTCAAAAATATCAGAACTGATTTTCGGAAATGAAAATCAAGGAATGAATATTATTTGTAAATCATTCGGGTTTAAGTACGGAGTTGACACCGAAGCCGATTTGATTTTCGATGTTCGGTGTTTGGCAAATCCTTTTTATGTTGAGGATTTAAAGGAAATGACGGGGCTTCAAAAGCCTGTAACCGATTATATATTCGGTTTTGATGAGAGTAATGAATTCAAAAAGAAAATTATAGATTTTCTTGAATATTCTATGCCCTTGTATGTAAAAGAAGGAAAAAGCCGTTTGGATATTTCCTTTGGATGTACCGGAGGAAAGCACCGTTCGGTCGCCTTTGCTCAGTGTGTAGCAGAATATTTTGCCGAAAAGGGTTATAAAATTGCTATACTTCACAGAGATATTGAAAAATAGGGATATGTTTTTAAAAGAAGGTGGGTAAACTGTCTTTTTGCGGAGATATTAAAAAAGAACTTGCCGAGATGAAAACAAGACAATGTTGCAAAGATGCATTGGTGTATGGATATGCTCTTTTCGGCAGGTCTTTTAACGCCAAAAGAATATGTCTGCAAACCGAGAGTGAAGCAGTCGCTTATTCTTACGGTAATTTGCTGTCCGGAGTTTACGGCGTTGAGGTTTCGGTAACAAGAGGGGGCGGAAAACGGCCCACTTATATTGCCGAAGTTAAAAGTGAGGCTGATAAACTTCGTATTTTGGCTTCTGTGGATTTCGGAATTTATGACGGAAGTATATATAGGGATAATTTTTACAGAGAATGTTGTGTACAAAGTTTTGTGCGAGGGGCATTTTTGGCTTGCGGTCATCTTTCCGACCCTGATAAGGATTACAGAGCAGATTTTTACATCAAAGACAAGAGGTTAGCCGAAGAGTTTTCGGAAATTTTGCTTGAGCATATGATTGAATCCCATACTTCAAAAAGGGGAAACACATATAGCGTATATATTAAAAAAAATGAAATGATAGTTAATCTTCTGGCTTTTATGGGTGCCGGTGGACTGAGTTTGCAATATTTAGAGGCATCGGTTGTAAAAAGCCTCAGTAATAAAATAAACCGTAACAATAACTGCGATAGCGGAAATATCGGCAGAACGGTGGAGGCTTCATTAAAGCAAAGAAAAGCCATTGAGTTTTTAAAAGAACACGGAAGATTGGATACTCTTGACGGAAAGTTGATTTATGTAGCAAAGCTTCGTATGAAATATCCTGATGCTTCCCTTAAGGAATTAACATCTAAAAGTACCGAGCCTATTACCGTTTCGGGGCTTAATCATAGACTAAAAAAACTAATTGAACTTTATGAGGAACTGAAAAATTAAAATAATATAATTAATCAAGGAGGCTATTTGTATGGATTTTGTTCATTTACATCTTCATACCGAGTATAGCCTCCTTGACGGCTGTTGTAGGATAGACAAGCTGTTTGATGCCTTGACGGAAAAAGGACAAAAAAGCGTGGCGATAACCGACCACGGCGTTATGTACGGAGTGATTAATTTCTACAAAGAAGCCAAAAAACGCGGTATCAAGCCCATAATAGGTTGTGAGGTTTATGTGGCTCCGAGAAGTCGTTTTCAAAAGGATAAGGCTTTAGACGGAAGATATCATCATTTGGTGCTCTTGTGTGAGAATAACGAGGGTTATGCCAATTTGATGAAAATAGTATCTATCGGATTTACCGACGGCTTTTATTCTAAACCTCGTGTGGATGAAGAAACCCTTAGAAAGTACAGCAAGGGAATTATTGCCCTTTCGGCTTGTCTTGCCGGAGAAATACCGTCATATTTGCTGAATAACGATTTGGAAAAGGCTGATGAATGTGCAAAAAAATATGCCGAGATATTCGGCAAAGACAATTTTTTTATAGAACTTCAAGACCATGGGCTTGAGGAACAAAAAGCAATCAATCCTATTCTTGTCAATATTGCGAAAAAATACCGACTTGGTGTGGTAGCCACAAACGATGTCCATTATATAGAAAAAGAAGACTCTTTTATGCATAGGGTTCTTCTTTGTATTCAGACCGGCAGTAAAACAACCGAAAAAAGCCCCATTGAATTTAAAACCGAGGAGTTTTATTTAAAGACCGGTGATGAAATGTATGAAAAATTCGGTTATTTGCCCGAGGCTATAGAAAATACCCTGAGAATTGCCGATAGATGTAATGTTGATATTGAATTCGGAAAAATAAAACTTCCTTTTTTTGATACAAAGGGAGAAGACCATTTTGAGTATTTCAAAAAAAGATGCCTTAGAGGCCTTTATGAAAAGTACGGCAATAATCCAAGTAAGGAAATAACCGATAGGCTTGATTACGAACTTTCGGTTATTAATAAAATGGGATATGTGGACTACTATCTTATTGTTTGGGATTTTGTGAATTTTGCAAAGAAAAGCGGAATTCCGGTTGGGCCCGGCAGAGGCTCGGGAGCCGGAAGCTTGGCGGCATACTGCATAGGAATTACAGGAATAGACCCTCTTAGATACGACCTTATTTTTGAGAGGTTTCTAAATCCGGAAAGAGTATCTATGCCGGATTTTGATATTGATTTTTGCTATGTTAGGCGTCCCGAAGTCATAGAATATGTAGTTAATAAGTACGGTATCGACCGTGTGGCACAAATTGTAACATTCGGCACAATGGCAGCAAGGGCCGCAGTACGGGATGTGGGTAGGGCTTTAGATATTCCTTATGCCGATTGCGATAGAATAGCCAAGCTCATTCCACAGTCTTTAGGAGTAACCTTAAACAGTGCTTTAGAGTCTAATGTTGAATTAAAAAGACTTTACGAAAGCAATTCCCAAACAAGAAAAATTCTTGATATGGCAATTAAGCTTGAGGGAATGCCCAGACACGCTTCGACCCATGCGGCAGGTGTGGTTATTTCGGATAAACCGGTTAGCGAATATGTTCCTTTGGCTGTAAACGGAGATTGGACCGTAACACAATATACCATGACAGCCCTTGATGAATTAGGGCTTCTTAAGATGGACTTTTTAGGGCTGAGAAACCTTACGGTAATTGATGATACGGTTAAGCAAATCAGGAAAACCCATAAAGAATTTAATATTGAAAATATCCCTCTTGATGATAAAAAAACTATTGAAATGATGGGGAAAGGACAAACCGACGGAGTATTTCAGTTCGAGTCTGACGGTATGAAATCGGTGCTTAGAAAGTTTGTACCCGAAAGCATAGAGGATTTAATAGCCATACTTTCTCTTTATCGTCCCGGCCCTATGGATTCCATACCGAAATATATTCATAACCGGCATAATCCTAAAGATGTTCGGTACGATACTCCTTTGCTTGAACCTATACTCAAGGTAACATACGGTTGCATAGTATATCAAGAACAGGTAATGCAGATTTTCCGTGAACTTGCGGGATATTCCTTCGGTAGAGCCGATATTGTAAGACGCGCCATGGCAAAGAAAAAACACGATGTTATGAAAAAAGAGAGAAATGCTTTTATATTCGGTGAAAAAGATGAAGAGGGAAATGTGATATGCGAGGGTGCGGTAAACAGAGGAGTAAAGGTTGAGGTTGCCGAAAAAATATTCGATGAAATGTCGGCATTTTCGTCTTATGCCTTTAACAAATCCCACGCTGCGGCTTATGCTGTTGTTGCTTATCAAACCGCGTATTTAAAGTGCCACTATCCTTCGTTTTATTTTTCATCTCTTTTGACAAGTGTGCTTGACAGCGGCAACAAAATTGCACGGTATTCTTCGGAATGTAAACGGTTGGGAATAGAACTTTTACCGCCGAGTGTGAATAATTCTTATAAGTTTTTTTCGGCTGAAAACGGAAATATTCGCTTTGGTTTGTTAGCAGTTAAAAATTTAGGCTCGGCTGTTATTGATAATTTAATAAACGAGAGAAATAATAAGGGTAAATACTCTTCAATGATGGACTTTTTTAAGAGAAATCATAACAGAGGAATGAATAGCAGGGCTGCCGAAAGCCTCATAAAAAGCGGTGCTTTAGACTGCTTCGGTCATAATCGGAAAAGTATGCTTATGACTTTGCCGAATATTATTTCGGTGCTTGAAGAAGAAAGAAGATTTTCGGGAGAAAATCAGCTTGATTTGTTTGGAGAAACCGAAAAAACCACCGAAATTCCCATTGTGGATGTGGAAGAAATGCCCCGTATGCAAAAACTTTTTATGGAAAAAGAGGCGACGGGAATATATCTTTCGGGACATCCTATGCAGGGTTTTTACGATTATATATATAAAAAGGGTTGTGTGAAAATTTCGGATGTCGTTTCGGGAAAATATAAGGATAAAGATAGGGTTTGTGTTTCGGGTGTCTTATCGTCTCCTAAAATAAGACAACTGAAAAACAAAACGATTATGGCAAATGTTTTGTTAGAGGACACTTCGGGAGAAATCTCTTTAACTGTATTTAATAATCAGTATAATAACTTTGCTTCCTTGTTGGTTGAGGGAAATCTTGTGATAGTAAGAGGAAAATTAAGCGAGATGGAGGAGAGAGACAAAGAAATTGTTCTGGAGGAAATAGAGATTATTCCGAAAACAGCTGAGAGAAAACAAGAAAAGAATATTCCGGCAGGTTGTTATTTAAGACTTAAGAGTATTAATTTGCCTGAGTTTGAAAAGGTAAAGAGGATTCTTAAAAACCATCCCGGAAATACCTCGGTATTTATATTTGAAACAGATACAAATAAACGGTTTTCGGCACCTAAAAATCTATATGTAAATAATGATGAACAATTGATTTTGGAACTAAAGTCGGTTGTGGGAGAAGAAAATGTCAAATTTGTAACATAAAAAACATTGAAATATATAAAATATTGTTATATAATAATTGGTGTATTTTTTTGGAGATGATAGATATGAAAACTATTGGTGTATTGACAAGCGGGGGAGATGCTCCCGGAATGAATGCGGCAATTCGTGCCGTTGTAAGAACTGCAATTTCTTTGGGAATGAATGTAAAAGGTATCAGAAGAGGTTATAACGGACTTATTGAAGGAGATGTTATCGACCTTGATTTGCGTTCTGTTTCGGATATAATTCATAGAGGCGGAACCTTTCTTTATACCGCAAGAAGTCCCAAGTTTAAAACCGAGGAAGGTATGAAACTTGCGATTGAAAACTGTAAAAAATTCGGTATTGACGGCATTGTCGTAATCGGCGGAGACGGTTCTTACAGAGGTGCAAGAGATTTGTCCAATCACGGAATTCCATGTGTCGGAGTTCCGGGAACTATTGATAATGATATTTCTTCTACGGAATATACAATAGGCTTTGATACCGCAATGAATACCGCAATGGAAATGGTGGATAGAATAAGAGATACCGCCCAGTCCCATGACCGTTGTTCGGTTGTTGAGGTTATGGGTAGACATGCAGGTTATATTGCCGTTCAAACAGGTATTGCCGTTGGTGCAACAGCAATTTTAGTACCTGAAATTCCGGTTAATGTAGAGGATATTGTGGAAAAGATTAAAAAATCCAACAAAACCGGTAAAAAGCACTTTATTATTGTTGTTGCCGAGGGTGTAGGCAAGGTAGAAGAACTTGCGGATATTATTGAGGAGAAAACAGGTATTGAATCCCGTGCTACCGTATTAGGTCATGTTCAACGCGGCGGAAGCCCCACGGTAAGAGACAGAGTTTGTGCTACCGACCTTGGAAATGCTGCTGTTCACCTATTAAATAAAGGCATTGGAAACAGAGTTGTAGGTTACAAAGACGGTGCGCTTGTAAACTATGATATTTTTGAGGCTTTAAATATGGAAAAACAGTTTGATTTTGATATGGTTGAGGTTGCTCACGAAACATCAATTTAAGTAAAAAAATGTAAATTTATTGCCGTACAATAAGAGTACGGCAATTTTTTTATACATTTGTTGAGTGATTTTCAAAAAAATATTTGACTCGGTTGCTAATAAGTGGTAATATTTACTATTGAAAAGGAGTGAAGATGTATGTTTAAATCAGCTTATCTTAATAGGGTTTACGAAACCTTAGAAAAGCGCAGTGCAGGGGAACCTGAATTTTTACAGGCAGTAAAGGAAGTTCTCGAGTCCTTAGAGCCTGTTATTGAGTCAAATCCTGCTTATGAGAAAAACGGAATTATCGAGAGAATGGTAGAGCCTGAAAGAATGATTTCTTTCAGAGTATCTTGGGTTGACGACAACGGTAAGGTTCAGGTTAACCGCGGTTATCGTGTTCAGTTTAATTCGGCTATCGGTCCATACAAGGGCGGTCTTCGTTTCCATCCCACGGTTAATGCTTCAATTATGAAGTTCTTGGGATTTGAGCAGACCTTCAAGAATAGCCTTACCAGCCTTCCTATGGGTGGCGGTAAAGGTGGTTCGGACTTTGACCCGAGAGGCAAGTCTGACGGTGAAGTTATGAGATTTTGCCAAAGCTTTATGACCGAGCTTTCAAAACATATCGGTGCAGATACCGATGTACCTGCAGGTGATATCGGCGTAGGTGCCCGTGAGGTTGGCTACTTATTCGGTCAGTATAAGAGACTTCGCAATGAGTTTACAGGTGTACTTACAGGTAAGGGCCTTTCTTTCGGCGGTTCGCTTATTCGTCCTGAGGCTACCGGATTCGGCGCAGTTTACTATGTAGTGGAAATGCTCAAATCATTTGGCGAAACAGTTAAGGGTAAGACCTTTGCCGTATCGGGATTCGGTAATGTTGCTTGGGGTACCGTTAAGAAGATTACCGAGCTTGGCGGTAAGGTTGTAACAATTTCCGGACCTGATGGTTATGTTTACGATAAAGACGGTATTAATACCGATGAAAAGATTAACTTTATGTTGGAGATGCGTTCTTCCGGACATGATAAGGTTAAGGATTATGCCGATAAATTCGGTGTAGAGTATTTTGAAGGTAAGCGCCCTTGGGAGCAGAAGGTTGATATTATTATGCCTTGTGCTACACAAAACGAGGTGGGCATTGAGGATGCCAAGAACATTGTGGCTAACGGAGTTAAGTACTATGTTGAGGTTGCTAATATGCCTACAACCGAAGAAGCAGTTGCTTACTTAAAGAAAAACAAGGTTGTTATTGCTCCGTCTAAGGCTGTTAATGCCGGTGGTGTTGCTGTTTCCGGTCTTGAAATGAGCCAGAACTCAATGAGATACAGCTGGACAGCCGAAGAGGTTGATGCAAAATTGTATCAGATTATGGCTAATATTTATAAGAATTCCTTTGATGCCGCTAAAAAGTACGGTATGGAAGGCGACCTTATTGCCGGTGCAAATATTGCCGGATTTGAAAAGGTTGCAGATGCTATGCTTGCTCAGGGTATTGCATATTAATATTGCCTTTTTTGAGAAAAAGATGTATAATGACAAGGGTGCTTTGATGTGCCTTTGTCATTTTTTTAGGGGGACCGATTATGAAAAAGAAAAATACCCGAAATACCAAAGGTAGGATTGTATCTGCCGCTTGGCGACTTTTTTATGAACAGGGTTATGATAATACTACAGTTGACGATATAATTTATGAATCGGAAACCTCTAAAGGCTCATTTTACCATTATTTCAGCGGAAAAGATGCCCTTTTGTCCACACTGTCCTATCTTTTTGACGAAAAATATGAAGAGCTTTCAGGTTCTTTTCCCGAAAATATGGGTGCCATTGAAAAATTGGTTTATCTAAACGGAGAAATATTCCGTATGATAGAGGACTCGGTTTCTATTGAGCTTTTGGCAAGTCTTTTGTCTTCACAGCTTGTAACCAAAAGTGAAAAGCATCTGCTTGATAAAGAAAGAACATATTATAAATTGCTTAGAAATATAATAGTAGAGGGACAGCAGTCAGGGGAAATTTCAACCGAAAAATCGGCTAATGATATTGTAAAAGCCTACGCTATGTATGAAAGAGCCATAATGTACGATTGGTGTCTTTGCAACGGTGAATATTCTTTAAGAGAGTATAGCGCCGCTATGTTGCCTATGTTTTTAAACGGATACAAAGCGAGTACAAATTAAAAAAATATTTTTGATACATTATTTAGTATGTACTTTAGTCTAATTATAATAGTCTTAAAACAAAGGGTTTTCTTTGCTTTAAGGCTATTTTTGTTCATTTTTTATTTCAAACTAAATTCTATGTTTTAGTCTAATAAAAAGTATGGTATAATTCTAACTGTTAAAAAAGAAAGGGGTAATTATTTTGGAAACAAGAAACATTATCATTCTTGCGGCTATCGTTGTTTATATGATTATGATGGTTGCAATCGGCTTTGTGGTTTCAAAAAGAAATAAAACCACAAGCGACTATTATTTAGGCGGAAGAAAATTAGGACCGTTGGTTACTGCCATGAGTGCCGAGGCATCGGATATGAGTGGTTGGCTTTTGATGGGACTGCCTGCAGTTGCTTTAATGTGCGGTCTTGCAGAGGCTACATGGACGGCAATAGGTCTTGCAATCGGTACATATCTCAACTGGTTGTTTGTTGCAAAAAAACTCAGAGTTTACAGTCAAAAGATTGACGCATACACAATTCCCGACTTTTTCTCAAAGCGTTTCGGTGATAAAAAGAATATTTTGACCACTATTGCGGCGATATTTATTATCATATTCTTTATTCCTTACACAGCATCGGGTTTTGCGGCTTGCGGTAAATTGTTTAATGCCATTTTCGGAGTAGATTATTTAACTGCTATGATAATAAGTGCGGCGGTTATTATTATTTACTGCACTTTAGGCGGTTTTTTTGCCGCTTCAACTACCGACTTTGTTCAAAGTATAGTAATGACAATCGCTTTATTTGTTGTTATCGGATTTGGCGAAGGTGCCGTTCACGGATTTACCAATGTTTTTTCCAATGTTAAGGAACTTACCGGATACCTTGATTTGTTTAAGGGTTACAGTGTTGCTGACGGCGCTACCGGAAGTTACGGCGCTTTGCCTGTTGCTTCAACTCTTGCTTGGGGACTCGGATATTTCGGCATGCCTCACATCTTGCTTAGATTTATGGCAATAGAGGATGAAAACAAGTTAAAACTTTCAAGAAGAGTAGCAACGGTTTGGGTTGTAATTTCAATGGGTATTGCCGTATTAATCGGTGTTGTTGGATATAGCTTAATGAAGGCAGGTATTGTTCCGACTTATGCCGATGCCACTGCCGCCGAAACAATAATTGTTGACATATCAAAGGTTATTTCAAAGTTTGGCTTTGTTCCTGCTTTTGTAGGCGGAATAATTCTTGCGGGTATTTTGGCATCTACAATGTCAACTGCCGATTCACAGTTACTTGCCGCAGCATCAAGTGTTTCCGAAAATTTGGTTAAGGATACATTCAAGGTAAAGCTTTCGGTTAAGTCTTCTATGATACTTGCAAGAGTATCGGTTGTTGTAATTTCCGTAATTGCTATTTTCCTTGCAAGAAATCCCGACAGTTCGGTATTCAGAATTGTATCATTTGCTTGGGCAGGTTTCGGCGCTGTGTTCGGTCCGGTTGTACTCTGTGCGCTTTTCTGGAAGAGAACGAACAAGTGGGGCGCTTTGGCTGGTATGATTTCAGGCGGAGTTATGATTTTTGTTTGGAAGTTTGTTATCAGGGTTCAGTTTGCCGACACAATTCTTAACATTTACGAGTTATTACCGGCGTTCATAATTGCTCTTATTGCCATTGTGATTGTAAGTCTTGCAACTAAGGCTCCTGAAAAGGAAATTATTGATACCTTTGAAAGCGTTAAAGCGAAAAATAATTAAAATTTAATACACATTTAATAATGCAACTTTGGAAAAACCTTTGTTGCATTATTTTTTTGACAAAAAAGAAATTCTGTGTTATCATTATTATGTATTTTTATACTATTATTTGGTAATTTTTGAAGGTGTATAAATGGAAGAACGGCAGTTTATAAATAAAATATATTTAAGTAGTCTTTTTCCGGTTACATTAGCAGTTCTTCTAATTCAGCTGTGTTCGGTAATTAACAATATTGTTGTAGGTAGACTTTTGGGTAGCGACGGTCTTGCGGTTACAAGTGTTGTAAGCCCCATAAGTTTTATATTTGCAACGGTAGGTTCTCTTTTGGCTGTGGGTGGCTCTATTCAGGCGGCTCATTTTGTCGGCAACCAGAATTTTGACGGCTGTAATCGGTGCCTTTATCTTACTGTTAAGTTATCTCTTGTTATTGGTGTGGCATTAACCGCAATTATTATGGTGTTTAACGGTGTTGTGCTTAATGTTTTGGGTGTTCCCGATTCCATAAGAAAAGAAACAAGAAACTATATTTTAGCCTTTGCACCTTCGGCTTTTGCTGCTATCGGAATATATATTCCTTTTAATTATCTTAAAATAAACGGTGCTCAAAAATACGGTGTGTATGTCAGCGGAATTATGGCAATCGTCAATATTTCTCTTGATATTGTCTTTGTTAAATTCTTTAATATGGGTATGGCGGGAATAGGACTTGCTTCAACTATTGCGTATTTTTCTGCTACACTTCCGGGACTTTTTATCCTTTACAGTAAAAAAGGCGGCTTTAAGAAGCCGAAAGATAAAAGCTTCGGAGGTATTAAAGATGTTTTAATTTCCGGTTCTCCATCGGCTGTAAATAATCTTTGCAACCTACTTCGTACATATTTTTTAAACCTTATTATTGTTTCCGCTTTAGGTAAGGCGGGTCTTTCGACCTTTAGTGTTATTTCCACAATTTTTATGTTTTCGGTTACAATTTCTAACGGAACATCACTCAGTATGGCACCCTTTGCTGCGGTTTTTTCCAGCGAAAAGGATACAAAGAGTTTAAGACAAATCTTTACCGCCGCTATGGTTTCCGCCGTTGTATTAATGACCGTTTTTGTGGGAATTTTGGAATATATGCCTGAAAAAATATGCAGATTTTTTTCTATTGCCGACTCTGATGCTTTGGCAATGGCGACAAATGCGGTTTGTATATTTTCGGTTAGTCTTATCTTAAGCGGAGTTAATACTATATTCTCCACTTTTTATCAAAGTATAAAGCATACACTTTTTTCAAATGCTTTGACTGTGCTTAGAAACTTTGCTTTGGTTGTTTTATTTGCTCTGTATTTTTCAAAAAAGGGAAACGGAGAAAATTTATGGTATGCTTTTTTAATAGCCGAAGCGATAACATTTTTGCTGACATTTGTTATTTCGTTTATTATCAGCCGTATAAGAAAAGACCTTTCCGCCTTTTTACTAATGGATGAAGTAGCGGATAAAAGCGGGAAATTCCTTGCTTTTTCGGTGGATAACAATAATGCAAGTGCCGCTGAAAGTGCCGAGAAAATCACGGGATTTTGCGAACAAAACGAAATGTCTCCTAAACTTACAATGGCACTTGGCATTGCTATTGAGGAAATATTGGTGCTTTTCAACGACCATGCTTTAAAGGACGAAAAAACAAAATTAAGGTCCAATGTGAGAATTCTTATTCACGATGATGTTGTGGTACTTAGATTCAGAACGGCGGGAAAACAGTTTAATCCCATCAAGTATGCTGACAGTGATGAGGATTTAATGTCCGATACGATGGGAATTAAGATGGTTAAAAAGCTTTCCGAGGTTGTACTTTATGACCGTGTGTTCGGAATAAACAATCTTACCATATTGTTTTAATGGGGTGGAAAGATGGTTAGCGCCGAATTAGATTATATTTTTAAAGAATACAGCGATAAATATTATGAGGGTTTTCTTGAAAGCATAAATGATTTTTATGACGAAGGTTATCCTTATAAGGAATATCTTGATAAAAATAATATTAACAGGCTTATAGGTGAAGGTAAACTGATTTTGACCTTGGCGATTTCACAAAAAGACGAGGTTGTGGGAACGGTTGCCGCTTTAATGAGTGAGGAAGAGTTTAAAGGTTCGGTTTTACTGCTTTTACGAAGTGTCCCTTCCCATTGTCGAGGTAGGGGGATTGCTTCAAATCAGTTAAAGGATTTATTTGATAGGATTAATAAAAAATTCAAGAATATTAAATCCTTTTATGCGGATGTAATGACTCACGATGATATAAGCCAAATAAGCCTATGCCACCGAGGATACACCCTTTGCGGAATTAGATGCTCGGCATATAAAAACCAAATAATTGCTCCTAAAATCACCTTTAAACCCCATACAAAAATGAGTCAGGCGGTTTATTGCAAGGCTGTGGAAAACAATCCGGTATGTATTGCTTTACCGAAAGAGCATAAGGATTTTATTTTAGATATTTATAGTCAATTAGGCATAGGTGTAAATGTGCTTGGTTGTACAAATTCCAAAGAGGACAGTACGCAGTACAGGATAGAAAAGAATGAAATTCACGAGTTTTTCGAGCTTTTCGTAACCCAAAACGGCGTAGACTTTGAAGATGTAGTAGTCCCAAAAATAAAAAAACTGCTTGACAAAAAATATACGGCAGTGGCATATATTAATATTTGCGACAGTGGTTTTTTGTCCGGGTATAATGCGCTGTTAAAGGAAGGATTTTATTTTTCGGGAATAAAACCTCTTTCGGAAAACCGGGAGTATCTGATACTTTCAAACAGTAAAAACTGTCAAGAAAACTTTAATGAGGTAAATATTTTCCATAACGAAAAATTTATAAAATATATTCTTGGAGGAAGACAGCAATGAAATCAAAAAAGGGAATAAGACAAAAACTCACAAAGTTAATTCTGTTTATTACCATTATTTCGGTGGTAATCGCATCGGGAGTTTCCATAGTTTCGATGAAGAATATGAGTGGCAAAGCACTTGAAACTGCCGCAAACGATGCAGTTGAACGATTAAGCGAGTTATCGGAAAATAAGGCTACAACTGCCGATTCTATGTTGCTTTTAGCTCAAAATCAAACACTTATGGTAGCGGAAGGTGCCAAGGAAATTTTGTCTAAGGCCGATTACTATTTAAAGGGTTATTCAGAAGAAAATTTGCCTGATATTTCCTGTGCAAATCCTGATAAATTAGGTAAGTATTCTCTTCATGTTCGTGTTCCCGAAAACATTTTGAAGAATGTAAAAAATGACACTATTGACGGAACGGAAACGGTCATCAGCGCCGAAATAAATCACGATGCCGAGATAGACGGCAAATACACATTAAATCAGGAATTGTATCTTTCTTCACTTCTTTCAAACGAGTTAAGTCAAATTGAAAGATTTCGTAATGCCGACGGAAGTTATACCGGATTTTCGGCAACATATTTTTGTTTTGCCGATAGCGGAATTGATGTGTTAGGCGACTTGGAAACCCAATCTATGATTTGTTACGATGCAAGAGAACGAGGTTGGTATCAGGGAGCCGTAGAGGCGTATAAGAACGGAACATTAACCCAATCCGGAGTATATTGGACCGACCCTGTACAGGATGCTTCAGGTAGGGGAATTTCCCTTATTTGTGCTGTTCCGGTGGTAGTTGACGGTGAGTTGGTCGGAATTGCGGGAAGCGGCGGACTTCTCACAAACTTTGCCGACTTAATCAAGAGTACAAGATTGGGCACCACGGGTTATTCCTTTATGGTAAGCCGCAATACCTCCAAGGTTGTAATAAATCCCAATACCACTGCAAATTCCAAAACCGAAAGCGAAGTTATGATTGAAACGGTTTTGTCGGAAAGCAACAACCAAAAACTTAAGGAATTAAGCGAGAAAATAAAAACCGAAAAAACGGGAAAACTTGATAATATAAATATTGACGGAACCGATGTTTTGTTGTCCTTTGCCGCCCTTGACAATAACGATTGGACAATGGTTACGGTTCTTAGTTCTACCGATGACCTTATTATGAATGCCTATAACGAACTTAACAGTCAAATCACCGGCGCATTTGTAATATTCTTTGTTCTTTTAGCCGTTCTTATTGCTGTGGTTGTTATTATTTCACGAAAATTCTCAATAAGCTTTACAAAGCCGATAATTGAACTTAAAGAAGGCGTTGACGAAATCGGCGATGGTAATCTTGACCATTTATTGTCCATTAAAACCGGGGACGAAATTGAGGACCTTGGTAATGCTTTTAACGATATGGCTAAAAATCTTGATGAGTATGTTAAAAACTTAGCTTCGGTTACTGCAGAAAAGGAACGAATCGGAGCAGAGCTTAATATCGCAACCGAAATCCAAGCACAAATGCTTCCTTCTATTTTCCCCGCATTCCCCGAGAGAAGCGAATTTGACATATTTGCCACAATGACACCGGCAAAAGAGGTTGGAGGAGATTTCTACGACTTCTTTATGATAGATGACAGGCACTTGGCAATAGTTGTGGCGGATGTGTCCGGAAAGGGAGTTCCTGCCGCACTGTTTATGGTTATCGGTAAAACACTTATTAAGGACCATACAACACTTGACAGGGATTTAGGCGAGGTATTTACCGAGGTTAACAGAATACTTTGTGAAAACAACGAGCACGGTATGTTTATTACTGCTTTTGAGGGAGTTTTAGACCTTGTAACCGGCGAATTTAACTATGTCAATGCCGGACACGAAACACCGTATATTTGCAAGAAAAACGGCACTTATGAGCCTTATAAGATTAAGTCGGGATTTGTACTTGCCGGTATGGAAGGTATTAAGTATAAGTCAGGCAGTGTTATGTTAGAGCCGGGCGATAAAATATTCCAATACACCGACGGTGTTACCGAGGCTACCGACAAAAACGATAAACTTTACGGAAACGATAGAGTGCAGAATATTTTGGGCGAAAATAAGGATACCGATGTTACAAATCTTCTTTACAATGTTAAGGCTGATATTGATAAATTTGTGGGAGAGGCTCCTCAGTTTGATGATATTACAATGCTTTGTCTTGAATATAAAGAGAGGATGAAACTTGATGACTAAAGAGCTTTGCGTGGAGGCAAAAATTGAAAATATCTCTACGGTTACTGCTTTTGTAGATGAAATTCTTGAAGAAAATAATTGTTCCATGAAAGCGCAAATGCAAATTGATGTTGCCATTGATGAAATTTTCGGCAATATTGCATATTATGCTTACGGCGAAAAGGGCGGAGATGCAACTGTGGGTGTTGAGATAGCCGATTCGCCGAAAAGAGCAATTATTAAATTTATTGATAGCGGAACACCATATAATCCCCTTGAAAAAGAAGACCCCGACACAACTCTTTCCGCAGAAGAAAGAGGCATCGGAGGCCTTGGGATTTTCATTGTAAAAAAGAGTATGGATAGTGTTACCTATGATTACAGTGAAAACAAAAACATTCTAACATTAACTAAAAACATTTAATAATTATCCCGCCTTTTCAATTTGTTTTTTAAGTTTGCCGATTATCCTTTTTTCCAGTCTTGAAATATAAGACTGTGAAATTCCGAGGGTATCGGCAACTTCTTTTTGTGTGTACTCTTTGTAGCCTGACATTCCAAACCGCATTTCCATAATTTGTTTTTCTCTGGGAGATAGTTCGTTTACGAAGGAAAGAAGCAATTTTTGTTCGTCCTCTTGCTCAATTTTTGTGCTGATTTCGTTGCCATCGCTTCCTAAAATATCGGATAATAACAACTCGTTTCCGTCCCAATCGGTGCTAAGCGGTTCGTCAATTGAAATTTCACTTTTTCTTGAAGATATTTTCCTTAAATACATTAATATTTCATTTTCAATACACCGAGAAGCATAGGTTGCGAGTTTAATATTCTTTTGAGGACAAAATGTGTTTACGGCTTTAATAAGTCCAATGGTACCGATAGAAATTAAATCCTCAATATAGACTCCCGAGGAGTCAAATTTTTTCGCTATATATACTACAAGTCTTAAATTGTGTACTATGAGTTTTTCCTTGGATTTTTTGTCGTTTTTAATTAATAAATCCGTCTCTTCCTTTACTGATAATGGCGGAGGAAGGGTTTCGGGACCGTTTATGTAATAATTAGGTTTAATAAGCAGTTTTTTAAGTAAAAATTGTAATTTGTTAAGAAATAAAACAATAGGCATAATATCACCTTTTTAAATATTTTATAATAACGAACGGGGACTGACTATTGCATTATAATCCCCATCAATATTTTCTTTTGATATTGCAAATACAGGACTGTCGATTTTTTTCTTTGCTTTTTCTGTTGTTATTTCCGCCTTATCAAATCGGTAGCCGTCAAGAAGTGAACTTCCCATAACGGTTTTTATGGGAATACTTCGGTATCTTGAACTTAAATCTTTGTTTTTAATGATACCGTCAAGGGATTTTTTGTCGGTAATGATTATTTCCGAAATACCGAACATATCGGTTAAGGAGTTGCCGGTATCAACAATTCCTTTAAGGGTTATGCAGGAGTTTTCGAGATATGCCGTTATGGTACAGTTTTCGGAATATTTGCCGTTTTTTTCAAATATGTATTTCAGGATAACGGCACCTATGTAATAAACCGAGGCGGATACAATAAGGATTAAGGGGGAAATATTAAAATAAACAACCGAGTTTTTAATATATATACCATTTGGATTTCTAAGAAGCTTTAATGAAATTATTACTCCGCCGAAAAGATTAGATGCACAAAAAAGGATAACAAAACTTCTGAAAAACTTTTTCATAGGCTTAAATCCGAATGAAATACCGCAAAGAATAAGACAGGAAATGATGCAAAAGGCTATTTGCAATAGACCGTTTAGTTTTGGTAAAAGTATTAAAAGGGATAATCCTCCACCTAAAAAAGAGGCTGATAAAATTCTAAAGGGTTTAGGCTTTTCTTTGATAATAAATCCTGTTAGCCTTAATAAAAAGTAATCAATAAGAATGTTTACTATAATAAGCACATCTAAATACACTACCATAGCATCACCTCTGATATTTCAATTATAGCCATTCGGCAGGGAAAAAAAGAGTGAAAAAAGGACAAAAATAATGCGATTTTTTATATATTTTTGCGGGTGCTTGAAAGTTTTGTTAAAATATGATAAAATACCAATCGGTGATAACCTTGAAAGATAAATCTTCCAAGGCTTAAAAATTTAATGCGCCGTTTTTCTCGCCGTTTGCACGGCAAACGAAAAACATGGCATTTTATGACCATACTTTTCTTGGTCGTTTGTGCCTTAAAGCGTAGCGAAAAGGTATGGTCATAAAATGATATTCGGAAAAGAAAAAAGCACATTTGATTTTATGGTTGTGGGGCTTGGAAATCCCGGACTTCAATATGAGAAAACAAGACATAATGCAGGTTTTATGGCTGTCGACAGGCTGTCGGAAAAATTCGGATTTGATTTTAATAAAAATAAATTTGAAGCGATTTTCGGCGAGTGTAAAATAGGGGACAAGAGAATACTTGCGGTAAAACCTCAAACCTATATGAATAATTCCGGAAGAGCCGTTTCAAAAATTGCATCTTTTTATAAAATTCCGTATCAAAATGTTTTGGTTATTTATGACGATATTTCCCTTGATATAGGAAATATTCGCATACGAAGAAAGGGAAGTGCCGGAGGACATAACGGCA
Source organism: Ruminococcaceae bacterium UBA1734 (assembly GCA_002315765.1). Classification (GTDB taxonomy): domain Bacteria; phylum Bacillota; class Clostridia; order Oscillospirales; family Acutalibacteraceae; genus UBA737. Next base: position 32,937 of record DCIE01000078.1, read on the forward strand.
TAAAGGATATAATCGAACTTGCAGGAACCGAAGAAATCCCAAGAATTAAGGTCGGTGTGGATAAGAAGCCCAATCCGGAATATGATTTAAAGGATTTTGTGCTGGGAAAAATTCCGAAAGATAAGCTCGAAACCTTTGATGCTGCACTTGATAATACATCAAAAGCGGTGGAAGAAATAATTAAAAAAGGCATAGATTCTGCTATGAATAAGTACAGTAAATAATATGGATTTTATTTTTGATATAATAAAAAGAGAACCGGAATATAAAAGACTCTTAGAAGATGTTAAAAAGGGCGGTGTCCCGGCGGCGGCATCGGGACTTTCGGCAATCCATAAAGCATTGGTAACCGCAGGACTTTTCTTTCATACAAAGAAAAAAATCCTTGTAATCACCCACGATGAGGCTTCGGCAATCAGTATGCGGGACGATATGAAATCTCTCGGTGTGAATGCTGTTAACTTGCCTTTAAGAGATTATAATATTACCAAACTTGCCGGTTTTTCAAAAGACTATGAATATAGAAGATTAGATACCCTGTCAAAGATTGTTGACGGGGATTTCGGCGTGGTTACGGTGTCGGTGGATTCGGCACTGCAGTATACTATTCCGCCAAAGCTTTTAAGGGACAGTAAGCTTACTGTTTCCTCAAATGACAGCATTAATATAGAGGAGTTTTCAGGAAAACTTGTGGATTTAGGCTATACAAAATCCGAAATTTGCGAGGGCGCAGGACAATTCTCGGTCAGAGGCGGAATAATTGATATTTTCCCTGTAAACAGCATTTCACCACTTCGAATAGAACTTTGGGGAGAAGAGATTGATACTATTTCCACCTTTGATACTCTTTCACAGCGCCGTGGCGAAACCGTATCGGAGTTTTGCATTTTTCCTGCAAACGAACTGGTTTTCGACAGTCGGGAGTTAGCCCGAAAAATTGAAAAGATATTACAATCGGAAAAGAAACTGACCGATAACCAACGAAAAAGATTAACCGAGGATTTAGATGCCTTAAATGGGGGATTTTCGGTTGTTCCCGATGGATATGTGTCTCTACTTTATGAGAATAAAACTACAATTTTCGATTACATTCCCGATTGCCTTACTGTGGTTTGCGAATCGGGAAATTTGAACGATAGACTAAAATCAATCGAAACGGCTCACGGCGAAGAAGTAAAGCAACTTTTAGAAGAAGGATTTTTGAACAAAAAGACTGCTGATATTTATATGCCCAAGGGAGAATTTCTCTCAAAAACAGGAAAGGGAGTATATCTTGAGAGTTTTCCGAAAAATTCTTATGCTTTGGAATTAAAGGGTATTTATAATTTTGACTTCAAGCGTATATCCCCCTGGAGTGGAGATATCTCGGTACTAAAAGACGATATTTCGTATCAGCTTCACCTAAAAGGTTTAGTTATTGTTCTTGCCGGAGAGGATAAAGCGGCAAGGGTTCTTTGTGATGAGCTTAACGAAACGGGTATAAAAGCAACACTTTTACAGGATGGACAAAAACCGGCAAAAAGCGGTGTTTTTGTTGCCAAGGGTGCTTTATCGGCAGGATTTGAAATACCTCTTGTAAAATTTACCCTTGTTACCCATCGGCATATAACATCCGAGTCGCCTAAACGAAAGAAGAACTTTAAAAGCGGCAAACAAATCGGCTCTTTAGACGAACTTAAAAGAGGGGATTATGTTGTTCATTCAACCCACGGAATAGGAATTTTTGACGGCATAAAGCAAATAACCAATAAGCGAATAACCAAGGATTATATTAAGATTGTATATTACGGAAGCGATGTTCTTTATATTCCGGTTACACAGCTTGATATGGTTTCAAAGTATATAGGCTCGGCTGACGAATCGGGAATAAAGCTTAATAAATTAGGCACCGATACTTGGAATAAAACCAAAAGTCGGGTTAAATCGGCTGTAAAGAATATGGCAAAGCAGTTGACGGCACTTTATGCCAAACGAATGTCTACAAAGGGATATGCTTTCGGTCCGGATACCGACCTTCAAAACGATTTTGAAAGACGGTTTGAGTACGAAGAAACCGATGACCAAATCAGGTGTATTAACGAGATAAAAAAGGATATGGAAAGTTTTGTTCCCATGGATAGACTTTTGTGCGGTGATGTGGGATTTGGTAAAACCGAAGTAGCGCTGAGGGCAGCGTTTAAGTGTATAAGCGAAGGAAAACAATGTGCGCTTCTTGTCCCAACTACTATTCTTGCCATGCAGCATTTTAATACTGCAATCAGGCGAATAGGCAACATCCCGGTAGAAATAAAACTGTTAAACCGCTTTGTTCCCAAAAAGGAGCAAACAAGGGTTGTGGCAGGGCTTAAAAGCGGTGCGGTTGATATGGTTATCGGCACCCATAGACTTATTTCCAAGGATATTTCTTTTAAGGATATAGGGCTTGTAATTATTGACGAAGAACAGCGCTTCGGTGTGGCACAAAAGGAAAGACTAAAAGAGCTTTATCCCTTTGTGGATATTTTGACTCTTTCGGCTACACCTATTCCAAGAACCCTTAATATGGCAATGTCGGGACTTAGGGATATGTCTTCTATTGACGAAGCGCCGGGGGATAGATATCCGGTTCAAAGTTATGTGTTAGAGCAAAATGACGGAGTTCTTACCGATGCAATCAATAAAGAGTTAAGGCGAGGCGGACAGGTATATTATCTTCATAATAGGGTTGATGATATTGTCAGAATAGCTTCAAAACTAAAGGAAAGAATACCCGAGGCAAGAATAGGGATAGCTCACGGACAAATGGGCGAAGAGGAATTAAGTGAGGTTTGGCGACAATTAATAGATTATGAGATAGATATTCTTGTTTGTACCACGATTATTGAAACAGGCGTTGATGTGCCGAACTGTAATACACTTATTATTGAAGATGCAGATAGAATGGGACTTTCACAGCTTCATCAGCTTAGGGGCAGAGTGGGTAGGTCTCCGAGAAGAGCTTATGCTTATTTTTGCTTTAAGCGGGGAAAGGCTATAAATGAAACTGCCGCAAAAAGGCTTGAAGCTATCAGAGAGTTTACCCAATTCGGCTCCGGATTTAAAATAGCACTAAGGGACTTGGAAATTCGCGGAGCAGGTAGCATTTTGGGTGGCGAACAACACGGAAATATGGAAGCCGTGGGATATGATATGTATTTGAAACTTTTGAATGATGCCGTCAACGAAGAAAACGGCGTGTTGCCTCAGCGAGAAAACGAGTGTACCGTTGACCTTAACATTTCTGCACATATTCCCGAAAATTATATTAACTCTCTTTCTTCGAGACTGGGAATTTATAAGCGAATAGCCGATATAAGAAGCGATGAGGATGTCAGCGATGTTTTAGATGAACTTTGCGATAGATTCGGGGAGCCGCCGCAAACCGTTATGGGGCTGATAACAGTTTCATTATTAAGAAACAAAGCGGCAAATAGCGGAATATCCGAAATTTCCGGAGGAAATGATATGGTAATTCTAAAAACCGATGCTTTAAGAGAAGATGTAACTCATAAATTGTCGGATGCCTTCGGAAATGGGCTTACCTTTGCTGTTTCGGGAAATCCGGCATATATTATTAAGCTGAAAATAGGCGAGACACATAGTGCTACTGTAAAAAAATTATCCGAAATTTTGTGAACATTTAATAAATTATTATAAAATCAGTAGACATTTGTAAATATTTGTTATATAATTGACTTACTAATTAATTATGCATTGCATAGTACGGAGGAACAAAAATGAATTTTATTAAAAAGACCTTGGCAATTCTTATGACTTTAACCTTAGCACTTAGCATTACCGCTTGTCATAAAAAGAACGAAATTGCCGTTAAGGTAGGAGATGTTGAATTTACTTCTGCATACTATATGTGTGCACTTATCGAGGCTGACCTCGCTGCAAAGCAGGAAGTTGACGATAAGGCTCAAGAGGATACAAGTATTGATACATCAAAAGAGGGATATTATTACACCCAAAAGTTTGACGGTAAGACCTTTGAGGAATATGTTAAGGCAAATGCTCTTGATAAATTAAAGGAAAATGCCGCTTACATTACAAAGTGTAAAGAGAATAAGATTGAGCTTGGCGATGATAAGACAAGTGTTGACAGTTATGCTGAATTTTACTGGTCGTCTTATGGCTATTCCGAGGTTTACGAGCCAAACGGTGTAAGCAAGGAAACCTTTACAAAGTATTCAGAGGATTCTTATTATTCTTCAAAGTATTTTGATTTTGTTTACGGCAAAGAGGGTAAGACTCCGGTTGCAACAAAGGATATTACCGAATACAGAAAGAACAATTATTTATTGGCAGAAGTTTTAGATGTTGACTTTTCATCACTTGAGGATGCCGATAAGACCGAAAAAACCGCACTTTTCAAAACATATTACGATGATTTGAAGAGTGGCAAAAAGACCTTTAATGCCATTTACGAAGAGTATAACAGCGTTGAAGATTCCAACAAACAAGATTCTTATGCAACGGTTTTGGGTACATCAACAACCTCTTATGCAAGTGATAACTACGACACCGTAAAAGCTATGAAAAACGGCGAAGTTAAGCTTGTTAAAAAGGATGATGATGCAGGTTACACAATCCTTGTAAAGAAGGATTTAGAGGCCGACAGTACAAAAATTGATTCCATTGATTCCGAAATTCGCCACGGCTTAAAAGATGAGGATTTTGAAAAGGAAATTGATGAGTTCGTTAAGACTCTTAAATTCACCGAAACAAAGAGTGCAACAAAGCAGTTTAAGGTTAAGAAAATCGAATATCCGCAAACTGAAGATTCCACCACTACCACAGCACAATAAAGTATAAAAGTATCTTTAATCTCCCGGTTTTTTCGGGAGATTTTTTGGTTATGTTTATATTTAAAGAATTTGGTAAAATTTACTAAATCTATTAAAACAAAAAAACTTTTAGGCTTTTGGAAATTTACACTTTAAAAATTAAAAGTTATGTGTTATAATGGACAGGTAAAACTATATCCATTTTAGATTATGGGGGATTTGCCTTTGAAACTGAATCTAATGCAAAAGAAACAACAGCAACAACCTCTCGGAAAATTCCGTACGGTCATTAATATTGACTTTGAAAACGAGGCTGTGCATTTATGTAATATGACAATGGGTGAGCCTAACTCTTACCGCCACGAAACAGCACCGCTTAAGTCGAAGAGTTTTGACGATGAGTTTTTCAAAAACCTTTCCACCGCCCTTTCAAATTACAGTAAAAAATATCCTGTGGAGCAAAATGCTTCGGCTACCGTGGTAGTTTCCGACAATTTTGTTTCCACTAACATTTTGAATATTCCCACAATGGGAAAGAAAACCATGGACTCTCTTAATGTTCTTATCAGTGAGTTTTATAAAAACCGTGAACAGTTGAAGATTAACCAGACTCTTATTTCCCAAAATAAGCAATATTCAACATTTGCTCTTTCCATAATGAATCAGGAGCTTTTGTCGAAAATTTACGGTGTTTGCGCCGAAAACCGTATGACACCTCATAACATAACCTTTAATTCCAATGCGATTATCAACGGAGTAATAAATCTTAATAACTCTATGAGCAATAAGACCTATGCTTTTTTGGATATTAAACCGGAAAAGTCGGTTGTTATTTTGGTAAACAAAGGAAGAACTGCCGGATTTATTGATTTGCCTTTCGGCTCTTCGATTTTGCATAAAAACAGACTTGCTTATGAAAATATGCTTTTTGATAATCCCGAGGCTGACCTTCTTGTGCTTAATGCTATGGAAAAGGCAAGATTGAAACAGCTTACTATGATGGAAAACGAAAGTGCCGCCCAAACAGCACAGGCACTTAATGAGCAGCTAAACGAAAATACTCCCGATAGCTCTTATGAGTCGGAGCTTGAGAAAGTAAACCCCGTTTCGGCAACCCAAAAGGTTTTGCCGAAGAAAACACCTTTAAAGCTTCCTAAGTTTATGACAAGACCGTTGCCCAACAGTGAAAATGAATATGTTTATGAAAATTTCCGTATTTTTATTAAGTGGGCTTTAAATGCGGTTACGAACAACAAGGGCAATTTCACCGAAAAGGTGGACAGAATTTATGTTAATATGCCCGGTGAGTTTGATTTTCTTTATGATATGACAAATGCCGAAAAGGGCGAAAATAAATTTGAATTTCTTAAATTCAACCCTCGTAACGCAGGGGACTTTTTAAGCAGTCTTGAGCTTTACGGCGGATTTTTCGACGAATCTCCCAATACGACCAACAATTTTTAGGTGAGTTATATGGATTCTTTTGTATTCACTGTTATTATTGTACTTGCAACATTGTACGGTCTTTGTATCGGCAGTTTTTTAAATGTCGTGATTAGTCGTTTGCCTAAAGGTGAAAAAATGGGAAATCAGCGTTCCCACTGTACTTCTTGCGGAAGTATGATACACTGGTATGATAATATTCCTCTTTTGTCGTACATAATTTTAGGCGGAAAATGTCGCAAATGCAAAGAAAGGATTTCCTTTAGATATCCTCTTAACGAAGCACTTAATATGATACTTTGTTTTTTGTGCTTTTTGTTCTTTAGAGATAATCTCGTATATGCAGTGATATGCTCAATTGTTTGTTCGGTGGCAATTTGTATTTTTTGGATTGATTATGACTGTTGTTTAATTTATGACAGATTTCATTTTATACTTATCGCTTTAGGCATTATTTGTTTTTTTGTCTATCCGCAGGTAACTTGGTATTCAAGGCTCATAGGTGCTTTCGGCGGATTTGTTATATTTTTTTTGATAGGTTTTTTGGTTTCCAAAAAAGTAGGCGCCGAGGCTTTAGGTATGGGAGATGTGAAACTTGCATTTTCTATGGGGCTGTTGCTTGGTTGGGAAAAGTTATTACTTTGTGTCCTTTTGGCTTCTTTTTGCGGATGCATTGTTTTGATACCTATGTCAAGAGCAAAAAATATGGAGAAAAACCACGAATTTCCTTTCGGTCCGTTTTTGGTTTCGGGTCTTGTTATTGCCCTGCTTTTCGGAGATGCGATTATAAATTCTTATTTTAGATTACTTGGAATATATTAATTTTCGGAAGAAGATGAATTATGAAGAATTATAAATATGTAGCAATTGATTTACAAAAAAAGCAATTTACCGGTATTTTTTCAGCGGAGGACGAAAAGGATTTAGCAGTTCAACTTTCAAGACAAAATCTTTTTCTTGTTTCCTGCAAAGCCTATTCTAACCGCACACCGTCAGCATTCTTTACAACAGGTACCGGTAAGGTTAATATAAATGAGCTTACTATATTTTGCAGACAATTTGCAATAATGGTAAATGCCGGAATTCCTATGGTTGAGTGTATTGCAACCTTGAAGGAACAGCCTTTTAGTGCCTTCTTTAAGAACTTGTTGCAGGTAATATACGAGGATGTTCGAAGCGGCGTTATGTTTTCCGAGAGCTTGAAAAAACACGATAAGGTTTTCCCGGCTTTTTTTCGCAGTATGGTATTCGTAGGTGAAACAAGCGGCAAGCTCGAACTGGTTTTTAATTCACTTGCCGATTATTACGACAAGGATATTGCTATGAGAAAAAAAGTTAAGGGTGCCTTGTCCTATCCTATTATGCTTGTAGCAATGACTATTGCCATCGTTGTATTTATGTTGGCATTTATCATCCCGATTTTTAAAGATACATTAAAGAGTATGAATGTAACTCCCCAGGGATTTACAAAGGTTGTTTACGATACATCTGATTTCCTGACGGCAAATTGGCTTTATATTTTAGCCGGACTTATTGTTGTGGGAATTGTGTTTTTTGTTATCCTTAAAACTAAGGACGGAAAGCGATTATTTGACAAGATATTAATAAACACCCCTATTTTCGGAAAGATAATAACTTCTATGTTTTGTTCAAGATTTGCCCGTGCTTTTACTCTTTTGCTTTCAAGCGGTCTTGATATGGCGTCCTCTTTAGATGCGGTATCGGTTATTGTGGAAAATCTTGATATGAAAAAAAGATTTGACCTTGCAACCGATGAAATTAAGCACGGTGCCAAGTTGGCAGACTCTTTTGAAAAGCATAAAATGTTCCCACAGCTTATGCTTAGAATGTTAAGCATCGGCGAGAGAACCAATGAGCTTGAAAATGTACTTAAAAGGTCCTGCGATTTTTTTGATGAGCAAACCGATACAACCGTAACATCCGCTACATCAAAAATCCAGCCTATTATTCTTTGCATTATGGGACTTGTAATCGGCGGCCTTTTCCTTGCTGTTTATTCTCCGATTATTTCCATTATGCAGGGTATCGGATAAAAACCTTTATTTTCCCCGAAAGGATTATTGATTTATGAATATTCAATATGATTTATTGCAATTTTATGTTTATAAAAAACTCATTAAGCGTAAAGATGTTGACGATATTTTAAAGAACAGTGCCGAACTTAAAACCTCGGCGAGAGATTATATGCTCCTAAAGGAGTATATAACCGATAATGTTGAGCTTGAAGCCTTGGCAACATATTACAGTATGCCTTTTGTTGAGGTGGATATGCTTGATATTGATGAGGAACTGTTCAATAAATTTACCTTTACTTTCTTGAGAAAGTATAAGGTTATTCCCGTTTGTATTACAAAGAACAATACTTTAATTGTTGTCTGCGGAAAACCCATTGATTGTAATACAAGGTCTGCTCTTAATGTTTATCATAACGGACCTATTGATTATATTCTTACTCCTCCTTCTCAAATTGACCGTTACATCGACTCGGTTGACGCAGTTATATCTACCTCTGCCGCACTTAGCGACCTGAACAACGAGCAGGATAAGAAAATATTTGAGGATGCGGGTGCAAATCTTGATGTTCCCACTGTCGGTAACGAAGATGTAATAAACAATCCCGCTGTTAGGCTTGTTGACTCCATTATTAAGGAAGCAATTCCTTATAGAGCATCGGATATTCACATTGAGCCTTTTGATAAAAAGGTTAAGGTTAGATACCGTATTGACGGTGATTTACAGGAAAGAGCCGAATTTCCCATCGAGTCATATTCTCCTATTTGTGCCCGTCTTAAAATTATGTCGGGAATGAATATTGCCGAGCATCGTATCCCGCAAGACGGCAGAATTAATATGATTATCGGCGGAAAAGAATATGACTTCCGTGTTTCCTCTTTGCCTACTGTTTGCGGTGAAAAAATCGTTATTCGTGTACTTGATAAATCTTCATTTAACTTCACCCGTGCAGACCTTGGCTTCACCGAGGCGGAAAATGCCATTATTGACAAAATTCTTCAAAGACCTAACGGTATTATCCTTTTGACCGGTCCTACCGGTTGCGGTAAATCTACCACTCTTTATTCCTTCCTTAAGGAAATAAACAATCCCACCGTAAATATTGTAACTGTCGAAGACCCTGTTGAGTACACTATGACGGGTATTAATCAAACTCAGGTTAATCCAAAGGCAAATATGACATTTGCTACGGCACTTCGTTCAATTTTGCGTCAGGACCCTGATGTTATTATGATAGGTGAGATTCGTGATAAGGAAACCGCCGAAATTGCCGTTCGTGCTTCAATAACGGGACACAAAGTGTTCAGTACACTTCATACAAACGATGCCCCCGGCGCCGTAACCCGTCTTGAGGATATGGGTGTTGAGGATTACCTTGTTTCCAATGCTTTGACCGGTGTTATTGCCCAGCGTCTTGTAAAAAGACTTTGTCCGGCTTGTAAAAAGAGAAGCAAGACCAATGCGAAAGAGATGGAATTATTAGGACTTAATGAACCTATTTCCATTTATCGTCCTCAGGGTTGCCAATTCTGCAACAACACAGGATACAAGGGTAGAACCGCCATTCACGAAATAATGTATATGAACGAGGAAATGAAGTCTATTGTTGCCAAGGAGAGAAATCTTGACGACCTTAGAAAGGCATCAGCTCAAAATGGTATGACTTTGCTTTACGATTCCTGCAAGGAATTGGTTTTAAAGGGTGTTACCAGCATTCAAGAGCTTATGGCACTTAGTGTTGAATAAATAAAATTTGATTAGTGTGAAAAGGAGTTAGTATGGCTTTACAACATTTTTATTCCCGTGTTCCCGCAAAGGTCAGTATGTTTAACCGTGCTGACGGTTTTGATACCTTTGCCTGTTCGGATTTGCTAAATGAGGAAACGGTTACCGCAAATCTTTCCTGTGTTTATAATGCCAAGCCCGGAAAGGATGAGGTTTCTTTAATAAGGGAAGAAAAAATACCGCCGGTTTATTTTCATTTTGAGGGAAAAGACGGCAGTTTTATTCAAAGCTGTATGTCTTTCTTGAAGCTTGATTATACAGGCGAACGGACAAGTTATCTTGTTCATTCTCTCATTATGGATAAGCAGGAGGAAAACACTGTTCTTTATTCTCCCGACAACGATATTCTTAATCCCGATTTGTTTGTGCATAATCTTGACGGATTTGACATTACATCTTTTGAATCCACCGCCGATGACAAATATCCGACATTGGACTATAAGGCAAAAAAATCTTCGGGAACAGCTAAATTTGTTGAAGAATATGACCAGGATATGATTAAAAGGCTTATCTATGCCACCTTAAGTATTGCCTGTGGAAAGGGTAAAAGTGTTTATATTTCACTTTGTAACGACATTTCTCAGTGTTCTCAAAAGACCCTTGAGTTTATGAACACATTTATGCAGATTTTCCCTTATCATATCAGAACAAAATTGCCTTTTGTTACATATACTTCGGATTTTCAAAGGTATCCTGATTTTAAGGTTAAGGGTATTCTTGATTCGTTTTCCGATATTCCCACATCAAAGGGAATAGTTTTGCATTTTAATCAAAAAATTTCACTTGGGCTGCTTGATGAGCTTGTAATGGGTGAAAAGTTTATAGTTGACTTCTTCTACGAAACATTGTGTAATGACCAGCTTAGAAGAGAGTTTCTTTGTTATGTTCAATCGGTGTACGAGAAGATGCCCGAGCTTTCAAAAACAACTATGAAAAATCTTCGAGAGCTTGTTTTACTGTTTTGTCAGTGCAGCGGACTTTATAATGAAAAACTTGTTTTACCTAATGATGATTCGGTTCATGAGTTTGTTTGCGTTTACGATAAATACCGTTTTGCACTTTCCGAGGAATTTCGTGCTAATGCAATGGTTTGTCTTAAGAGATTTCCGTTGGCTCATGCTCAAATCCCGAGTAAAACATTTTCTAAGATTACGAAAATGTATCCTACCGAAACAGTTGCGTCAAAAAAGATAATTATGGCTTCAATGTTGGACCTTATCCATACTGATGCCATGAGAGCAAAGCTGTTTAATTTCCTAAAGGCAAATTATGCCGAAGAGCCTGATATTACAAAGCATCTTATATCCGAAAATCTTTGCCGTGTGTATTACGGTGGATTTTTAAGACCTCAAATTCTTGAGTTTTTCGGTGAGATTTTCGCCCAAGAACACGATGAAAACAAGGATATGATTTTTGAAAAAATCCTGCTTACTATTCGTACCGATGCCATAAGAACTCAAATACTTGAGTTTATTGATAAGTATTATGATACGCTTTCGTCAGAACAAAAGAATAAGCTGTTTTTAACCTTTGCCGAGGTTGCTGTTGACGGCAGTCAGCTTTCGGAAGAATTTGCACTTTTAATGAATAAGCACATTGAAAATGATGAAAACTCAAGGCAAAATTTCAGCGAATTGTTTTGTAATGCCATCGAAAAGGAACAAAAGCGAAAAGAACATCCTATGCTTAATCTTATTTGCAGCGGCAGGTATCCTTATCTTTACGGTATACTTTGCCAAAAGGTGTTCGGCGATTGGCAAACAAGGGCGATTTTCGAAAAATTTGTTGCCGCAATTTATAAAAACGGCATTTCAAACGGTATTAATAATGCTGTGAAAATTTTGTCTTCGGTTGAGGGATTATCCGATGAGGCAGTTAATAGAATTCTTGACTTGACACTTGCACAGCTTGAAACCGAAAAAAGCAGGTTAAAACTTCCCCAGCTTGTAGGTGTGGAGGATTCTGTGCTGACATTGGGCAGGGACTTTTACGGTACCGAAAAAATCATAACTGCGATTTACCCCTTGGTTGTTAATAAAATATGTGATGCTTTATTTATTGAAAACGGACTTGATGTTCTTAATAAATATACGGAAAATCATCCCGAAATAATTAATGAAGATTTGTATATTCCTATTAAAAACTATTATTTAACGGAAAAATGTCTTAAAGATAAAAAAATTGATGAATTCTTTAAAGTTGCATTCAGTTACACCGATAATAAGGTGCTTGATGCGGTTTATAAGTTGTTGAAGAAAAATCGGACCGATGTTTCTTCTTATGATGATGTGGAGCCTGTCTTTGCAATAGAAAGCCTACAAATCATATTTTCCGATAATTTTGATTTTTTAGGTGCTTACGATGCTATTAAGTCCGATGTTTCGGCGATAGCTTTATCCAAATCTGATGAAGATGACGATTTAACAGTTTCCAAGAAAACCATAGACATTATGTTGAGGGTTTTAAATTGTTTAATTGGGTTGACACCTGAAGACAAAAAGGAAGAAATTGCGCTAAAAATCAAGTATTTTTCTTCTGTTGTAAACGAGTTTAAAACCACCAATAAAAAGAATGCCGAGAAATGGATTTCGGATAAGCTGAAGAGTGAATATAGGTCGTTTGACAGTGATTTGTTGAGTGTATTTTCTTCAAGTGATAAATCTTCTTCATCTTCTTGGATTTCAAAAATATTTAAGAAATAGTTATAAGACGGTTACTTTTTTGTAGCCGTCTTAAATTTTTGCTTGACACTGACGATAGGTAATAGTTTATACTTATTTTTAGGAAGGTGAGGAATATGTACACTGTAAGTGAGGTCGGCAAGAAAACCGGTATAACCGTAAGAACATTACATTATTATGATAAAATAGGTCTTTTAAAGCCGTCAACAGTTACCGATAGCGGATATCGGCTTTATGATAACGATGCACTTAGATTGTTGCAAACTGTATTAATGTTTAAGGAACTTGGTTTTTCTTTGGCGGAAATAAAGCAAATTATTTACAATAAGAATTTTGATTTAAATGTTGCATTAAGTCAACATTTAAAACTTTTAAAAATCAAAAAAGAACATATTGAAGAATTAATAATTCTAACCGAAAAAACAATAAGAGGAGAAAATAAAATGAGCTTTGAAGAATTTAAAAATGAAAAATATAACGACTATTCTAACCAAGTGAAGGAAATGTGGGGCGGCACAAAGGAGTATTCCGAATATAAAGAAAAACAGAAAAACAGAACAAAAAGTGAAAATGAATTAATAAACAAGGGACTTATGAATTGGTTTGAAAAACTCGGAAATATCAAGAATACAAAGAATGCCGACGATGAAGAAACAAGGAAAATAATCAGAGGTTTAAAGGATTATATAACAAAAAATTACTATAATTGTACAAATGAAATCTTACTATATCTTGGGGATATGTATGTGAATGATGAAAAATTTAGGCAAAATATAGATAAAGTCGGCGGAAAAGGAACCGCCGAATTTGCCAAAAATGCAATTGTAGAATTTTGCAAATGATAAAATCCGCAGCATTTTTTGCTGCGGATTTTAATTAAAGGTAAAAAATTGTTTAAAATTAGGTGATATAGTAAAAAATATCTATTGAAATTCTGCACCTAAACAACTATAATATTGTATGTGCGATTATTTATGAGAAGACTTATATTGCAGTGGCGTAATGCCCATTATACTTTTAAATACTCTACATAAATCACTGCTTGACTCAAATCCTGTTTTGACGGAAATTTCACTTACGGATATATCTGTCGTTGCTAAAAGATTGCAAACTTCCTTAATCCTGACGGTTTTCAGGTATTTTGAAAACGATATGCTTAATTTTTCGTTTAACGACCTGCTTATATAAGATGGGTTAAGATGGAATTTTTCCGCAATGGTATTAAGGGTTATTTTCTCGGAAAAATGCGTGTCTATGTATTCGGCGATTTGTAACATTTGCTTTGTTGTTGTGTTGTCGAATTCATACAGTTCGGATTTTTTAGCAGGATGGGAAATGCTTCCGAGTAAGACGAGTATTTCGGTAAGGTATGCTTTTTCAAGTGCTTTATTTCGATTTTCTTTGGAAAATTCCCCATACAATTTATAAAGCAGTTTTTCAAGCTCTATTTTATCTCCGCCTTCTACTAAAAAAGGAGTTTGCGGCAAACGACTGAGCAGTTTTTCGTCGTCGGTTAAGATGTTTTGAATATGAGCTTCCGGAATGAAAATCAACATTCTTTTTCTGATATCGTCGTTAAGGCAGTGGGTTGCGTGAATTGATTTCGGCGGAACGATTGCTACCATTCCCGGAACGATATGATATGAGTTTCCGTCAATATAGTATTTAATTTCGTTTTCTATTAAATAATAGATTTCATAGCACTCGTGAAAGTGAGTTGGACTTGTGGGGGTTTTCCATTCGTCATCACTGGAGAGTTCTACATAAAATTCTTTATCACGGGCGTTGCGATTTAAAGGCAAAGGCATAGATTGACCACCTTTTGTATTTTTTGTTTTATAGTATATTATATCATTTACAATTCTTGATGTAAAGATATTATTTATAAATAATTTTTAAAGGATGATATTATAATGAAGTATCAAAATAACTGCGTAAGCGGATTGAAAATTTCTTATATCGGCGGAGGTTCCCGTGGTTGGGCATGGGGCTTAATGAGTGATTTAGCATCTGCACCTGATATTTGCGGTGAGGTTTCACTTTACGATATTGATATGAAGGCTGCAAAAGATAATGAAATTATCGGTAACAAGTTCAACGATGCCGAGGGTGCAAAGTCAAAATGGAATTATACAGTAGCCAACACATTAGAGGAGTCATTGACCGGTGCTGACTTTGTTGTTATTTCGATTTTGCCCGGAACTTTTGACGAAATGGAAAGTGATGTTCATGTTCCCGAAAAGTACGGTATTTATCAGTCTGTCGGTGATACGGTAGGCCCCGGAGGAATTGTAAGAGCACTTCGCACCATTCCTATGATGCAGGTTATTGCCGAGGGTGTTAAGAATTGTTGCCCTAATGCTTGGGTAATTAACTATACAAACCCAATGACGGTTTGTGTAAAGACACTTTTTGAAACCTTCCCTGAAATTAAGGCATTCGGTTGTTGCCACGAAGTTTTCGGAACACAAAAGCTTTTAGCCGCTGCTTTGAATGAAGTTCACGGAATTGAAGGTATTGAACGCAGCGAAATTAAGGTTAATGTTGTTGGTGTAAACCATTATACATGGCTTACTAAAGCACAGTATAAAGATATTGACATTTTCCCGGTATATGCACAGGTTGCCGAGAAATATGCCGAGTCTGGATTTACAAAGGGACTTGATAACAACTGGGCTAATAACAGTTTCCTTTGCAGTCATAAAGTTAAGTTTGATTTGTTCAGAAGATTTGGTTACATAGCTGCTGCCGGAGACCGTCATTTGGCTGAGTTCTGTCCCGGCAAATGGTATCTTGAAAGTCCCGAAAAGGTAAGCGAATGGGGCTTCGGTTTAACAACAGTTAAGTATAGAAAAGAAGAATTAAAGGACCGTCTTGCTAAGAGTGCAAGAAGAGTAAGCGGTGAGGAAAAAATTGAACTTTCCAATACAGGCGAAGATGGTGTAAACCAGATTAGAGCCCTTTTAGGTCTTGAAGATATGGTTACAAATGTTAATGTCCCCAATGTAGGACAAATTCCTAATCTTCCCCTTGGTGCAGTTGTTGAAACCAATGCATCGTTTAGAGATAACTCGGTAGTACCGTGTATGGCAGGAAATGTTCCTACTGAAATCTTAGGTCTTATTACAAGAATAGTTGCTGAACAGGAAACTGTTGTTAAGGCAGGTATGACAAGAGATTTAGAGTTGGCATTTAAGGCTTTTGTAAACGATCCCCTTGTTACCATTAATACGGTTGATGCAAGAAAGATGTTTGACGAAATGGTTAATAACACAAAAGAATATTTAACCATGTACAACATTTAATTTAATTAAAAAATACGGAACTGCAACTTAAATTGTATGTTTCGTATTTTTTATATATTTTAATTTTTATTGGATTATTACTTGATAATATGGTATAATTTGTTTATTAAAACTAACGAAAATAATGCTACGGAAGGGTGATTGTTATGAAAAACATAACTGATTTAGGAATTAAGAGAGTCGAGAGACCCATTAAGGTAATGCAGTTCGGAGAAGGAAACTTCCTTAGAGCTTTTGCCGATTACTTCATTGATATTTTAAATGAAAAAACCGATTTTAACGGAAATATAGCTATTGTAAAGCCTATTTCCTTTGGAAATTTAGATAACTTTAAAAAACAAGATAATCTTTATACAGTTGTTTTGCGTGGTAGACAAAACGGTGAAGTGGTAAATTCTTCGAGGGTAGTTACAAGTGTTCAAAAGGCCATTGATGCTAAAGAAGACTACGATGAATATATGGCTTTGGCAAAGCTTGATACACTTCGCTTTGTTATTTCAAATACCACCGAAGCGGGAATTACTCTTGATAAGAACGATACATTTGACGAACTTCCTAATTCATATCCCGGAAAATTGACAAAATTCCTGTTTGAGAGATTTAAAGCTTTCGGCGGTGATATGGCCAAGGGACTTATTATGCTTCCTGTTGAGCTTATCGACTATAACGGAAGAAAGCTTAAAGAATGCGTTTTGGCTCTTGCGGATATCTGGAATTTAGGGGACGATTTTAAAAATTGGTTACAAAATGCCAATACATTTTGTTCAACCCTTGTTGATAGAATTGTTACCGGTTATCCGAGAGGTGAAGCAGAAAAGATTTGTGAGGAACTCGGATACACCGATAATTTGGTGGATGTAGGCGAACCTTTCGGTCTTTGGGTAATTGAAAGCGATAAGGATATTTCGGGCGAATTACCCTTTGCAAAAGCACAGTTGCCTGTTGTATTTACCGATAATGTAAAACCCTATAAAGATAGAAAGGTCCGTGTTCTAAACGGCGCACATACTTCTTCGGTTTTAGTATCGTATTTAGGCGGAATAAATATAGTTCGTGATATGATGAATGACCAAGTTTTCGGCAAAATGGCAAGAAGCATTGTTGATGATGAAATCGTACCTATGGTACCGTTGCCGATTGATGATGTTAAAGATTTTGCAAACAGTGTTTATGAGAGATTTGACAACCCCTTTATTAATCATGAGTTGCTTTCAATTTCTTTAAATTCCGTATCAAAATGGACTGCTCGTGTTTTGCCGTCGTTTAAGGATAATTATGAGAAAAACGGCAAACTTCCAAAGTTGCTTACATTCTCGTTTGCAGGACTTTTGGCTTTTTATTGTTCATCAGACCTTCGTGAAGACAGCCTTTACGCCAAGAGAAATGACGGAACTGAATATGTTATTCACGATAATCTTGATGTTCTTAAATTCTTTGCCGACAATTCTAAAAAGAGTGAAGAAGAATATGTTAAAGCCGTTGCTTCAAATGTTGATTTTTGGGGTGAGGATTTAACCAAGTTTAACGGTTTTACCCAAGAGGTTACAAACTATCTTGAAAAGATTAAAATTAACCCGCAAAGTGCCGTAAAATACATTTTAGAGGACTAAAATGAGAGTATTTAAAATTAACGAAAAAGATAATGTTGTCGTTGCCCTTGAAAATTTAAAAAACGGTGAAATTATAGACAATATCACATTAAAAAGTGATGTCCCAATGGGACATAAAATTGCCCTAACCGATATTAAAAAGGGTGAAAAGATAATTAAATACGGCTATCCGATAGGAAGTGCCAAGGAGGATATTACATCCGGCAGTCATATTCATTCCCATAATTTAAAGTCGGATGTTGCCGGTAAATTATCTTATACATATAATCCGGATTATTCCGAAATTTCACCTACCGATAAAAAAACATTTATGGGTTATATTCGTGAAAACGGTGAAGTGGGAATAAGAAACGAAGTTTGGATAGTTCCCACAGTAGGTTGCGTAAATTCTGTGGTTAAGGCCATTGAAAACGGCTCAAAGCAGTATAGAACCGAAAATATTGACGGCATTTTTTCCTATAATCATCCTTACGGTTGTTCGCAACTGGGCGGAGATATGGAATACACTCTAAAGTATTTAACAGGTCTTATTAATCACCCCAATGCCGGTGCCGTTTTGGTTGTTGGCCTGGGCTGTGAAAACGGAAATATAGGTGAACTTAAGAAGTTTTTAGGTGAGCCTGATAGCAATAGAGTTAAATTCTTAATTGCTCAAGACCGAGAAAACGAAATCCAAGAGGGAATAGAACTGGTAAAAGAACTTTGTGCTTATGCAGATAAGTTCAGCCGAGTAGAGTGTAGCACCGATAAACTTAAAATCGGTTTAAAATGCGGAGGTTCCGATGGATTTTCCGGCATTACCGCAAACTCTCTTGTAGGCAGTTTTTCCGATATGCTTATTTCTAAAGGCGGTAGCACAATTCTTACCGAAGTTCCCGAAATGTTCGGCGCCGAAACGATTTTGATGAATAGATGCAGAACGGAAGAATTGTTTAATAAAACCGTTGACCTTATAAATGATTTTAAGGGATACTTTATGAAGTACGGCGAAAAGACAGACGAAAATCCATCTCCGGGCAATAAAGAAGGCGGAATTACCACAATTGCCGATAAATCTTTGGGTTGTGTTCAAAAAGGCGGTAGCGCTGTTGTTGAGGATGTTTTGTCCTATGCTCAACCCTTAAAGGTAAAAGGACTTTCGTTATTACAGGCGCCGGGAAATGACCTTGTTGCTTCTAACGCTTTGGCAGTTTCGGGATGTCAGCTTGTCTTGTTTACAACAGGAAGAGGAACACCTTTCGGCTGTCCTGTTCCGACCGTTAAAATATCCAGCAACACACCGCTTTATAACAAGAAAAAAACCTGGATTGATTTTAATGCCGGACAATTATTAGACGGTAAAACAATGTCTGAATTGACCGATGAATTTTTTGGCTTTGTTTTGGATATTTGTTCGGGAAAACAAACAAAATCCGAACTTCTTGATAAAACCGAACTCGCCATTTTTAAAGACGGCGTAACACTGTAATTAAAGCAAATGCTATGAGGAGAACTGAAAATGGGAATAATTAATGACAACTTTTTACTTAAAACCGATGCAGCAAAAAAACTTTATAATGCATCAAAAGATATGCCGATTATTGACTATCATTGTCATATAAATCCAAAGGAAATTGCCGAGAACAGAAAGTTTGAAAATATTACCCAAGTATGGCTTGGCGGCGACCACTATAAGTGGAGACTTATGCGTTCTAACGGTGTTCCGGAAAATGAGATTACCGGCGATGCTGACGATTTTACAAAATTCTTAAGATTTGCCGAAATGTTGCCCAAGGCTATCGGCAATCCGATGTATCATTGGTGCCATTTGGAACTAAAGAGATTTTTCGGATATGACGGAGTGTTAAACGGTGATACCGCAAAAGAAGTGTACGAACTTTGCAATAAAAAACTCCAAAATGACGATATGACCGTTAGGGCTTTGATTGAAAAATCAAATGTGGCTATGATTGGAACTACCGATGACCCTATTGATGACCTTAAGTGGCATAAGATTATTAAAGAAGATTCTTCCTTTAAGACTGCCGTTTGTCCTACATTTAGACCTGACAAGGCTGTTAATATCGACAAAGCAGGATTTATCGATTATATTAAAAAGTTATCCGAAGTATCGGGAATTGACATTAAGACTATTGATGATGTAAAAGAAGCTTTGGCAAAAAGACTTGATTTCTTCTGTGAAATGGGTTGTCGTGCCACCGACCACGGTCTTGATTATATTATCTATGAGCCGACAACCGGTTTTGCCGTAAACGATATTTTCAAAAAAGCTATGAACGGCGAACATATTTCTCAGTTAGAGGCGGACCAATATAAAACCGAATTAATGCTGTTTTTGGGTGAAAAGATTGCCGAAAAGGGAATAGTAATGCAACTTCATTACGGTGCTCAAAGAAATACTAATACAAAGATGTTTAAATCTCTCGGTGCAGACACAGGCTTTGACTGTATTTCGGTTAAAAACTGCGGCGAGGCATTAACAGGCTTCTTAAATGCTTTGGAAACAAAGAATAAGTTGCCGAAAACAATTATTTATTCCTTAAACCCCAACGATAACGAGCTTATTGATACGGTGCTCGGTTGCTTCCAAGGTACCGAAGCACAGGGAAAAATTCAACACGGTTCGGCTTGGTGGTTCAGCGATACAAAGAGTGGTATGGAAACACAGTTAAAATCCCTTGCCAACCTTTCCTTGCTTGGTAATTTTGTAGGAATGCTTACCGACTCAAGAAGTTTCCTCTCATATACAAGACACGAATATTTCAGAAGAATACTTTGTGATGTTATAGGTGATTGGGTAGCAAACGGCGAATATCCCGATGACGAAAAGACACTTGAAACAATTGTTAAAGATATTTCCTATAACAATGCACAAAAATATTTTAATATTTAATGAAATTCAAAGATGTATTAATTAAATATTCCACATCATCACAAATTGTGGGAAACGGATTTAGAGTATATAAATAAAATTAATGCCACTCAAACCAATAATTTGAGTGGCATTTTTCTATAAAAGCGGGAGAGTTTTTCACTCTCCCTAAAATACATTTATATTATTTTGTACCGAAAATTCTATCTCCTGCATCGCCGAGTCCGGGAACGATATAACAATGCTCGTTTAGATGGTCGTCAAGACCTGCACAGTAAACTTCAACATCAGGATGAGCCTCGGTAAATGCTTTTAAGCCTTCGGGTGCTGCGATGATGCACATAAACTTAATTCTCTTCGGATTAAACTCCTTAATTCTTGTAACGGCATCAATAGCACTTCCGCCGGTTGCAAGCATTGGGTCAAGTAAGAAAACATCTCTTTCCGAAAGGTCGGAAGGTAATTTGCAGTAATAATCGACAGGCTTATGAGTTTCGGGGTCGCGGTACATACCGATATGACCGATACGGCAAGAAGGAATAAGGCTTGTGATACCGTCAACCATTCCGAGACCTGCACGAAGAATAGGAACGATTGCCATTTTTCTGCCGTCTAATTGCTTTGCATTGGCAATATCAACAGGAGTTTTTACATTAACATCCTTAAGTGGTAAATCTCTTGTAGATTCATAACACATAAGCATTGCGATTTCGCTGATTAGTTCACGGAATTGCTTTGTTCCCGTCTGTTCGTCGCGAAGGATTGAAAGCTTGTGCTGGATTAGGGGATGGTCCATAATAAATACATTCTTGTTCATTTTCATAACTCCTTAATTGTTTTCTTCTATTTTTGTTATTTTATCAATTCTTCTTTGATGGCGGTCGCCCTCAAAGGAAGTATTAACGAATATATCGGCAAGTTCAACGGCAGTTCCTACTCCGATAACTCTGCCACCTAAACAAAGGATATTTGAATTATTGTGCATTCGGGTGTACTTGGCAGAAAAATGTTCGCTACAAGCAGCAGCACGAATACCCTTTACCTTATTGGCGGCGATGGACATTCCGATGCCCGTACCGCAAACTAAAATTCCCAATTCACATTCACCCTTGGTGATAAGCTCGGTAACCTTTGTGGCAATATCCGGATAATCAACGGATACCTGTTCATAAATACCCACATCCGTAACCTCAAAGCCGTTTTCTTTAAGATGCTCGGCAATGGCATTTTTGTGTTCCAAACCACCGTGGTCGCAACCAATAGCAATTTTCATTTTAAAACCCCCGTTTATTTATTCTTTTTTGCATTTAATTCTCGCTGAGCCTGAGGTAAGCGAAGATAAATAGGAAGAAGCTCTGATGAACTAACAGTTCTTCCGTGTATAAAATCAGATTCGGTGGCAAGAGCAACACCGATAGCTGATTGATAGCGATTTTTGTTGTGCGCCAATATGAGATTATCGTTTTTATAGGAGTTATAAAAAAGCTCGGCGCCATCACCGCAAATAACCACATTTTGTCCTAAATTTTCGATTTCCCTGATAATCTCATCACCCATAAGACATCTGTCTTCACACAGTCTTGTGATTTTGCCCTTTTCTATTTTAAATAAAGCATTGTAAAACTGGTTGCAGCGGGCATCCATAACAGGACACAAATACACATCAAAATCAATAAAATTATGAGCCATAGCAAGTAATGTGGAAACACCGACACAAGGCTTATTTTCCGAAATGGAAAGTCCTTTTATACAACTGATACCGATACGAATACCCGTAAAGGAACCGGGACCTGAAGCAACCGAAAATCCGTCAATGTCATTAACGGAAATCATAGAGGTTTTCAGTAAATTTTCTATCATAGGCATAAGGGTTTGCGAGTGGGTGATAGAAATGTTCGTAAAACTACTTGCTAAGATTTTTCCGTTTTCGATTATCGCAACACTTGCAGGTTTTGCGGAACATTCAACAGATAGGATTTTCACTTGATTCACTTCCTTTAAAAAGGGTTATTTTCCTTGAAGAATCATCTATGCGTTCAAACTTAATATATATGGTATTATCATCAAATACCGAAGAAATGTTTTCACTCCATTCACAGACCATAACACCCATTTCATCGGCATAATCGAAAAAACCGGTTGAATATAAATCTTCAAATCCGGAAATACGGTATAAATCAAAATGAAACAGCGGTAATCTACCGCCACGGTATTCATTTACAATATTAAATGTGGGGGAAGTAACATCGCCTTCATATCCGAGGCCTTTGGCTATTCCCGAGGTGATGCAGGTTTTTCCCATACCCAAACCGCCGATAAAAGCAATTTTATCACCGGCTACAAGAGTTTTCGCAATATCAACTCCGATACTAACCGTTTCTTCGGCACTGTTCGAAAGAAAAATTCTACTCATAATCTACATCCCTTTACTCAAATAGATATATTATCATAAAACACGAATATAGTCAATCAAAATCATCTAAAAAGCAACATTTATTTTGCCGTATTATATAAAAAAGAATAAATGTTACTTTTTTAACAAAATCCCTTAAATAATGTTTGCAAAATTGAAAATATGTGTTATACTATATGAGTATAGTTGTGTATTATGTCGTATTATGACATAATCATAGTTAATTATGCAAAATTTAGGAGGTATTTTCATGAAAAAGAAAATCAGCAAGATTCCTTTTAAAGGAACTGCCGAACAGGAAGCACAGCTTAAAAAAGTCATTGATGAGAATAAGCATGATAAAAGCAATCTAATGGTTGTAATGCAACATGCTCAGGATATTTACGGATATCTTCCCATCGAAGTTCAAAATATGATTGCAGAAGGAATGGATGTTTCTCTTGAGAAGATTTACGGCGTAGCAACTTTCTATGCTCAGTTTGCTCTTTCTCCTAAGGGAAAATACAACATTTCCGTATGTTTAGGTACGGCTTGTTATGTTAAGGGCTCAGGTCCTATTTTCGATAAGCTTTCGGAGAGACTCGGAATCGGTGCTGACGAGTGCACACCTGACGGTAAATTCTCTCTAACCGCTTGCCGTTGTATCGGTGCTTGCGGTTTGGCTCCTGTACTTACTGTCAACGATGAAGTTTACGGTAGATTAACCGAGGACGATGTTGACACTATTTTAGCAAAATACATGGACTAATTTGTTTAGATTATAGTTTTGAGGGAAATGACTTATGAAAATCAGTACTATGAGAGATTTACTCGGTGCAGAGGTTTTAACCTGTGAAGAAAATCTTGATAATCAGGTTTTTTCCGCATGTGGTTGCGACCTTATGAGTGATGTTTTGGCTTTTGTTAAGGACCAAGCCGTTTTATTAACCGGACTTGTTAATCCTCAGGTTATCAGAACTGCTGAAATGATGGATATGGTTTGTATTGTGTTTGTTCGTTCCAAAATGCCTTCTCCTGAAATGATTGAGATGGCAAAGGAAAGCGGAATAGTTATTCTTTTAAGCAATAAAAGAATGTATGAAGCCTGTGGAATACTTTACAGTAACGGCCTAATCGGTAATAAGGTGAAGTCATGAGTGAAGAACTTGTATTCCACTTTGATGTGGACGGTGAAGATTTTACTTCGGCAGGTCAAGCATCAGTACAGGTTAAAAAGAGTCTTCGTAGATTAGGAATTCCCGCCGAAACTATAAGACGCGTTTCCATTGCAATGTATGAGGGAGAGATTAATATGGTTATTCACGCCGGAGGCGGTGTCGCCGATGTAAAGGTGCTTGAAGACCGAATTGTTATAATTCTCTCTGATAAAGGTCCGGGAATTACGGATATTAACAAAGCAATGGAGGAAGGTTATTCCACCGCTACCGATAATGTGAGAACATTGGGATTCGGTGCCGGAATGGGATTGCCGAATATGAAAAAATATTCCGACACAATGGATATTCAGTCTACGGTCGGGGTAGGTACCGTTATTACTATGACGGTGAATTTATAAAGACAGTTATTGAATTTTTCATTTCGTTTTTCAAAGATTTTGCGAGGTGATAGTTATGAGTAAATATGAACATTCGGTAAAACTTTCTGCTGAAAAATGCAATGGTTGTACTACTTGTTTAAGGCATTGTCCTACTGAAGCTATCAGAATCAAAAACGGCAAGGCACAAATTGATGACGATAGATGTATTGACTGCGGTGAATGTATTAGAGTTTGTCAGCAAAAGGCAAAGAAGGCGGTTTGCGGTTCCCTTGAAAATATGAATCGTTTCAAGTGGAAAATTGCGCTACCTGCTCCAACACTTTACGGACAATTTGAAAATCTTGAAGAAATCGATTATGTTCTTGACGGACTTTTGAAAATAGGATTTGATGATGTTTTTGAGGTATCAAAAGCTGCCGAACTTGTTTCGGCATACACAAGAAAATATCTCAAAACCGAGGGTGTAAAAAAACCTGCAATAAGTTCGGCTTGTCCGGTTGTTGTAAGGCTTATCGGTTTGAGGTTTCCGTCTTTGCTCGATAATGTGATACACATGCTTCCGCCTATGGAGGTTGCCGCTAAACTTGCGAAAGAAAAGGCATATAAAGAGCATCCCGAGTTAAAACCCGAAGAGATAGGTGTTTGCTTTATTTCTCCCTGTGCTGCAAAATCAAGTTATGTTAAAAACGGATTTTCAGGATATAAGAGTCAGGTTGACGAGGTTGTTTCCATAAGCGATATTTACTTTTTACTTATCGGTGAAATGAAAATGGGAAGCGATATCAAGCAACTTTCCGAATCGGGAATGATTGGTGTCGGTTGGGCGAGAACCGGCGGAGAGGCAACCGCAATATTTAATGAAAATTATCTTGCGGCTGACGGCATTGAAAATGTAAACAGAGTTCTTGACCAAATAGAAAACGGCAGTATTCCTTCTCTTGAGTTTGTGGAGCTGAATGCCTGTACGGGCGGATGCGTAGGCGGTGTGCTGACTATGCAAAACCCCTTCATTGCCAAGGCAAGACTCCAAACACTCAGAAGGTATCTTCCGGTTTCGCAAAATTCCTTAAATAAAGATGAACTTGAATATATCCCGAATTACTATTTATTTGATGATTTTCCCAATTATCCGCCTATTTCAAGGCTTTCGGATAATATGGCTGAGTCTATGCGAATGATGTCGGATATTCAAAAGCTTCGTCAAAAATTGCCGGGAATTGACTGCGGTTCTTGCGGAGCGCCGAATTGCCGTGCTTTTGCCGAAGATGTTATTAAGGGAATTACCGATATTAGTAAATGCCTGATAGCAAAAACCGAGGAGTGATATATTTGACGGTTAAAGAATTAGCACAAAAACTTTCTTTTAAAGAACTTTCTATAAGCGATGCTGATAGGGAAGTTGCCGGAGGATATTGCGGAGATTTGCTTAGTTGGGTAATGGGCAGAGCAAAAGAAGGCGATGCTTGGATAACTATTATGTCCAACATAAATGTTATTGCCGTTGCTACTCTTGCCGATGTTTCCTGTGTTGTTTTTGCCGAGGATGTTATGCCTGACGATGATATGATAAAGGTTGCCGCCGAAAAGGGAGTTAATCTTTTGGTTTCGCCATTTGGTGCATTTGAAACAGCCAATAAGATATCGGGTATTATTAATGAATAAGTATTATTACGATTTACATATTCATTCTTGTTTATCTCCCTGCGGAGATGACGATAATACACCTAATAATATTGCAGGTATGGCTACCCTTTGCGGTTTAAATATCGTGGCGCTGACCGACCATAACACCTTAAAAAATTGTCCCGCTTTTTTTAAAGCAGCAAAGAAATACGGCATTATTCCTGTTGCCGGAACCGAGCTTACAACTGCCGAAGATGTGCATATTATATGCTTATTCGAGAGTTTAGAAGCCGGTATGGATTTTGACAGCGAACTGCAAAAACATCGAATTTTAGTTAAAAACCGAACCGATATATTCGGTAATCAATTTATTTTAGACGGTGATGATAATATTATCGGAACCGATGAAAATTTACTTTCCAATGCTACTGATATTTCAATAGACGATGCGGCAAAGCTTATTCCGAAATTCGGAGGAATATGTTATCCGGCGCATATTGACAGACAGTCAAACGGCATTATTTCCGTTTTGGGAACCTTTCCGGAAACTCCTTATTTTTCCTGTGTTGAATTAAACAGACAAGAGAAGATTGAGGAATACCGTAAGGAGTATTCCCTTGAGGATAAGAAAATAGTTGTTAGTTCCGATGCTCATATTCTAACCGATATGAGGGATAAGGAAAACTATTTTGAGCTTAATGACGAACCTTATAGCGGAGATTTAGTCAGAAGTGAGCTTTTTAAACTTTTGAGGTGATATTTTGAAAGAGTTATCATTAAATATTCTTGATGTTACCGAAAATTCCGTAAAAGCAGGTGCAACTTTAACTACCGTTTGTATTAATGAGTCGGCGGAGAATCTTGAGTTATCAATTATTGATAACGGTTGCGGAATGGATAAAGATACGGTTAGAGCCGTTACCGACCCATTTTATACTACAAGAACTACAAGAAAAGTAGGACTTGGAGTACCTCTCTTAAAACTTGCCGCCGAGCAAACAGATGGCAGTTTTAGTATTGAATCTTCAGTAGATAAGGAAAACCACGGCACACGGGTTGATGCGAAATTTATTAAAAATCATATTGATTTTACACCTCTCGGTGATGTGGTATCAACAGTATTAACCTTAATTCAAGGTCATCCTGATACAGACTTTCTTTTTGTTCATAAAAACGGAAAGGGCGAGGTAAGACTTGATACAAGGGAACTGCGAGGCGTGTTGGGTGATGTTCCACTCAATACCTATGATGTAATCAAATGGATAGAGGAATACTTGAAAGAACAGTACGATGCTATTCAGTGATTGATAATTAGTATTTTTTAGAAAGGAAGATATATATGAAATCTTTAGCTGAATTACAAGCGATTAAGGACAAAATGAAGGACAAGGTTGTTCTTCGTGAAGGTTCCGGTGATATGCGTGTTGTAGTAGGTATGGCTACCTGCGGTATTGCTGCCGGCGCTCGTCCTGTCCTCAATGCATTTGTTGAGGGTGTTAACGAGGGTGGTCTTGCTGACAAAATCACTGTTTCTCAAACAGGATGCATAGGCATTTGTCAGTATGAGCCTGTTGTTGAAGTTTTTGAAGCAGGCAAAGAAAAAATCACTTATGTTAAGATGACTGCCGAAAAGGCAAATGAAGTTATTGAAAAGCATCTTAAGGGTGGCAAGGTTGTTGAAGAATACACCATTGCAGCATCTAAGATATAATTCGGAGGTAAAAATATGATTCGTGCACATGTACTAATTTGCGGCGGAACAGGTTGTACCTCATCAGGCAGTAAGGCAATCCAACAGGCTTTTGCCGAAAACATTGAAGCAAACGGTTTAACTGAGGAAGTTAAGGTTGTACAAACCGGTTGTTTCGGTCTTTGCGCATTAGGTCCGGTTGTTATTGTTTATCCTGATGGTACATTTTATAGCCGTGTAACTGCTGAGGATGTTAAGGAAATCGTTTCTGAGCATCTTTTAAAGGGTAGAGTTGTTGAACGCCTTGTTTACAGCGATACCGGCTCAACTGAAGAAGTTGTAGGCAATGTATCCCTTGGTGATACAGCATTCTATAAATCGCAAAACCGTGTAGTTCTTCGTAACTGCGGTGTTATCGACCCTGAAAACATTGAAGAATACATAGCTATGGACGGTTATGCAGCACTTGGTAAGGTGCTTACCGAAATGACACCTGAAGATGTTATTAAATGTGTTACCGATTCCGGACTTCGTGGCCGTGGCGGCGGCGGATTCCCAACCGGTAGAAAGTGGTCTTTGTGTGCTCCTAATAAGGCACCTCAGAAGTATGTCGTATGTAATGCCGACGAGGGCGACCCGGGTGCATTTATGGACCGTTCGGTTCTTGAAGGCGACCCACACTGCATCATTGAAGCTATGGCTATTGCCGGTTATGCTATCGGTGCTACAAAGGGTTATGTTTATGTTCGTGCTGAGTATCCTATTGCAGTTAAGAGACTTCAAAAGGCTATCGACCAGGCTCACGAGTATGGACTTTTAGGTAAAAATATCTTTGGTTCCGGCTTTGATTTTGACCTTTATATTCGTCTTGGCGCCGGAGCATTCGTTTGCGGTGAGGAAACTGCTCTTATGACCTCTATTGAGGGTAATAGAGGTGAACCTCGTCCGCGTCCTCCGTATCCGGCAGTTAAGGGACTTTATAACAGTCCGACTGTTGAAAATAATGTTGAAACATTTGCTAATATTCCGCAAATTATCCTTCGTGGCGCCGATTGGTTTGCTTCAATGGGCACCGAAAAATCAAAGGGTACTAAGGTATTTGCTTTAGGCGGTAAGATTAAGCATACGGGACTTGTTGAAATTCCAATGGGTACAACACTTCGTCATATTATTTATGATATCGGTGGCGGTATTCCGGGAGGCAAGAAGTTTAAGGCTGCTCAAACCGGCGGTCCTTCAGGCGGATGTATTCCTGCCGACCTTATTGATACCGAAGTTGACTATGATAACCTTACGGCAATCGGTTGTATGATGGGTTCAGGCGGACTTATCGTTATGGACGAAGATAACTGTATGGTTGATATGGCTAAATTCTTCCTTGAATTTACCGTTGATGAGTCTTGTGGTAAGTGCACACCTTGCCGTGTAGGTACAAGAAGACTTCTTGAAATGCTTGATAAAATTACCGAAGGTAAGGGAACAATTGAAGATATTGACCGTCTTGAAGAACTTTGCTACTACATTAAGCAAAATTCTCTTTGCGGACTCGGTCAAACTGCTCCTAACCCCGTACTTGCAACTCTCAAGTTCTTCCGTGATGAGTATGTAGCTCATGTTGTTGATAAAAAGTGTCCTGCAGGAGTTTGTAAGAATCTTCTTACATTCACAATTGATAAGGATAAATGTATCGGTTGCGGAATGTGCGCTAAGAACTGTCCTGCTTCTACAATTAATAAGACCGACTATGTTGCTCCTGGTCATAAGCTTCCTTCTTACGAAATCGACCCATCAAAGTGCGTTAAGTGCGGAGTATGTATGAGCAACTGTAAGTTTAAGGCTATTAGCAAGATTTAAGAAAGGAGCCGAAAATAATGGATATGATTAATGTTAAAATTAACGGTATTGCTGTCAGCGTACCAAAGGGCTCCACTGTTTTAGAGGCTGCCCGTATAGCAGGTATGGAAATCCCTACTCTTTGCTTTATGAAAGAAAAGAACGAAATCGGCGCTTGTCGTATTTGCGTTGTTGAAGTAAACGAAGGAAGAGGATTCCGCCTTGTTACAGCTTGTGTTTATCCTGTATCCGAGGGTATGGAGGTACTCACAAATTCCGAAAAAGTTCAAAAGTCAAGAAAGACTACACTTGAGCTTATTCTTTCAACACATGATAAGAGTTGTCTTTCCTGTGTTCGTTCAACCAATTGCGAACTTCAAAAACTTTGCCGCGATTACGGTGTAGAGTTTTCGGCATTTGATGGCTTCAAGCCCACCTATGAGCTTGATACCTCAACACCTCACTTAGTTCGTGATAACAATAAGTGTGTACTTTGCCGCCGTTGCGTTGCTGTTTGCAGAGAACAGTATGTTAGCGTTATCGGTGCTAATGACCGTGGTATTGATACCAATATCGGTCAGGCATTTAACCTTAAGCTCAACGAAACACCGTGTATTTCCTGCGGACAATGTACCGCTGTTTGTCCTACCGGTGCATTAACCGAAAAGGATGATACAGATAAGATTTGGGCAGCACTTGCCGACCCAACAAAGACAGTTGTTGTTCAAACTGCTCCTTCTGTTCGTGCTACCTTGGGCGAATGTTTCGGTATGCCTATCGGAACAAATGTTGAGGGCAAGATGGTTTCTGCTCTTCGCCGTTTGGGCTTTGCTAAGGTATTCGACACCGATTTCTCTGCCGACCTTACAATAGTAGAAGAGGCTAACGAGTTGGTTCAAAGACTTAATAACGGCGGAACATTGCCGATGATTACTTCTTGCTCACCGGGTTGGGTTAAGTTCTGTGAGTTCTATTATCCCGATATGTTGGCACATCTTTCAACCTGTAAGTCGCCACAGCAAATGGCAGGTGCGGTTATTAAGACATACTGGGCTGAAAAAGCAGGTATTGACCCTAAGGATATTGTTTCTGTTTCGGTTATGCCGTGTACTGCTAAAAAGTTTGAAATCGGCAGACCTGACCAATCAGCTGCAGGTGTTCCCGATGTTGATATTGCTATTACAACAAGAGAACTCGGCCGTATGATTGACCGTGCAGGTATTAACTTTACCACACTTCCTGATGAGGAATTCGATAATCCGCTTGGCGAGGATACCGGTGCTGCTGTTATCTTCGGTGCTACCGGCGGTGTAATGGAAGCTGCTCTTCGTACTGCTAACGATTGGCTTACCGGAAAAGATAACACAGATGTTGATTTCGAGGCTGTTCGTGGAACTATGGGCTTAAAACAGGCCACTGTAAATATTAACGGTGCTGATATAAAGGTTGCTGTTGCTTCTTCGGGTTCTGCCGCAAAGGTCGTAATGGATAGACTTAAGGCAGGAAACCCCGATGGTTGGACATTTATTGAAATTATGGGATGCCCCGGCGGATGTGTAAACGGTGGCGGTCAGCCTATTCAACCGCAATCAGTTCGTGATACGGTTGACCTTAAGGCTGTTCGTGCAAAGGCTCTTTATGACCAAGATAAGTCAATGGCTCTTCGTAAGTCCCATGATTCACCGGTTATCAAGACGCTTTACAGCGAGTGGTACACCGATGGATTCGGCGGTCATAAGGCTCACCACGATTTGCATACTTCTTACATTCCCCGTAAAAAGTATAACGCTTAATCGTTAATAATACTTTAGGCGGACAATAATTTGTCCGCCTAATATTTTTTAAAGGAATGATTTAAGTGAAAATTCACGGTTTTCAAAAAATGACACTTCTTGATTTTCCCGGTAAGGTTGCTTGTACGATTTTTACCGGCGGTTGCAATTTCAGATGCCCGTTTTGTCATAATGCGCTTTTGGTTACGGAAATTGACGGCACAGGTGTAATAAGCGAAAGGGAAATTTTAGAGTTTTTATCAAAAAGAAAAGGTTTGCTTGACGGAGTTTGCATAACCGGCGGCGAACCGTTACTACAAGAGGGAATAGAAGAGTTTATCGGCGAAATAAAAAAATTAGGTTTTGCTGTAAAACTTGATACAAATGGCTCATTCCCGAAAAAATTAAAATATTTGGTTGAAAACAAATTGGTTGATTATGTTGCTATGGATATTAAAAATACTCCAAGCAAATATTCAAAAACCGTTGATATAGATGATTTTGATTTTGCAAATGTAAAGGAAAGTGTAGATTTTCTTATTTCACAAGGAACAGGTTTTGAGTTTAGAACCACCGTTGTTAAGGAATTTCACGAGATACAAGATATTGTGGATATTGCTAAAATGATAACCGGTGCCGATAATTACTATTTGCAAAATTTTGAGGATAGCGGCAACCTAATCGGTAGCAATTTGCATCCTGTCGGCAAGGAAATTTTAGAGGAAATGCGACTTAAATCCTCAGAGTTTATCAAAAATGTTGAAATTCGGGGCATCTAAATAGTTAATTTGCATAAAATTGCGCACAAACACAATATATTGTGTTTGTGCGCTTGACTTATCATATATATATGTGATATACTCTATAGGCAAAATTAAAAAAGAAGGATAAAGTTTGAAAGATAAATCTTCCAAACTTTAAAAATTTTAAAGCGCCGTTTTTCTCGCCTCTTGCGAGGCAACCGAAAAACACGGCATATTATGACCATCCCTTTCGTTGGTCGTTTGTGCCTTGCAGTGCGGCGGAAAGGAATGGTCATAATATGTATGCAGTATTAAAAAGAGATGGAAAAGTAGTAGGTTTTGACCTCGAAAAGATTAAATCCGCAATCGTATTAGCTTTTGATGCTTGTGGAAAACAGTATCACACCGATACTATTGATTTTTTGGTTCTTAAGGTAACCGCTGATTTTGAGGAAAAAATCGTTGACGGAAAAATTACGGTTGAAAACATTCAGGATAGTGTTGAGTCCGTGCTTATCAAGGCAGGGTATGACGATGTTGCGAAAGCATATATCCTATATCGTAAACAGCGTGAAAAAATCCGTAATTTAAGCACAACAATGCTTGACTATAAGTCAACAGTTGACGATTATCTTAAAATCAATGACTGGCGTGTTAAGGAAAACTCAACAGTTACCTATTCGGTTGGCGGTTTGATTCTTTCAAACTCCGGCGCAATTACGGCAAACTATTGGCTTTCCGAAGTTTATGATGAAGAAATAGCCAATGCACATAGAAATGCCGATATCCATATTCACGACCTTTCTATGCTTACCGGCTATTGTGCAGGTTGGTCATTAAAACAACTGATTCAAGAAGGATTAGGTGGCGTTCCGGGTAAGATTACATCTTCTCCGGCAGGACATTTGTCGACTCTTTGCAACCAAATGGTAAACTTTTTGGGAATTATGCAAAATGAATGGGCAGGAGCTCAGGCATTTTCATCATTTGATACCTATTTGGCTCCTTTTGTTAAGGCGGACAACCTTACTTATAAAGAGGTTAAACAGTGCATACAATCATTTATTTACGGTGTAAATACTCCCTCTCGTTGGGGTACACAATCGCCGTTTACTAATATTACACTTGACTGGACCGTTCCAAACGATTTGGCCGAACTTAACTGTATTGTCGGCGGCAAAGAAATGGACTTCAAGTATAAAGACTGTAAAGAAGAAATGGATATGGTCAACCGTGCTTTCATTGAAATAATGATAGAGGGCGATGCCAACGGTAGAGGCTTCCAATATCCTATTCCTACATATTCAATCACAAGAGATTTTGACTGGTCGGAAACACAAAACAATAAACTGTTGTTTGAGATGACGGCAAAATACGGTACTCCGTATTTTTCAAACTACATTAATTCCGATATGGAACCTTCCGATGTTCGTTCAATGTGTTGCAGACTTCGTCTTGACCTTCGTGAGCTTAGAAAGAAATCCGGCGGCTTCTTCGGTTCGGGCGAAAGCACCGGAAGTGTTGGTGTTGTTACCATTAATATTCCGAGAATAGCTTATCTTGCCAGTGATAAGGCTGATTTCTTTAAGCGTCTTGATAAGCTTATGGATATTGCGGCTCGTTCTCTTAAGATAAAGAGAACTGTTATCACAAAGCTTCTCGAAAACGGACTTTATCCATACACAAAGAGATATTTGGGAACATTTAATAATCACTTCTCAACTATCGGTCTTGTGGGTATGAATGAGGCAGGTCTTAACGCAAAGTGGCTCGGTATGGATATGACACACACGGAAACTCAAGAATTTTCTGCCGAGGTACTTAACCATATGAGAGAACGCCTTTCGGATTATCAGGAAGAATACGGCGACCTTTATAACTTGGAAGCAACTCCTGCTGAATCAACCGCATTCCGTCTTGCTAAGCACGACTTAAAGCGTTATCCCGATATAATTACTGCTGCAAAATCTTGCGATGATTCACCTTATTATACCAACTCTTCACATCTTCCGGTTGGTTATACCGAAGATATTTTCTCGGCACTTGATATTCAGGATAATCTTCAAACACTTTATACTTCGGGTACAGTATTCCATGCCTTCTTGGGCGAAAAATTGCCTGATTGGAAGGCTGCCGCAACCTTGGTTAGAAAAATTGCCGAAAACTATCGTTTGCCTTATTATACTATGTCTCCGACCTATTCTATTTGTAAAAACCACGGATATTTGCCAGGTGAGCAGTTTACCTGTCCGGAATGTGGTGAAAAGACCGAGGTTTACAGCCGAATTACCGGTTATTATCGTCCTGTACAAAACTGGAATGACGGTAAAACTCAAGAATATAAGGATAGAAAAGTTTACAATATCGCAAATTCAAAGCTTACCCATACAAATTGCTGCTGCGGAGCTGATGATTATGTGCCGGAGAGTGTA
This sequence comes from Ruminococcaceae bacterium UBA1734, assembly GCA_002315765.1. GTDB lineage: Bacteria > Bacillota > Clostridia > Oscillospirales > Acutalibacteraceae > UBA737. The sequence goes on from DCIE01000078.1 coordinate 67,518, forward strand.
AACAACTCGGCTGACGGAACATATTTGTTCGCTACTACAACCTGTCCGAACTGTAAAATTGCCGCATCAATTCTTGACAAAGCAAATGTAAATTATACTAAGATTTTTGCTGATAAGGACCCGGATAAGGCGGTTGAGTTTGATATTAAACAGGCTCCTACGCTTGTTATTGTAAAGAACGGAAATATTGCAAAGTATTCGGGAGTTTCCGATATTAAGAAGTTCTTAAAGGTATAATTTCACTATGTATGATATTATTATTATAGGCGGTGGCCCGGCAGGGCTTACCGGCGCAATATACGCAAGAAGAGCCAATAAATCGGTTCTTGTAATTGAAAAAGCAACCTTTGGGGGACAAATAACTTTTTCTCCAAAGGTTGAAAATATCCCCGGATTTGTCAGCCTTTCAGGCAACGAATTTGCCGAAAAGCTTGTTGAACAGGCAATGGAATGTGGTGCTGATGTTGAGATGTGCCAGGTTCTTTCTGTGGAAGGTAATGAAACAAAAAAGGTTATTACAGATGATGGTGAATTTGAGGGAAAATCGGTAATTATTGCTACCGGTGCCAAGCATAGACTTTTAGGTCTTGAAAGAGAAGAAGAGTTTATCGGAAACGGAATTTCTTTTTGTGCTGTTTGCGATGGCGCTTTTTTCAAAAATAAGGATGTTGCCGTAATCGGTGGCGGAAATTCCGCTTTGCAAGAGGCAATTTTGCTTTCCGACCTTGCAAATAAAGTGTATGTAATTCAAAATCTTGACTTTTTAACCGGAGAAAAACAACTCATAAAGCAACTTGAGGAAAAGAAAAATGTTGAGATTGTTTTGAATACGGTTGTAAAATCTCTTGACGGAAACACTGATTTAACCGGTATTAATGTGGAAAACACAACCGGTGAAACAAGGAATATTTCTGTTGAGGGTATGTTTATTGCAATTGGTTTAGTGCCGCAAAATGATATGGTTAAAGATTTGATTTCCCTTGATGAAAGAGGATATATTAAGTCGGATGAGTTTTGTTTAACCGATTGCGAAGGCATATTTGTTGCGGGAGATTGTAGAAATAAAAATATCAGGCAGGTGGTTACCGCTTGTTCTGACGGTGCAACTGCTGCTCTTGCCGCCTGTGATTTTCTTGATGGAAAAAATTAGAAACAATTGACAAAATTCGTAATAAGTTGTATTATGGTATTGTAATTTCAGGGCGAGGTGTAATTCCTCACCGGCGGTATAGTCCGCGAGCCTTTTTGGTTGATTCGGTGAAATTCCGAAACCGACGGTTAAAGTCCGGATGAAAGAAATTTTACTTTAAATATTTGCCCTGTACTATTAGTGCAGGGCTTTATTTTTTTGGAGGGTATTTATGAAAAGTAAGTTTAGAAACATTGCTGTTTGCGGTATTATGGGTGCAATAGGATTTGTTCTTATGTTGCTTGAATTCCCCGTTTCATTTATTATGCCGTCGTTTATTAAGTTGGATTTTTCCGAGATACCTGCACTGTTAACATCCTTTGCGGTAGGACCGATTTACGGCGTTGCAGTTTGCTTAATTAAAAACCTGCTCCATCTTTCTATGTCGAGTTCAGGAGGAATAGGTGAGCTTTCAAATTTCATACTTGGTAGTGCATTTTGTTATGTTTCCGGAATAATATATAAGAATAAAAAAACCCGAAACGGCGCACTGATTGCTTGTTTAATCGGTTCTTTGGCTATGGCGCTTATTTGCATTCCCGAAAATTATTACATTGTTTATCCACTTTATATAAAAGTGCTTAATTTTCCTCTTGAAGCCATTGTATCGGCATATTCGGAAATATTTAAGTCATCAGATACACTTTTAAAATCTTTGATAATTTTTAATTTGCCTTTTACATTTTTTAAGGGTATAATAGATTCGGTTATTTGTTTTGTAATTTACAAAAAAGTTTCACCAATATTAAATCCAAATAAGTAAAGAGAAGAAAACATTATGAAATTATTGATTATTCGCCACGGCGACCCGTATTATCCAACCGATTCATTAACCGAAAAAGGTCAAAGAGAGGCATTTTTGCTCGGTGAAAAATTAAGGAATGAAAACATAACAAAAATATTTGTCTCGCCTCACGGTAGAGCAAAACTTACAGCAAAACCCACTGCTGATGCTTTGGGAATTGAGCCTGTTGTTCTTGATTGGTTAAGGGAATTTTCCGAAATGCTTGATTTTGAGTATAATACTGATTATTTTAAAGATATGAAATCTCCTTGGAATATGCCACCTGAGATTTGGACCGACGATAAAGATGTTTACAGTATTGACCGATGGAAAAAAAGTGATATTCTTAAAAACAGCAAAATAGTTGAAAGATATGAATATGTTTGTGAAGAATTTGATAAGTTACTTTCAAGCGTAGGATATATTAAAGACGGAAATCAGTACATAATTTCGGATAGTGCAAAGGACGAAACGATAGCTTTGTTTTGCCATTTCGGTCTTGGAACATCGCTTATTGCTCATTCCCTTAATATGCCCCTTATTGCTGTTTGGAATTCTATTTATTTGCCACCCTCATCGGTTACTACTCTTTATTTTGAACAACATATTAAATCCCGTCCTATTGCTCATGGAATTTTTGCGGGAATAGGTGATACCTCACATTTGTATAAAGGTGATGAACCGATATCCTGCTCGGGACTTCATACAAAAGAATTAAAATAATACTTCTTGAAAAATAGCAACCGAAATTATATAATGGTTGTAGATTGATTTTGGAGATGTTAAATTGGCTACTGATATCGGAATTGATTTAGGTTCATCTAAATCTGTTATTTTTTCAAGTTCAAAGGTTGTTTTGGAACTTCCGAGTTGTGTTACGGTAGATTCAAAGACATTTGAGCCTGTGTATTTCGGCGAAAAAGCAAAACAAACCATCGGCAGAACACCCGAGGCTTTGACCTGTATAAAACCTATTGAACACGGCATTATTTCCGATTATGATATTGCGGAAAGTATGCTTAAAAATTATATGGAAACCGCTTTTGGCAATAAAATACTTCGCCCGAAAATTGTGGCAACATTGCCGGTAGGACTTACCGAGCTTCAGCACCATTCTTTGGCAAAGGTGGTAGAAGGCGCCGGAGGTAGAAACATTACGGTTATCGAAAGTCCTCTTGCTATCGCTTTCGGTTTGGATATAGATTTATCGGCACCAAAAGGCACTATGATAGTAGACATGGGTGCCGGAACCACAGATGTTGCGGTGATTTCAATGGGCGGAATATCATCTTGCGAATCTATTAAGATTGCATCAAACGATATTGATGCTCAAATCGAACGGTATATAAGAAGAGAATATAATATAGAAATCGGTGCTTTGACTGCCGAAAAGGTAAAAATTCAGATTGGTAATTTAATGCCGCAGGATATAGAAATAGCCATGGTGGTTAAAGGCAGAAATGTCTTTACCGGACTGCCGGAAGCATTTGAAATAACCGGAGAAGAAGTTTATAATGCGATTATTGATACGGTAAATTCAATTTGCGATGGCATAAGAAAGGTTTTTGAAAAAACCGACCCGGACCTTGTAGCCGATATAAAGTCCGATGGAATTTATCTTGCCGGCGGCGGAGCATTGCTTAACGGAATAAAGGAATATTTAAGCGAATATTTAGGCTGTGATATTAAACTTGTCGAGGACCCTTCTCACGCAGTTGTAAGAGGTGCTGCGATGGCAATTAAGCACCCTGATTTGCTTAAAAATGTTAATTATCAGTTGAGATCGATAAAAGAGCTAACAGTGGAATAAATTGCGACCTTGAGATTAATTTTCTCAAGGTCGTTTTTGTGTCAAAATCAGGTTTTCAAAATACAATGATAAAGGACATACATTGTGAAAGGAGAAAACGAAATGGATAATAGTATGTTTGCTAATGAGATAGAAACTGCATCGATTTTTCGTGTTAAACCCGAAATCAAAGAGCCGATTTTAACTATGGCTTTTGTAAATATGCAACCGATTACCGATATTTACAGTGTAGAAGATGCACTGAAAAACGGAACTTTGTTTAAGAACATTAATAAGCCTTTTGTTGGGAGGAATACCTTATGCTGAATGCAAAAGAAGAAAGCAGGGTGAAATTATCGGCAATAGATTTTGCTATTCATGATATTGTTTTGTTTCTTGATTCACATCCTGACAATAAAAAAGCAATAGAGTTGTTGGCACAGTATAGAAAATGGTATGATGAACAGTTGGCTGATTATGAGCAAAAATACGGTGATTATGTAACGACAGTAAGCGATGTAAAGGCGCAGGTGCCGTGGAGTTGGATAGACGGCCCTTGGCCATGGGAACCTAAAGAGGGGGAATCATAATGTGGAAGTATGAGAAAAAACTGCAGTACCCGATTAATATTAAAAATCCTAATACAAATTATGCGCAAATAATAATCAGTCAATACGGCGGTCCCGACGGAGAACTGGGAGCCGCTATGAGGTATTTAACCCAAAGATACGGAATGCCTTATAACGAGGTAAAAGGGATATTAACCGATATCGGAACCGAAGAATTAGCGCACATGGAAATGGTTTGTGCAATGGTTCATCAGCTTACAAGGGATATACCGGAAGACAAAATTAAAGACACACCTTTTGCTAACTATTTTGTTGACCACACCTTAGGTGTATATCCCATAGCGGCTTCAAGTACACCTTGGACGGCAACTTATATTCAGGCAAAGGGAGATATTTTAGCCGACTTACACGAGGATTTAGCCGCAGAACAAAAGGCAAGAGTAACCTATGACAATTTAATAAGACTTATTGATGACCCGGATATTTTAGAGCCGTTAAAATTCCTGCGAGAACGGGAAATAGTTCATTATCAGCGTTTCGGTGAGGCGTTAAGACTAACTACCGATAGGCTTGATTCAAAAAATTTCTATGCCTTCAATCCGAATTACGATAAGTGTAAAAAGAAATAGATAGGTTTATTAAAGAAGCAACAAGCAAAGTTTGTTGTTTCTTTAATTTTTGGTATATTTTAACAATTTATTGTTGAAATGCTTTTTTGTTTAGTGTATAATTAATTTGTATAATTATATGATTATTTATCGTGTTAAATTTAATTTAAGAGCAAGGGGTAATGGTATGAAAAAAATATGTTCATTGTTTTTGGTTTTTGCAATGGTGATAACCATATTTTCCTGTGTGCCTTTAAATGCTTTGGCAGTAAGCGACGGCACCTGCGGAGATAATCTTACTTGGAGTTATGACGGTAACGGAACACTTACAATCAGCGGTACGGGAAAGATGACAGATTATTCTTATTATGAAAACAAAGCACCGTGGTCCGATTATTACGGTAGCGTAACTTCTGTGATTATCGCTGACGGCGTTACAAGTATCGGAGATTACGCACTTGCATTTTGTAGTAAACTTACAAGCATAATCATTCCAAGCAGTGTAACAAGTATTGGAAATTGTGCTTTTGCCTTTTGTAGCGTACTTACAAATATAACCTTACCAAATAGTGTAAAAAGTATTGGAAATTCTGCATTTAGTAGTTGTATGGGACTAACAAGTGTAATTATTCCAAGCAGTGTAATGAATATTGGAGATAATGCATTTCTCCGTTGTAGCGGGCTTACAAGCATAACCATATCAAATGGTGTAAAAAGTTTAGGAAGTTATGCATTTGAATTTTGTAGCGGACTAACAAGCGTAACTATCCCCAATAGTGTAAATAGTATTGGAAATAATGCATTTGACGGTTGTAGCGGGCTTACAAGCATAACCATTCCAAGCAGTTTAACAAGTATTGAATATGGTGCATTTAGAAATTGTAGCAAACTTACAAGTATAGCCATTCCAAAAAGTGTAACAAGTATTGGAAATTCGGCATTTGAAAATTGTTCCTCTCTTAAAAATGTATATTATACCGGAAGCGAACAAGATAAAAGCAAAATATCAATAGGTTCAGGTAATATACCTCTAACTGATGCTACATGGTATTATTTATCACATTCCGGTACCTGCGGAGAAAATGTAGCTTGGAATATTTATAACGACGGAACCCTTATTATAAGCGGTACGGGAAAGATGACGGATTATTCTTATTATGAAAACAAAGCACCGTGGTCCGATTATTACGGTAGCGTAACTTCTGTGATTATCGCTGACGGCGTTACAAGTATAGGAGATTATGCATTTTACGAATGTAGCAGACTGACAAGCGTAACAATACCAAACAGCGTAACAAATATTGGTTATGCTGCATTTTTCCGTTGCAGAGGACTAACAAGTATAGAAATACCAAACAGTGTAACGAGTATCGGTAGTAGTACATTTTCCGGTTGCACAGGACTAACAAATATAGAAATACCAAACAGTGTAACATATATTGGTGATTATGCATTTTCCAATTGTGCCGGAATTACAAATATTAGTGTGGGTTTAGGAAACGCTAAGTATTATAGCAAAAACAATTGCTTGATTGAAATGGCAACAAAAACATTGATGTTAGGTTGTAAAAACAGTGTTATTCCTACCGACGGAAGCGTAACGAGTATCGGAAGTGGTGCATTTAACGGTTGCAGCGGACTTACAAGCATAACCATTCCAAACAGTGTAACAAGTATTGAAGGTGTGGCATTTGAATATTGCACCGGACTAACAAGCATAACGATTCCAAACAGCATAACATGTATTGAAGCTTGGACATTTAACGGTTGTACCGGACTTAAAAGTATAACCATTCAAACTAGTGTAACAAGTATTGGAAGTTCTGCATTTAGAGGTTGTACCGGACTAACAAGCATAACGATTCCAAACAGTGTAACAAGTATTGGAAATTATGCATTTTACGATTGTACCGGACTAACAAGCATAACGATTCCAAACAGTGTAACAAGTATTGGAAATCGTGCATTTTACAATTGTTCAAATCTTCAATATAGCATTTACGACAATGCAAAATATTTAGGGAACAGCGAAAACCCCTATGCTTTCTTAATTGAAACAACAAATAAAAATATCACTTCCTGCAAGATTAATCCAAACACAAAATTAATTTGTAATTATGCATTTGAATATTGCACCGGACTTACAAGCATAACAATACCAAACAGTGTAACAAATATTGGTAATTCTGCATTTTTCGGTTGCAATAATTTAATATACAATAAATATGACAATGCATATTATTTGGGAAACGAAAGCAATCCATATGTTGTATTAGTAAAACCTATGTCAAAAAATATTACATCATGCGTTATAAACGATAATACAAAAGTTATTTATTGCAATGCATTTTACGATTGTACCGGACTTAAAAGTATAGAAATACCAAACAGTGTAACAAGTATTGAAAGTGATGCGTTTTCCAATTGTTCCTCTCTTAAAAATGTATATTATACCGGAAGCGAACAAGATAAAAGCAAAATATCAATAGGTTCAGGTAATACATATTTAACCAATGCTACATGGATATATAATTATTCCACCGATATAGATTCCGGCGACTGCGGAGATAATGTTAAATGGTCGTTAGGTGAGGATTATGTTCTTACAATAAGCGGTACCGGTAGTATGACCGGTTACGAAATGGACCAAGACACAGGAATTACCACCGCACCTTGGGGTAAATACAGCAATGAAATTAAAACCGTCGTAATAGTAGACGGTGTAACGACTGTTGGAAACGACGCCTTTGCAGGTTGCTCGGCAATTGAAGACATAACAATCGGCAAGGATGTTGTATCGATGGGATACGGTATTTTATTCGGTTGCAGCTCTCTTAAAAGTATCACCGTACCAAAGGGTGTTACAAGTATCGGAGAATACCCGTTTGTAGGTTGTTCTTCCCTTGAAAGCATTTCGGTTGAATCGGGAAATACAAAGTATAAAAGTAATGGAAATTGCTTAATAGAAATATCTACAAAAACACTTATTTTCGGTTGCAAAACAAGTGTTATTCCCTCGGACGGCAGTGTTGAAATAATCGGCAGTGATGCCTTCAGCAACTGCCAACTCGCAACAAATCTTGTTATACCAAGCGGTATTAAGATTATTGACGACTATGCCTTCTATGAGTGTACGGGAATAAAGAGTTTAACCCTGCCAAGCGGTGTGGTAAGTATCGGTATCGGTGCTTTCTTCGGTTGTACCACTCTTGAAACCGTATCACTACCTGTCAGTCTAAAGACCATAAAGGGCGGTGCCTTTAATTACTGTTCGGCTATTAAGGATGTTTATTATCCTTCCACCGAAAAGCAGAGAAACGAAATCACCCTTGAAAGCTATAATTCTTGCTTGGTTAATGCAACATGGCATTATAACTATACCTCGGTTATTGATTCAGGTACCTGCGGAGATAATCTTTCTTGGATACTGTATGAAAGCGGTACACTTATTATCAGCGGTACCGGCAATATGACCGGCTACGAAATGGACCAAGATACCGGAATAACCTCTGCTCCTTGGGGAGTGTATTTTAGTAAGATAAAAACCGTAGTAATCAATGACGGCGTAACAAATGTGGGAAATGATGCCTTTGCAGGTTGCTCGGCAATTGAAAGTATAACATTCGGTAAAGGTATTACATCCTTTGGATACGGAATTCTATTCGGTTGTAGTTCTCTTAAGAGCATCACCATACCAAAGGGTGTTACAAGTATCGGAGAATATCCGTTTGTAGGTTGTTCTTCCCTTGAAAGCATTTCGGTTGAATCGGGAAATACAAAGTATAAAAGTAAGGGAAATTGCTTAATAGAAATATCTACAAAAACACTTATTTTCGGTTGCAAAACAAGTGTTATTCCCTCGGACGGCAGTGTTGAAATAATCGGTAGCGATGCCTTCAGCAACTGCCAACTCGCAACAAATCTTGTTATACCAAGCGGTATTAAGATTATTGACGACTATGCTTTCTATGAGTGTACTGGAATAAAGAGTTTAACCCTGCCAAGCGGTGTGGTAAGTATCGGTACCGGTGCTTTTTTCGGTTGTATCACCCTTGAAACCATACATCTTCCTCTTAGCATCAAAGCCATAGGAGGCGGCGCATTCAACTACTGTTCTGCCATTAAGAAAGTTTACTATCCGGGAAGTGTCGAACAAAGAAACCAAATCTCTCTGGATGGATATAATGCATATTTAGTTAATGCAACATGGGTTTTCTCTCATAATCACTCTTATGGCGATTGGGTAATCAAAAAAGAGTCTACCATTTTTGCAGTAGGTGAAAAGTACCATATATGTTCAACATGTGGGCATAAGGAATCAGCAGAAATTCCTGTTAAAACCGTTGACATTAACGGAGGGGAATACGGACTAGCAAAGTTTACTATCGTAAATGCTCAAAGCTTGTCTCCTATAAAAAATGCTTCAATTTATGTTTCGGTTGATGGTATTGGTCAAGAAACATTTTTCACCGACCAAAACGGTAATGCGGATATAGTTCTTCCTATCGGTAAGCATACCGTTTCCTGTTATGCCGATAATTGTCTTGTAAGAAATATTACCGTTGATATTAAAAGCGGTGAAAATGTTATTCCGAATATCGGATTAAGTGCCAAAAACATTTATGATACCAAGCTTACCTCAAAGGAAATGACTATTGACGAAATTAAGGAAGCCGGTATTGATACTACCGCTACCGAAAATCAACATGTCTATAAATACGAACTGAAATTAGACTATCAGGCACAAAGCGACCTTGACAACATTGTGTTCTACCGTAACGGCGACGGAAAAGTCATTTCATCGAGTGGCGGTTACTCCGGCGGTGGAGGAGGCGGAAGCGGTTACTCGGGTGGCGGCGGAAGCAGCTACTATTGGGTGCCTGATTTGGGAACACCTTCCGGCGGTTATATTTACATACCTTCCAAAACCCCCAGTCAACCCCCAACAGCAATTTATCCTGTTTCGGAAAACTTCTACTTTATTATTCGCGGCGGGACAAGATGGCTTAAAGAAATGTTTGATGTGGAAATGTTGGTAATCAACAATTCAAATACAGATACCCTTGAAAGCATTTCGGCTTCATTATCAATTCCAAACGGATTATCTCTTGCAACAATGGTGGGAGATGAACAAAAGTTTGTTCAGACCACCGATGTTATTAAGTCGGGCGCTTCAAAAAGTTTCCATTGGTATTTAAGAGGTGATGAGGCAGGAAGTTATAACATAAATGCCTCATTAAACGGTGTTATTATGCCTTTCGGTGAAATAATAAATGACTCCTTTACCCTTGAAAATCCCATTGAGATTTTAGCCGGAGATGCTTTACATCTTGATTTTGAATTTCCTAATGCCGTATATAGCGGCGAGGATTATCCTATTACCGTAACTCTCGAAAATGTATCTGATAAAACAATTTACAATTTGGAAAATATGGTTGATTTCACTCAAGGATACAAGGTTTATTATTCGGACGGAACGACCAAAGAAGTTGTAAAGACAAGTGATGACCTTTCATTTGTAATGGTGGATGGTTTTGAACCGGGAGACAAGATAATTGTTGAAACCACGGTAAATGTTTTGTTTAAATCGGAGGTTATGGAATCCAAGATTAAAAGCTGGATTGGCTTTATTGACGGTGCCGAAGAACTTATTAATGCTTATAGAGCAGTAAAAAATATCATTGAGGTTCCCTCGTCTGTGTCGGGTGTAATAAGCTTAGGTTTGGAGTCTTTGAATGATATTATTACTTCTACCGGATTGCAAATTGAGAAAGCAAAGCTTGAGGCGACAAAAGACTTATACTCAACACTTTCGAATTTCTACACCTCCTATATCAAAACAAAGGATTACACGATTGATTCTGCAAACCGTTTTTCAAGTTCGGATATTATGACTGCGCTTAAATCCTTAAACGACAATCCGGCGGAGTATATTGCTTCTCATACGCTTTCGGATATCAATTCTCTGATTAATAAAACAGAAGCCTTAATAAAATCTATTGAGGCAAAAAAAGATGTCAGCAAATTTAATGTTTTCGATTCCCTGAGAACGGCAATTTCTTCTGTTCCTATAAGATTTATCCTAACTTCGGCTGTTTTGTCCGAAAACATCAATAATACGACATCAATCCCATGCTCATTCCATATTACCAATACTCCGAAAAAATATTCAGGTGTTTCAAATGTCAGTAAATATTTAGATTCAATTGCAACTGTACTTTCTGCCCAATTGATAAAGGACAATATGCCTTGGTATATGGATTTGATTACCGATATTGATGACACATTGGGTACTCAAGAGGCAATAAATTATATTTATGCGGTTGAAAATGAGATTACATCGTTTAAAGCAAAGGATTCAACAGGACAAATCAAGTATAAAGCGTGGGTTGAAAAGGGCGAGGACGGTTCTTCAAACTTTTCTCCCTCGGATTTCACATTAACCACCGATAATGAAACTTCCCAAACAAAGGATAATGTTTTATCCTTTACGGGAGACGGAACGATAAATATTGTTCCGAATAATAAAAACGGCGGTGTACTTAATGTTGAAGATGAAGACGGCAATTTGTACTCATATACCATAGTTGTAGTGGATAAGCATACCTGCGACCGTAATGACAAAAATATAATTCTACATCCCACAGAAGGTTACAACGGTGTAGCAGTTGATTGTTGTTCTGTTTGCGGTCAAGTAACCGCAATCCGCATTTTATCCATTGATGATTGCAACCAACACTCCTTCGGAGAATGGAAAACCGAGATTGAAAGCAGTTGTACACAGTACGGAGTTAAAACAAGGACTTGTTCCAATTGCGGTTATATGCAAATCGAATATCTCGATATGCTTGAACATACATTTTCAAATGAGTTTACCGTTGATAAGGAACCTACTGTGGACAGCACGGGAATAAAATCACGCCACTGTATTTATTGTGATGCCGTTACCGATGAAACCAAAATACCGAAATTATTATTATCGGGTAAATGCGGCGAGAATGCCACTTGGGAGTTCTCCGCAACAACCAAAACCATTACAATAAGCGGTACGGGAGTTGCCTTGTTTGATAGTTCTTCCTCATTTAAGAACATGGCTGATTTAATAGAAAATGTTGTTGTAAGCGAAGGAATAACCGAAATCTCACAAGATTTATTTAAGGATTTAAACAAACTTAAAAATGTGAGTGTTTCAAATACAGTTGCTTATATTGGCAAAAACGCCTTTGAAAACTGTGTTGGTTTAACGGAAATTGAAATACCCGATTGCGTTCTCGAAATCGGTGAAAACACATTTAAGGGATGTACAAAACTTGCAAATGTAATTAATGCAAATCAGGTTTTGAGTGTTGACAAAGGAGCATTTGACGGTTGTATAAGCCTTCAAACAATAGCACTTCAAAGCGTTGTTTATATTGGCGAAGAATCCTTTAAGGGATGCACAAAAATTAATAATGTCCGTTTTGGTGATGACATTGCTTGTATTGATGACAATGCGTTTGACGGATGCTCTCAATTTGTTTCCATAGTTATTCCCGAAACAATCGGTTATATTTCGGATACCGCTTTTGCAAACTGCGAAAAAGTTTCTATGTGGTATAATTTCGGCGAAGAAATCCCCGAAACACTTCGCGATATGGGTATAGCACAGTATGTCGGAGATTTTAACGGAGACTATGCTCTTAACGCCGAGGATATTGCAATGCTGGTTGATTCACTGCTCGGTGAAACCTCGGTATTTGAGGATAGGTGCGGCGATTTTAACGGCGACGGAACATTTAATATACTTGATTTGGTTTCCGTAAAGAAAACTCTCGCAAATGGAATAAATAGCAACAACAATGATAATCCGTTGCCGAGTCCGGCACAATCCGTGCCTGTCAAGGCTACCGGCGGTCTGTCTTAAGAAAGGGGTGCATTAACAATGAAAAAAATAATTTCCGTAATTTTGTCTTTAACTTTAATAGTATGTTTTTCCTTTAATTGTGCTCCCGCTGTAAGTGCGGAAACCTATACGGGTGCATGCGGAGATAATCTTTCGTGGGAATATAATGACGAAAACGAAACTCTCACAATTACCGGTGTCGGCGATATGACTGATTATTCCGCAAGTGAACATGCACCGTGGTATATGTATCGTAAGTATGTTACCTCTATTGTAATCGGTGAAGAGGTAACAAGTATCGGAAATAGAGCTTTTTACAGCTTCAGCGGACTTATAAGTATAATCCTATCCGATTCAGTAACCGATATCGGTGCCGAAGCTTTCGGTCGATGCAGTTTGCTGAAAAGCTTTGTTTTACCAAACGGCGTTAAAACCATCGGAAAAAATGCTTTTGCGGAATGTATCAGACTTTCAACTATAACCCTACCGAGCAGTTTGACCTATTTGTCAGACTATTTGTTTGACGGATGTACATCACTTAAAAGTATAACCGTTCCAAAAGATGTTAGCGGTATTGGGGAAGGCGCATTCAACGGATGTACCGAGCTAACAAGAATTAGTGTTGATAAGAATAACGAAAAGTACTATTCCGATGGAAACTGTGTTATTGAAAAGAATACTAAAACATTGGTGTTGGGTTGTCAAAGCAGTATAATTCCCGATGATGTTACCGGCATAGGAGATTACGCTTTTCTTTCCTGTTATGAATTGACAAAGATAGATATACCAAGCAGTGTAACAAGTATTGGCTATGAAGCCTTCGCTTGGTGTTACGGACTTACAAGCATAACCATTCCTGTCGGTGTAACAAGTATAGGCGCATCTGCATTCAGTTATTGCCGCAAAATTACAAGCGTAACCCTGCCAAAAGGTGTAACAAGCATTGGTAGCTTTACATTTTACGGTTGTAACGAACTTACAAGTGTTACATTGCTTAATAACACAGTAAACATCGGTGATTCCGCTTTTGAAAATTGTAATTCCCTTAACAATGTTTATTTTTTGGGTACTGAAACACAAAAGAACAGTTTAAATATTTCTTCGGATAATACGGATATTATTTATTCAAAATGGCATTATTGTTCCGAAACAGTAAATAATCCGTCTTGTACCGAAACAGGTTCATCTGTAATATCGTGTTCGGACTGTACCTATTCGATTACTACTATTTTACCGGCAACCGGTCATAATTACTCTGTAACTACCATTTCTCCAACCTGTATTTCAAAGGGATATGATGTTCATACCTGCTTAAAGTGTAACGATAGTTATAAAGACAATTATACAAACTTTTCCCAGCATGTTTATACGCCTGTTGTAACTTCTCCCGACTGTACCAAAGCAGGATACACCACATATACCTGCGAAACCTGTAAAGGCAGTTATGTTAGCGATTATGTGAGTGCCTTGGGACATAACTTTGAAGATGTTGTTACAAATCCTACCTGTAAAGAAAAAGGATATACAACACATACCTGTACAAGATGTACCGAAAGTTATGTTGACAGTTATACAAGCGTTGTCGACCACAATTTCGGAGAGTGGCTGACAAGAACGGAAACCTCTTGCATAGAACAAGGAGAAGAATACAGAGTTTGTTCGGTATGTAAAGCGGAAGAAACGAGAAAAATCTCGGTAACCGGACATAATTATATTCCTGTTGTAACTTCTCCCGACTGTACCAAAGCAGGATATACCACATATACCTGCGAAACCTGTAAGGGTAGTTATGTAAGTGATTATGTGAGTGCCTTGGGACATAATTTTGAAACTACCGTTCACCAACCCGATTGTACACAAAACGGTTATACTGAATATAAATGTTCAAGATGTGATTCACAATATAATTCGGATTATGTGAATATGTTAGGACACGATTATCAGGTTACATCAAATACAGCAACCTGTACAGAGGACGGAATAATTACATATACCTGTTCGTTGTGTAAGGATGTTTTTTCCAGGCCTTATATAACTCGTGGTCATACATTTAGCGATGAATGGACAGTAGACACCGAACCCACATATTTAAGTGAGGGTGAGAAATCTCGTCATTGCTTATACTGTGAGGAAAGAACCAGTATTTCAAGTGTTCCCGTTAAGTTGCATACCGGCAATTGTACCGATACTGTTGAGTGGGGATATAACGAAGTAACAAAGCAATTGATTGTTTTCGGTGAGGGAGAATTGCCCGAATATTCCGATGCCTTTATTGCAGAGCCGTGGTATATGTATAAGGGAAAAATAACAAGCCTTGTTGTGGAAGAGGGCATTACAGGACTGGGAGTTAACACCTTCAGTAAACTGACAATGCTCGAAACGGTTATCCTTCCAAGCGATATTATATATATAGGCGACGGAGTTTTTGCAAATTGCAAAAAATTAAGCAGTATTAATCTTGAAAATGTAACTTCCACTTCGGATACGGCATTTTACGGATGCAGTTCACTGATACGGTAATTAATATTATAAGAAAAAACAAAAGCGATAGTCAAAA
>DCIE01000080.1:0-38999 GCA_002315765.1 Ruminococcaceae bacterium UBA1734
TCTCCGGTTGGAGAAGGTGCTGAGCATAAGCGAAGCGGATGAGGTCGTTTTTTGTTTCCCCAAAAAAGCCTTCTCCGGTTGGAGAAGGTGCTGAGCATAAGCGAAGCGGATGAGGTCGTTTTTGTTATAATAAAAAATAAAGGAAATTCAAGTCTTTTCAACCTCATCTACCGTTTGGAGAAGGGTTTTGATATGTGCGTTCTATTTAAAATCCTACAAAAACTTCACAGCAATGAGGCTTACAAACCGGGTGAAAAAACAGGTAAAAAAACATCTTTTTTTACTTGTAAAAAAAACTAAAATATGGTATCATATATCTAGTATAAGTATGTTTATTATTAATTTAATTTTTGAGGAGAATTTGTTTTGTCTTTTCCACTTGAAAACATTAGAAATTTTTGTATAGTTGCCCATATTGACCACGGAAAATCCACCCTTGCCGACCGACTTTTAGAGCTTACCGAATCGGTTTCTTCAAGGGATATGGAGGAACAAATACTTGACAGTATGGACCTTGAAAGAGAAAGAGGTATTACCATAAAAGCCCATGCCGTAACACTTTATTACAAGGCAAAAGACGGAGAAAGATACGAACTCAATCTTATTGATACTCCGGGGCATGTGGACTTTAATTACGAGGTTTCCCGTTCCCTTGCTGCATGTGAGGGTGCGGTACTTGTTGTTGATGCTTCTCAGGGTATTGAGGCTCAAACACTTGCTAATACTTATTTGGCTGTTGACCACGGTCTTGAAATCCTGCCTGTAATTAACAAAATTGACCTTCCATCGGCAGAGCCGGAAAGAATTAAAAACGAAATAGAAGATATTATCGGTATTCCCGCCGATGAAGCCCCTCTTATTTCGGCTAAAACCGGACTTAATGTGGAGGAGGTTTTGGAACTTATTGTAAATGGTGTTCCTGCTCCAAAGGGCGATAGAGAGGCTCCTTTAAAAGCACTTGTTTTTGACTCTTATTACGACCCTTATAAAGGTGTTATAGTTTACTTTAGAGTTGTAAGCGGAAGACTTAAAACCGGCGATACCATAAAAATGATGGCAACCGGAGCTTCTTTCGATGTGGTTGAAATAGGAAGAAAGAGTGCAACAAATCTGGAACCCTGCGATATACTTGAAGCAGGTGAAGTAGGCTATTTAGCGGCATCTATTAAAACTGTTTCCGAGGCTCGTGTTGGTGATACCATTACCCTTGCAAACAACAGTTGCGATTCCCCGTTGCCGGGATATAAAAATGTTAAACCGGTGGTATTTTGCGGTATTTATCCTGCTGACGGTGCAAAATATCCAGACCTTAGAGAGGCTTTGGAAAAATTACAGTTAAACGATGCGTCCTTACTTTTCGAGCCTGAAACATCAAAGGCCTTGGGCTTTGGATTCAGATGCGGATTTTTGGGACTTCTGCACATGGAAATTATTGAGGAAAGACTTGAAAGGGAGTACAACCTTGATATTATTACGACTGCCCCCAGTGTTGTTTATGAATTTAAACTGACAAACGGCGAGACGGTTTTCGTGGATAATCCTACTAATTATCCCGACCCTGCCACGGTTGCCGAAGCACTTGAGCCGGTTGCAAATGTTCATATTTACTCTCCAAGCGATTTTGTAGGAACCATAATGCAGCTTTGCGAGGAACGCCGTGGCGACTACATTGATATGAAGTATATGGGGGACCGAGTAGACATACACTATGTTATGCCTATGGGAGAAATTGTTTATGATTTCTTTGATGCTTTAAAATCAAGAACAAAGGGCTATGCAAGTTATGATTACGAAACCTCCGGATATAAAAAATCATCCCTTGTAAAGCTTGATGTTATGCTTGCGGGTGATACGGTTGACGCTTTATCCTTTATCGTTCATTCCTCAAATTCCTATGCAAGAGCCAGAAGAATTGCGGAGAAATTAAAAGATTATATTCCGAGACAACTTTTCGAAGTGCCTGTTCAGGTTGCGGTAGGCGGCAAGGTTATTGCAAGAGAAACCGTTAAGGCAATGCGAAAAGATGTACTTGCAAAGTGTTACGGCGGAGATATTACAAGAAAGAAAAAACTTCTTGAAAAGCAAAAAGAAGGTAAAAAGAAAATGCGTCGCTTAGGCTCGGTAGAAGTACCGAAGGACGCATTTATGGCAGTGCTTAAACTTGACGAATAGAAGGAAAAAACAATGTCAAAAAGACGAGAAATGGCAATTAAAAGAAGACGAAGATTTATTTTGACCGTAGTACTTGTTTTTGCGGTAATTGCGGGAATAATAATGTCTGTTGTTTCCTGTGGCAGTAAGGGAAAAAATAAAGAATTTAATGTTTCCGCAAAAGCAGAAAGCACAGCAAGTTTTAATGAGTCAAAAACCGAAAGCTTAACCGAAAGCACCTTAAAAACCTTAAACGGACTTGATGCCGAATACGGAAATTTAATGCTGGTGAACGGAAGCAATCCGCTACCTGATAATTACGACAGTGAAATAAGGTCGTCCTTAGTTGAGATTGATAAAGATTTGAGAAATAACGATTATGTAACAAAAATTCACAAAACCGTTTACCCTTATATTACCGCAATGGTGAAGGCGGCACAAAACGATGGGGTTGAACTCAAGGTTTGGTCGCCATTTAGAAGCTATGCCGACCAAGAGGCGCTGTTTAAAAAACAGGTTGCACGAACAGGCGGAGATGAAAAATTAGCCGCAACCGTTGTGGCAAGACCCGGAACAAGCGAACACAATACAGGTATTTGTGCCGATTTTAATATGGCTGATGATGCCTTTGAAAATACACCCATGTACACCTGGATGTGCGAAAATGCGGAAAATTACGGATTTATTTTAAGATATCCTAAGTCCAAGCAGGATAAAACCGGAGTTATTTATGAGTCCTGGCATTGGCGATTTGTCGGCATAAACAATGCAAAGGCGATTAATAAATCAGGTCTTTGTTTAGAAGAATATTTAGAGCAAAATAATATTGAGCAAGAAATAGATATAAACAATTTTTAAGGAGGCACACAATGGACTGCAAACAGTTTTTCCATAAGTTAAACGGCAAGAAAATTGCTATGTGCGGAATAGGTATAAGTAACACACCCCTTATTCTTAATTTTTTAAGCAAAGGTGCAAGGGTTGTTGCTTGTGATAGAAGAAGTCGTGAGCAAATAGGTGAACTTGCCGACAAACTTGAAAATGCAGGTGCCGAGCTTAAACTCGGAGAGAATTACCTTGACAATTTAGAGGTTGATATAATATTCCGAACTCCGGGAATGAGTTTTAATCTTCCCGAGCTTGAAAGGGCAAGAAAAAGAGGTATTGCCGTAACAAGCGAAATGGAGGTTTTTTTCGACCTTTGTCCTGCAACCATATTTGCCATTACCGGTTCCGACGGAAAAACCACCACCACTACACTTATTTCAAAAATGTTAGAAGCTGACGGAAAGAAGGTGTTTGTAGGCGGAAATATCGGGAAGCCACTGCTCCCCGAAATAGAAAATATTACTGCAGACGACTATGTTGTAGTTGAGCTTTCTTCATTCCAGCTTATTTCCATGAGAAAAAGTCCTGATGTTGCGGTAGTTACCAATGTGGCACCCAATCACCTTGATATTCATAAGGATATGGACGAGTATGTTGAAGCCAAGAAAAATGTTCTTTTGCATCAAAATGCCTTTTCTCGCACAGTTCTTAACAGAGATAACGAAATAACCGAGGGCTTTAGGGCATTTGTAAGAGGTCAGTCATTAGGCTTTAGTATGGAGAGAAAGCTTCATAACGGTGCTTGGCTTGATACAAAGGGATTTTTGCATATGGCTTATAGAGGCATTGATGTTCCGGTTATCGACCGCAAGGAAATCGCTATTGTCGGCGACCACAATGTTCAAAACTACCTTGCCGCTATTACTGCGGTTTGGGGATATGTTTCTCTTGACAGCATTAAAAAGGTTGCCCGTGAATTTATGGGGGTTGAGCACCGAATTGAGTTTGTAAGAGAAGTAAACGGCGTTAAGTATTATAACGATTCCATCGCTTCTTCACCTACAAGAACAATTGCCGGATTAAAAGCTTTTGAACAAAAGGTAATCCTTATTGCCGGCGGATATGACAAGCATATACCATTTGAACCTATGATGCCTTATATTGTGGATAAGGTTAAGACCCTTTATCTTTGCGGCGCTACCGCCGATAAGATAGAGAATTGTTTAAGAGAATTTTGCGAATATAATGGAGAACCTGAAATAATAAGGGTTGAAAATATTGCCGAGGCTGTGGAAAAGATAAGTAAAACCGCCCAAAAGGGTGATATTGTTACACTTAGTCCCGCTTGTGCATCCTTTGATGCCTATCCTAATTTTGTCGCAAGAGGAAATCATTTTAAGGAGCTTGTAAATAATCTATGAGTTTTATAGAAGGTACCTTGTTTACCCTTTCGGAGAGCTTTGCAATCAAGAATGTCAGCGAGGCTTCGAATATTGCTTTTGCCGAAATGTCAAAGTTTTGCAGATGTAAAAAGAGTGATACTAATTTAAGCTTTACCGGTGTATTAAAGGGTGAAAACAACTATACTCTTATGCTTGATGCCCATATTGACGAGGTTGGATTTACCGTTACCGATATTGATGATAAGGGATTTTTAACCGTGGCAAACTGCGGCGGAATTGATTTGCGTTCACTTCCCGGGAAAACGGTTATTATCCACGGAAAAGAAAGGGTTAAGGGTGTATTCATAAATACCCCGCCTCATTTAGGAGGTAATTCCGTAAATTATGAGGATATATCCAAAATAAAGATTGATACCTGTCTCGGAGAGAAAGCAAAGGAAATTATTACACTCGGAGATGAAGTTACCTATTGCACAAAGCCTAAAAAACTTTTAGGCAGCAAAATAACAGGAAAGTCTTTAGACGACAGAGCCGGTGTTGTGGTGCTGTTAGAACTTGCCCGTAGGCTAAAGGATAAGAAATTACCCATTAATGTGGTTTTTTCGGTGGTAGACGGGGAAGAGCTCGGTATGAGAGGTGCTGTTCCGGCAACCTTTGAGGTTTCCCCTGATGAAGCCGTTGCAATAGATGTTACCTTTGCGACTGCTCCTGATGTTTCGGATAATGAGGGCGGATATTTGGGCAAAGGCGCTATGATTGGTGTTTCTCCGGTGCTTGACCGTAACATAACAGATAAGTTAAATACTATTGCTTTTGACAATAATATTCCCTATCAAAATGAAATTATGGGCGGAAAAACCGGCACCGACAGCGATGTTATCGGAATAAGCGGAAAAGGTGTAAAAACAGGCCTTATTTCCATTCCTCTCAGAAATATGCATACCGATTGTGAAATCCTTGATGTGGCTGATATTATTTCCACCTGCGATATTTTAGAAAAATACATTCTTTCGGGAGGATGCTTTAATGTTTAATACTTTGGAAAAGCTTTGTAAGATTGATGCAACCTCGGGAGACGAATGGGCAGTCAGAGATTTTATTATAGACAATATTAAGGGATACTGCGATTACAGTATAGATAATTTAGGAAATATAATTTGCTTTAAAAAGGGCAAAAACAAAACCGATAAAAGAATAATGCTTGATGCCCATATGGACGAAATAGGCTTTATAATTAAGTCTATTACACCTGACGGTTTTTTAAAGTTTTCCAATGTGGGCGGTATTGATACAGCCGTAATGCTCGGAAGACAGGTTTTAATAGAAGGAAAAATAAACGGAATAATCGGACTTAAGCCGGTTCATTTATCCGGTGCCGAGGAACGAAAAAAACTTCCCGAAGCCGAAAGTCTTTATATTGACATAGGTGCATCTTCCGGAAAAGAAGCTAAAGAGGCAGTATCGGTAGGCGACCGTGCCGTAATGTGCAGTGATTACACCCAAAACGGCGATAAAATAATCTCAAAGGCTCTTGATGATAGGGTTGGTTGTGCCGTTTTAATTGATATAATTAAAACTTATGATAAGTATGACTTCTTTGCCGTTTTCTCGGTTCAGGAAGAGGTTGGTGCAAGAGGTGCTAAGGTTGCAACCTTTAGCGTTAAACCTCAAAGTGCTATTGTGCTTGAGGGAACAACAGCGGCGGATTTATCGGGAGTACCCACCGAAAGCAGGGTTTGTGAACTTGGAGGCGGTGTTGCCGTATCCTTTATGGACAGAGGTACGGTTTACGATAAGAATTATTACAATGCCGCCATAAATTCGGGACTTAAGGTTCAAACAAAGTCAGCCGTTGCAGGTGGTAATAATTCCGGGACCATTCACCTTTCGGGTAGCGGTGTCAGAACAATTGCTTTGTCGGTACCCTGCCGTTATATCCACAGTGCAAATTCTGTTGCCGATAAAAAGGACATTATGTCGGCGAGGGAAGTGGCGGAATATTTATTAAACGGCATCGCAAGTGGTGAAATTGATTGATAAGTCTTGTAAATGAGATAGACATTTTGCCTTGTAATGCCGAAAACATAAAAATGCTTGAAACATATAAGCTTTACAAGGATATAGCACTTTTTTGGAAAGAGTCGGACAGCAATTTTTATATTTCTATGCTTGACGGAAATATGATATTTTCAGGTTGTCCAAAAGATTTAGCTGAAATCAAAGAATTTCTTGCGATGATTTCACCAAGCAGTATTTTCGGTGATTATGACACTTTAAAGCTTTTGGGATTAGAGGATAAAACCGAAAGGGTAAATGTACTTTATACAAAAGCGAATAAAAGCATATCCGAAAAATCCGATGTGCTTTCAAGCAAAGATGTTTATGATATTTTAACGGACGGAAAACTTGATATGCCCCAATACGAATATTTTGCCGTTGATTTTTGCCATAGGCTTAATAAGGGCAGACTAAAGTATTTCGGCATTAAAAACAAAGCAGTTGCCTTAAGTATCGGAGAAACAAATGTACTTATAAACGGTGTCGCAAGTCTTGAAAAGGGGCTTGGAACGAAGGTTTTAAAGGGAGTTTTGAACGAAAATATCGGACAAGGTGTTTTTGTATGTTGTAAAGATGCGGTAAAACCCTTTTATATTAAAAACGGTTTTAAAGATTTATATTTTGCAGGTTATTGGAGAAAATAATGGGATTTTTTAATTTTAATTCTAAACTCAGAGACTTTGATAAGAAAGCAATGGATTTATCAAAGCCCTATTTTGAAAAATTAGAGGAAGTATCGCAGTATAACCAACAAAAGGTGCTTTCGGCTTTTATAAATAATAAAATCAGTGAGGCACATTTAGGTATTTCCACCGGCTATGGCTACGGAGATATAGGCAGAGACACCCTTGACAGGGTTGTTGCGGATAGCTTTGGTGCCGAGGATGCACTGATAAGACACAGTTTTGCATCGGGTACACATACCTTATCGGTAGCATTATTCGGTATTTTGCGACCGGGAGACAGTGTGCTTAGCATTACCGGAAGACCTTACGATACTATTATCGGTGTATTCGGTATTGACGAAAAAATCGATGGCTCTCTTGCTGATTTCGGTGTTTCCTATAATCAGGTTGATTTACTGGAGGACGGAACACCTGATATTGAGGGTATAAAAAAAGAACTGAAAAACAAAAAGTATAAAATGGCATATATTCAGCGTTCCCGTGGATACAGCCTCAGACCTTCCCTTAGCATAGAGAAGATAGAAGAACTGTGTAAGGCGGTGAAATCCGTTTCTCCCGATACGGTTATTATGGTTGATAACTGCTACGGCGAATTTGTGGAAAAAACAGAGCCTACTCAGGTGGGTGCCGACCTTATGGCGGGTTCGCTTATAAAAAATCCCGGTGGAGGAATTGCCCCCTGTGGAGGATATATTGCAGGTAAGAAGAAATATGTGGAAATGTGTTCCTATCGTATGACCTGTGCCGGTGTAGGCAGAGAAGTGGGCGCCACATTAGGACATAACAGAGAGCTTTATATGGGATTTTTCTCCTCTCCGCATGTGGTTTGCGAGGCACTTAAAACGGCGATTTATTCCTCGGCTTTATATTGTCTTTTGGGCTTTGAAACATCACCGAGATACAATGAGGCAAGGGCAGATATTATCCAGTCTATTATACTAAAGGACAGTCCTGCTTTAATATCATTTTGCAAAGGTTTGCAATCCGGTTCACCTATTGATTCCTTTGTGGTGCCGGAGCCTTGGGAAATGCCGGGATATACCGATAAGGTTATTATGGCGGCAGGTGCTTTTACTTTGGGTGCTTCTATTGAGCTTTCAGCCGATGCACCTCTTAGAGAGCCGTTTGCCGTATGGCTTCAAGGCGGAATTAATTTCTTTAGTGCAAAAACCGGAATTCTTCTTTCTGCACAAAGTATGATTGATGACGGAATAATTAATATATAGGAATAGTGAAGAGTATGAAAAGAATATTCAGCGGAGAGGTTTACGAAATAATATCGCAAAACGGAAGTATGGTTTTTACATACTGCAAAAAGGCAAACGATAACGGAGTTTTGATTGGCTACAAAATGATAAGTGATGAAAAGTACGAACCTACCGATGTTGCCAAAAACATTTATTTGTTGTCAAAATTCGGCAGTAATTACAGGGCTTCCAGCGAACTTTGCAGTAATTATGTAAAAGCAAGAACAGCCGAGCTTCCGTCCGGTGTACTTTGTTTGCTTTCTGATATCGGAAAAACATATTTGGTTGACCAAAACGGTATGCCTATTTGGAGTGGAGCCCTTTCTTATAAGGGAGAAAACCCTGCCGATATAGCGGTATATAAAAATAATCTTTGGGCGTGTT
This sequence comes from Ruminococcaceae bacterium UBA1734, assembly GCA_002315765.1. Lineage (GTDB taxonomy): Bacteria > Bacillota > Clostridia > Oscillospirales > Acutalibacteraceae > UBA737. The sequence goes on from DCIE01000080.1 coordinate 8,758, forward strand.
ATAAAGAAGCCAATGTTCTTCTCAGATTTAACCTTTCCACAATGCGTGAAGAACTTAGAATCGGCGGCAAAAATTCTCCTTTTTCCGGTCCTGTTAATATTTTTGTTGAGGGAAATATTGCAACAATCAGCAATATGGGCTCAAATAAACTCCTTGATGTTGACCTTGATTCCTATGTTGTAACCGAAAAAGAAGAGTTTTCCGAAAAGGTATATTCCTATGTTAAATTCAAAGACCAAAGATGTGTTTTGCTCGAATCGGGACTTTATGTTATTTGAAAACGGAGATTAAAATGTTTGAAGAAATTATTTTTTTAAACCAATTTGACAGCGTAAAAGAATTTGTGGATATTGCAACCCAAAAGGATTACGATATTGAACTTTTATCGGGTAAATATATTGTTAATGCCAAGTCTATAATGGGAGTGTTCAGCCTTGATTTAACAAGGCCTATTATGGTTAGAGCCCATTGTGAGTCATCGGCTGAATTATCAAAGCAGTTAGCACCCTTTAAAGTTTCAAGTGAAAATAGTAAAGAGAAGTAGTATGGATTTTTTAGAAATAAGAAGAAAATTAATAGAAAAAGATTTCGGCGGAATGAACAACCGTCAGTTTGAAGCCGTAACCACTGTAAACGGACCCTTGCTTGTTTTGGCAGGTGCAGGAAGCGGAAAAACCACCGTTCTTGTAAACCGTATAGCCAATCTCGTTAAATACGGAAACGGATATAACAGTGATTTTGAACCCTTTTATTCCCAAAGTGAAATGCAGAATGCAGTGGACTATTTAGACGGAAAAACCCACAACCTTAATTTTGATTTATGGTCGGTTGATGCTCCGAAGCCTTGGCAAATTCTTGCTATTACATTTACAAACAAGGCGGCAGGAGAACTTAAAAACAGAATAGCGGCAAAGCTCGGCGAAGCCGGACTTGATATTTGGGCAGGCACTTTCCACTGGGTATGCGGTAGGATTCTCAGAAAACACGCCGAGGTTATCGGTTATACCTCGCACTTCACAATCTATGATACCGATGACCAAAAAAGGCTTATGAAGGAAATAATGAAGCAAAACGGCATTGAAGAAAAAATGATGCCGGTAAGAAGTGTTCTTTCCTTAATTTCCTCGGCAAAGGATTCCCTTATTTCTCCCGAAGAATACGAAGCCACCGTGGGAAATGATGTAAGACTTAAGACGGTTGCAAAACTTTATAAAATATATCAGTCAAGCCTTAAAAAGAACGATGCTATGGATTTTGACGATATGATAGGTCTTACGGTTGAACTATTTAACACCGATAAGGATTTGCTTTCTTATTACGGCAATAGATTTAAGTATATTATGGTGGATGAATACCAAGATACCAACCACGCACAATATGTGTTGGTTAGTATGCTCAGCGGTGTTCACGGCAATATTTGTGTTGTGGGTGATGATGACCAAAGTATTTATAGGTTCAGAGGCGCCACAATAGAGAATATACTTAGCTTTGAGGACGAATATAAAAATTCCAAGGTCATAAGACTTGAGCAAAACTATCGTTCCACGGGAAATATTCTTAATGCCGCCAATGAGGTAATTAAGAATAATGCAGGACGAAAGGGCAAAACTCTTTGGACAGATTTCGGAGAGGGTGAGCTTATTGATGTACATACCTGTATGGACGAAAGAGACGAAGCAAAATATGTTGCGGATAATGTGCTTGAATGGGTAAGAAAAGGCGGAAAATTCTCGGAAAACGCCATACTTTACCGTATGAATGCTCAATCAGCTGCCATAGAAAATGCCTTTGCAAGAAGCGGAATAGCATATTCGGTTATTGGCGGAAACAGATTCTACGACCGCAAGGAAATTAAAGATGTTTTGGCATACCTTAACCTTATTAATAATGTTAAGGATGATGTTAGGCTTAAAAGAATAATTAACGAGCCTAAAAGAGGAATAGGGGATACCACCGTAGGATATGCTACGGATATTGCACAGCAACTTTCTTTATCGCTTTTTGAAGTTTTTAAGTCGGCTGAGGATTATCCTATGCTTTCAAGAGCATCGGCAAAATTAAAAGATTTTTGCAAAATCATAGAAGATTTATCGGCAAAAGCTTACGAGCTCAGCATAAGCGAACTGTTCGAGGAAATGCTTGATAAAACAGGCTATATGGATATGCTTCTAACCGATACTTCCGACCCGAAATCTCAAGACAGAGCCGAAAATGTTAAAGAATTAGGTTCCACCATTAAGAATTATGAGGAAGAAACCGACGAGCCTACACTTTCGGCATTTTTAGAGGAAATTGCCCTTGTCAGCGATATTGACTCTATGGACGAAAGTCAGGACAGAGCAGTTATGATGACCATACATTCTGCCAAGGGGCTTGAGTTTGAAAATGTATTTATTGTGGGTATGGAGGAAAGTATTTTCCCGGGAAGTCAATCAATTTACGGCGGAAACGAAGAAATAGAGGAAGAAAGGCGACTTGCCTATGTTGCCATAACGAGAGCCAAGAAAAATCTTCATATTACCACCGCTTCCACAAGAATGCTTTACGGCTCTACTACACGAAATATGCCCTCAAGATTTTTAGGTGAAATACCGAAAGAATATTGTAACGAAACCGCATCGGTAACCTCGGTTTACGGAAATTCTCGCATAGGATATTCCGGCAATAATTCGTCATACCAACGAAAGGATTATTACTTTGACGATTTCGGCGGATACAGTGGGGAAACCGGAAAATCTACGGTTGATTTCGGAAGAAGAACGACCACTCCGAAAACCGAAAATACAAATACACAAAGCTACAAAGCCGGACAAACCGTTGAACATAAGGTATTCGGAAAGGGTATGATAATAAAGGTTACACCTATGTCAAACGACACCTTGCTTGAAATAGCCTTTGAAGAAAAGGGAACCAAAAAAATAATGGCAAACTATGCAAAATTAAAACTGCTTTAAAGGAGAATAAATTAAATGCCCAACTCATCTACTATTAAAAACACCGCCAAAAAAATATTTAAGGATAATTTGTTGGCATCAATTACCGTTTGTTTGATTTTTTCGCTTTCAAACCTTGTATTGTTTTTTATGACCAATATTTTATCCGGGATTATTAATGTTTATTTTGGAGTTTTATTAAATTTTGTGTTTGATATTTTTATGATGTTCCCTTTGCTTTTAGGGGTGGTAAGATATTTTTGTCTTGTAAATAACAATTGTGTAGGCAATCCGGTTAGTGTGTTTTACTATTTTTCCGATAAAAAAACATATATAAAATGTTTGGGGTTTATTATTAAACTTACCGTAAGACTTTTATCCTCTGCTGTTATATTAGCGATTCCCTATTTGTTGCTTACGGCTTTTTCAAGTCCCGAAATTTACGATAAAATAGGAACGGCAACACCTATTTGGACCCCTATTTTGTCGGTTATCGGAGATTTTGCCCTGGCAATCGGTTTTATAGTATTTGTTTTAGTTAATTTAAAATATTATCTTTCGCCATATATTTTCGTGTGCAACAGTGAAACCGACTGCTTAAAAACTCTTAATATTTCCTGTGTCATTTCAAGAAGAACAAAGGTTGATTTTCTGTACCTTGTTTGCAGTATGATAGGGTATATTCTTTTGTCTTTCCTTTTTGTTCCCGTAATTTTCACCTTTCCCATTTTAGTGGGTGTTTACACCGTTCACTCAAGATGTGCTGTTGAGCAATATAATGAAACATTGGAGAATATGAATAAAGTTACTTTTTCTCCGGTTTTTTAGTAAAATAAGGAGGGCTGTTATATGAAAAAGAATATCGCCATTGCAGCAGTATATATATTAGCCTTTGTAACAGTCGTTGTTAATCTTTTTTATTCTATTAAAGGCACTGTTTTTTCGGATATTAACGATTTGCCGAAGGGGGAGTTTATAAACTCAGTGGCATCGCCCACAGGCGAAAATGTACTTAATATATACCGAGTCAGCAATAAAATCGGTACTGCCGTTCGGGGAGAACTTAAAACTCCTAAAAAAACCTCAAACATATTTTGGCAAACCGGACTTGATAATGTGGACGCAGTATGGATGGATTCAAATGTTTTAAGTATTAACGGCGTTACCATTGATGCCGTAAACGGAGGTTTCTATGATTGCCGTAGAGGTATTTCCTTATTCCAGGAAGGCTCTATCGAAGGCAACGAAGAAAATATTGATGAATAAGAACGATATAATTAAAATAGAAATAACCGATGTTACAGATACGGGAAACGGTCTCGGCAGACACGATAATACAGTTGTTTTCGTGCCTAATACCGCTGTTGGTGATTTTGTGTCGGTGTTGATAATAAAGGTTAATAAGAATTATTGCATAGGCAAACTTTTAGAGATTATTAAGCCCTCGGTTTTTCGCATAGAGCCTGATTGCGATTGCTTTTCAAAGTGCGGCGGTTGTGCATACAGGCACATTTCCTACGAAAGCGAACTTGCAATTAAGCAAAAGAGGGTGGAAGATTGTATTAACCGTTTGGCGGATATTAAAATCAAGCCCCAAAAAATAGTTTCCGATATGAAGATAAACCGATATAGAAACAAAGCACAGTTTCCTGTTGACCAAAACGGTGAAGTGGGCTTTTTTGCCAACCATTCTCATAGGATAATAAACACATCGGACTGTTTGTTACAACCCGAAATATACAGTATGGCATCAAGGGCTTTAAAGGAATGGATGAAATCTTTCGGCATTTCGGCATATTGTGAGGAAACAAAAAAAGGTCTTGTGAGACATCTTTATGTGCGAAGTAATCATAACTTGACCGAAATAATGGTTGTAATAGTGATAAACGGCGATAACATTCCGAAAAAAGACCAACTGATTAAGCTATTAACCGAAAGTATGGGTGAAAACCTAAAATCCATACAAATAAACATTAACAAACAAAACAATAATGTTGTTTTGGGAAAAAATAATATTGTTTTATTCGGTAAGCCCTACATAGAGGATACTATTTGCGGTGTTTCGGTTCGCATTTCTCCCAATTCTTTTTATCAGGTTAATAGGGATATGGCACAGCTTCTTTACAATAAGGCGAAGGAATATGCCGAGCCTAAGGGAAAGACGGTACTTGATTTGTACTGTGGTACCGGCACAATAGGTCTTACCATGGCAAATGACTGCGAAAATTTAATCGGTGTTGAGATTGTGGAGTCGGCTATTGAGGATGCAAAAATAAATGCCGAAAACAATAAAATAGAAAATTCCCGATTTATTTGCGGTGATGCCCTAAAGGCAGCCCAAACCTTGAGTAAAGAAAAGTTAAAGCCGGATGTGGTAATTGTGGACCCGCCGAGAAAGGGTTGCGATAAGGAACTAATCGGTATAATTGCAAGGGACTTTTCCCCCGAAAGAGTAGTATATGTTTCCTGCGACCCATCTACCCTCGCACGGGATATTAAAGAATTTGGTGAAAACGGCTACGAATTATCAGAGTACACCCCCTTTGACCTCTTCCCGAGAACAGTTCATGTGGAGAGTGTGGTTCTGTTGACTAAAGTACATAATTGATAGTGTGAAAATGCTTGAAATATAAGGCTTTTCGGTGTTTTGGGTATTGAAAACCAAATCCTGAAAAAGCAAGAAAAACCCAGGAAAATCTATCTGAATTTTATAGTTGGGTAGATAAAAGTATTGAGAATAAGTTGAGTAGACAAAGATATTGAATGATAGGTGGTTCTAAATGGTATATGATATGGGTGTAACCCTTGAGCAGTCGTTTATCTTCCCAGACGGAGAGCAGATAAAAACGAGTAATTGAATTAGAATCCGATTACATAGCTGAACTCATGATAGAGAGATAAAATTATAAGTTGTCCTGTCACGACAGAATTCAATCGAATTACTATTTTCAAAAATTGTGGGATTCTACATTTTTTTGCAACATTTTGATCTTGTCATCTGTATATAAGATAGACAGGCAAGTGACCTGATCAATTATAAGTACAGAAAGGACAAAACAATATGAGAGCAAAAAAAGTAATCGCAATCGTGGCATGTATGGTAATGGTGCTGTCTCTGGCAGCCTGCGGAGGCAATAATTCCGGGAAGAATGAAGTAAAACCGAATGCTTCCTCTGAAACCACTGCTTCTGTAGAAGAAAATGTTCAGATTCCCAATCCCTGGACAGAGTGCTCCGATATTAAGGAGGCTGAGGAAAATGCAGGTTTTTCTTTTGGAATTCCTGAGGAAATCGAAGGTTATAAGATCGCTTGGGTCCAGAACATGGATAAGGAACTGATCGAAGTCATTTACGAGAAAGCGGATGATGCGGAGGAATCAGAGGAAGATGACACCATTCATCTTCGTAAGGGTGTCGGAACGGAGGATATTAGCGGAGATTATAATGATTACGCTGAATCAAATCAGGTGACCATAGCTTCCTATAATGTAACCATGCAAGGTAATAATGGTTCGGTTTCTTTGGCAACATGGACTGATGGAGGATTCTCTTATGTAGTTTCGGCTCCTGAGATGAGTGCAGAAAGTGTTACTACTATCATTCAGCAGATGAATTAACACAGGGCTTTGGGCATGTCTTACTCGGCATGTCCCTTGATCAGTAATATGAGGAAACATAATGGACTATGTAATATCTCAAACAGCATATAATTCACCGACGGTAGTGTTATGGTTACGACGACTGTTATATTGGATAAGGGCATCTTTATTTTCAGAAGTAGTCGATGCACCTTGTCCAGCTGTGGAATCAAAGACAGATCAGAACGGGATTGCCGATGTTGAGGCGGTTCTGGACAACTACGGTAATTCAATTCTCAGACTGGCATATTCCTATCTTCATAATATGAGTGATGCAGAGGATATTCTTCAGGAAACTCTGATCAAATATATAGAAACGACGCAAAGATTTGAGAGTGATGATCATAAAAAAGCATGGCTGTTAAGAGTTGCTGTAAATCTGAGCAAAAACAGAATTGATTACAATCGTATCCGCCAAACCGATGAACTGGAAGAAACTCTGGTTATGGAAGAGAGAGAAGATCTCTCCTTCGTGTGGGATGCAGTGAAACAGTTGCCGTCCAAATATCGCGAAGTCATACATCTATTTTATCATGAAGGCTATCAAACCAAAGAAATCAGCAAGATACTAAGCAGAAATGAGAGCAGCGTGCGTTCGGACCTTAAAAGAGGAAGAGAAAAATTAAAAGAGGTGTTAAGGGAGGCGTATGACTTTGAAATATAATGATATTATGGAAAAAGTAGAAGTAACCGATGGAATGCGGGAACGCATCCTTGCCAATGTATCAGAAAAAGTCTCTAAAAGAGAAAAGAAGGTTTTGACATTTCCGAACTGGAAACGCATGAGTACCCTGGCAGCTTGTGCAGCAATCGTACTTTTATGTGTAACAGCGCTTCCGGGTATTTTGAATACGGATAAGCCAATGGAGGATGACCTTATGGCAACAAACGAGATTATCGAATGTAGAGACATCGATGAACTGTCCCAATACGCCGGATTTACCATCAATGAACTTTCAGACATTCCGTTCGAAAGTGTTGCGTGTTCATATACTTGGTGGTTTGACTTATTTGCACAAATTGAATATGTCGGTGATGATAATGCGATTACTTACCGGGTCGCTGAGAGCGAAGAGGACATATCCGGAGACTACAATGAGTACAGTCAAATCCAGAAAGAGACGATTGGTCAGAATGTAGTTACAATCAAAGGAAATGATGACCAAGCATATTTGGCAATCTGGACTGCCGGAAAGTATGCATACTCCATCTCCTCATCCGAGGGAATACCTTACACCGAGATGATGAGGATGATTGATTTAGTACCGGGTAAGTAAAGATGTATATAATGTGCAAGAGTTTCGGCATAATCTCTCAGAGGGTTGAACCGTTAAATTGAAATTTAGGTAGCATAGATTTACCTTATTTGCCTATACGAGCAATAAGGCAACTCAACACTAGTATCGGTTCGACATACCCATTTTAGGGCGAAAATAGGTGTTCCACCATTCCCTTGTACAGTGGGTATGAAATGCGTTACTTGTTAGAGAACCGAGCCATGTGGAAACGGTTGCGCTTTTAGGTAGGAAAAAGGTTGATACTTTTATAGAATTTGATATTGATGTTAAAGATATTGCTCAACGGGTATCAAACAAAGCAACTTATTCTGAAATAAAGAACTATGTATCTGAGAAATACGGTTTCAAGATTTCGTCGTTAAATATTGCTCAGGTAAAAGAAAAACTTAACATAGATAAAAGAACGAATTATTATAAAGGCGCTGAAGGACATAAAGTTCCAAAGTGTACTCAAAAATGTGAGGAAGCAATTATTGACGCTTTTAATTATTTTGGAATAATTCAGTAAGAAATGGCATTAGGATTTCTAATTATATTAAAAAATGAGGCCGAGACGCAAAATGTGCGTTAGGCCTCTTTTGGTTTGCCAATAATTTATTTTGATTTTGTATTATATAACGACAATTAGATATGCATAAATCTTTTGTTATTAAACTGTCCGCTTGTAATTGCAAAATAGTTAAATTTAATATTGACTTTTTATAAAAACGGATATAATATATTTATATTAAATCATCCGCTTATAGGTGTCGTTTGGTAAAATATTAGAGGAGTATAGTAATGCGAGATGTTGAATCAATAAAGCAAATCTTTCTTAAAAATAACGGAATGATGCGGACTTCCCAATTGACTAAAGAAAAAATATATTATGCCGATATATCTTTCTTATTGGAGAAAGGTTATATAGAAAAAGTGCGCACCGGTTATTATATATGGGTTGATAATCAAAACTTTAGCGAGGTTGCAACTCTTAGTCGGTTGTTTCCGGATGGAATTTTATGTATGAATACAGCGCTTTGCTACTACGGATACAGTGATCGCACACCGGTAGAATGGCATATTGCCGTAAGTAAGCATTCAAACAAATCGCGTTTTAATATTGATTATCCGTTTATTAAGCCGTATTATGTTGCGTCGGATATTCTTGAACTTGGTATATGCGAATGTATTATTGATGAAAGTCCGGTTCGTATGTATGATAAAGAAAGAGTAATCTGCGATTGTCTTCGTTACCGTAATAAGATGGATAAAGAGATATTCAATAAAGCAATTCAAAATTATGTGAGTGATACATCAAAAAATATTCCCAAACTTATGGAATATGCAACAAAACTCCGATGCGCTTCACTTGCTAAAAATTTGATAGGAGTGTGGCTTTAATGCCGGATATTGCAGCATCGGTACTCGCAAAACTTAAAAATAAAGCAAAAGAAAATGGAATTAGTTATCAGCAGTGCCTTCAGCTTTTCTTTCAGGAAGAATTTCTTCGAAAACTGTCTGCTTCAAAATATAAAGACAATTTCATATTGAAAGGCGGATTGTTTATATACACTCTTACGAATTTTGAAAGCCGTGCTACAGTCGATGTTGATTTTCTGCTGCGTGGAATTTCAAATGATATGAAACTAATGGATGAGATAATAGATGATATACTATCCGTACCGACCGGAAATGATTTCATTACTTTTAAGGCGAAACCGACAGAACCGATAGCCGAACATCGCAAGTATCACGGAATAAGCACTCAAATAACAGGGTACATCAAAAACATTCGTGTTCCATTCAATATCGATGTGGGTGTAGATGATGTGATAATTCCTTGTGCCCAAGCAAGAAGCATCAAAACTCAACTTGATAGTTTTGCTTCTCCTGAGATTATGACATATTCTCTTGAAAGTACGATTGCCGAGAAGTTTGATGCAATTTTGCAGCGCTTTGAACTGACCGGTAGAATGAAGGACTTTTACGATATCTATTATCTTTCTGAAATCTTTGATTTTGATGGTCAAAAATTGTTGACCGCAATAAAACAAACTCTCGGTAAAAGAGGTACTGAGTATGATGTTAACAGTTTTGAGCGTGTAAAAGCGCTCGTAAACGATGACTCAATGCAAACAAAGTGGAGATATTTTCTCAAAACACTCCACAATCCGGATATTCCGTTTTCGTTGGTAATGGACAAAATTACAATTTTTTTAGAGCCGGTGTGGGATAAGCTTTTTAGCCAAAGCGACTTTTTCAAAAAATGGATATCTGATAAAAAAGAGTGGATGTAAAAATAAAATATGGAACATTATAAAAAACGACGGTTTTGAAAGCAATAAGGAAAACAGCGCAGAAGCTTGGTTTTTGTCTTGCTATAAGGACTGATAGTCCGTAGTTGCTAATGGAAAGCTAAATGGCAAGACTTTAAGCGAAGCAATAGAGATTTTCGGCGAGGATTGTTTAGGCGAAAATAGCGAAAGCTTTTCCGTATTTCCGCTTTTAATTTCATTAAACAAACCGACAATAATAGCTATCATCCAAAATGTGTCTGACATATAAATCACATCCTCTGTGGATTTTTATATTTCTTTTATCGCCATCTTTCATAAGAATTTTGTTAAGTTTATATCCGCCCTACTTACAAAAAAGTATAAAAGTATATATAAAACAAAAGCCGACAGCGTAATTTAGAAATACGCCATCGGCTTTTGGAATTTTCGTATTAAGTTTTAAAGTATAACCATATTCTACATTTTTGAATCTCATTTAGAAAATGTAGTTTGGGTGAGGTGGCAATGGATACTCGCGGTGGAAAATTTTGTTATTTGATAATTATATCTTGTATTTTTCCGGAAGCGGTAGAGAATCCGTCGTTGTTAATATTTTCAAAATTGATTTCTTTTAGTAATTTAGAAAAATCTTCTGTCTTTTTTTCGTTAACAATAATATCTTTTAAGTATAATTCTTTAACGGACGATGAAAGATAAGGGTCAAAAATTTCGATTTTATTTTCTACCAATACAGATTTAGGTCCAATACAAAGCAAATATGAGAGTGGGTATTTTTCTTTGTATAGTTTTAATTCTATATTTTCAAAAGAAATATGTCCGATATTTGCACCTAATTCAAAAGCAGCAAAAGTTCCTCTGAGTTTATCACTGCTTGTATACGGCTCAAGCATATCTATTGGGTCAGTTAAATCTACTTTGCCTTATTAAGATACATTCTTCTATTCTTTCTAAGATTAAATCGCGGTCTCTTTCAGAATAATACTCAAGTAGTGGATTTACAGTTGAAAAAATTTCATTTCTTGTGAATTTATTTATCATTAAAACTGGTCCGAACAAGGAACGCGCCGAATTCATTTGTCTTGTAAATGTTGTTCCGAGAGGTCGTGCAATGGCCTCGCAAATTAGTCCTTTTGGATTTATATCAAGCGGTGAAAACTGAGTATTTGATAAAAGTCCGGCACCATTATCAAAAATATGACAGTAAGAATATTTGCCGTTTTTTTCAATTACTGCAATATTGTTTAGGTGCCTATCATCGTTTATAAATAATGAATCAATCTCAAAAACAAGAGTAAGATATGCCGAAAAATCAGTAAGATTTGTTATTTCTGCTACTGCGTCAGCCATGTATTTAATACGTTTCTTATCACTTGAAATTTTTATTAGTTTTTCTTTAAGTGGATAACCTAAATTCAAACTAAGCAAACGATTTAAGGTGATTATTGATTCCCCATGTTTTAGAAAATTTTTACTTACACATCCCGTTCTGTCTTTACCGTGAACATTCACTTTTGTCATATTATACCGAACAAATGTAAATGGTGTTTCTTTTTCAATATTGCTCTTTTCTAAAAGTTCGGAACAAACTGTTTCGGTTAAACTCTCATAGCCGAACATATCTAATTTATACCATGAATCCGTATCCCTATCATACCATTTTTCTTGGTTGCCTTTTGATGAGGTTTCGGCTATTTTTTCGTTTGACACAAGTTTTATTGACATTGTAATTCCTCCGGTTCGAGATGAAAATTATCTTCTGCCATAATTCCTTTAGTTTTCTTAATAATTTCAATAGGGTCAAATTTGTCAAGATTTAATACATCTAAATATTCTTGCAAACCGGCTCTGTTTTCAGATATGCATCTTTCTTTTAAATAATCCTCAAAATCCTCAAACGAAGGATTGGTGTTATTTCCAAAAGGAGTCTTAATAGCATTATCGGTATAATCTTTATGAATCACGGTTTTATCCGTGAAATCAGCACAAATAGCGGAGCGCAAAGTATCTTTCTCAAAAACCTTTATCATCATTAGTTTGTGCCCCATATTCTGTTTGGCGCTGATAAATTCGTTTAATGTTTCTTTCGGTTTTATCGTTATTGATTTACCGTCAAAAACAATAACAATATTTTTTTGTTCTAAGGATAATTCCTTAACCCATTTAGACGGAATTGATATTTTGTATGTTTTTGAAGACTTTGATGCAGTTCCACCGGCTGAACCGGTGATTATTTTAGTGTTCCTTGTTTCCATATTATCACCGAAATAATATTATCATATTCGTTACGAATAGTCAATAATAATTGTATCGAAAAAGTCTTGGGGGATTTTTGTTTTTCAATAAAAAATCTCCCTTAAAAAAGGGAGAAGAAAAATAAATATTTAGATTATTCAGCCGGTTCCCATTTACAACGAACGGGGGAAACGATGGCGCCTTCTTTTTTAAGCTGGGCGAAAACCTTATCAACCGTCTTGCGGTCAAGACCCGAAAGTTTTTCTACCTCACCTGCAGAAACAGGCTTACCGGCATTACGCATAGCTTCAAGTACCTTTTCTCTCTCCATTTTTTTGCACTCCTCTCTTAAAAATTATTCTTGCGAAAAGGGATTTTTAAGTAGTGTTCCACCGAATTTCGCAATATAATAATCAATGCTTTTTGGGGCATTGTTTATAATTATTTCTTCCAAACTTTGCCCACTTTCCTTTAGAACATCCTTTGCGATGCCGAACATAAAGAAGACAAAAGCCAATCTTTCTTCACTTAAATAAAACTCAATAATATTTTCGTCATTTCGGCTTTCACACACATCAATGATAAAACCTTCAATTTTATAAGAAGCAATATTTTTAAGTGAATCGGTTTTTTCAAGTTTCACAGCCGTTTCTCCTACATATCAGAGTTTTTTGCAAAACGCATCAACCGAGTTGTCGTTTCTAAAGTCAACATCGCAGGGCTTATCGGAAATTGTCCAGGTTTCTGTAAGTTCGCTTGTTTCGTTTGGATTTACGGTTTTAAGTTCGCCTAAAGATTCAAGCTCGATAAATCCGTCATTATTGTATGTTTCAAAAGAACAGCCGCCATCGGGATATTTCGCAGTGGGGTGCAGAGTTTCGTAAGACTTTGTGAAAACCTCATTACCTAAAACATAGTGGATTTTACCGCAGTTAATATCAAAACCTAATTTAATCGGATTTTTTCTTGTGGTATCCTGACGAAGTGTTATATATCTTTTGCCGTAAAAAATTCTGTCATCGCTTAAATCGGTATAAGGCCAAACCGAAATAACACGGTTGGACAAAAGTCCCGTATCGTTTTGATTCATAGGAATTATTGCGGTACCGCCGACAGCTGATACCGAAAGTCCCCAAATGGAAAATTCCTGCGGTTTATCCGAAATATTTGTTACATGCATAATAACCTGCATTTCGTTGCCTTGGGACATTTTTATTTCGAGGGTCTTTTGCTGACCGTTGGCAATCTCGGGATTAGGAGTAAACAAAGCACCGTTTTCGGTAACTTGATATTTCACCTCATAGTTATCGGGATTATAGGTTTCGGGATAGCTTTCGGGGGATGTCCAAATTCTATGACCGCCTAAATTCTCCCAAAATGTACCCTTTCCGAAATGGTTTTCAAAAACCTCATCGGTTAAAGTGCCGAAGAAAGGGCGGTTATCGTTCATAATATTTTGTCCTCCGACTCTTCCGAAAAATATAATACGAGGACCTAAATCAACCGTAACCTTTGCTTCGATTTTGCCGTTGGAAATTGAAACAACCCTTCCGTAATCCTTGTAGCTTGATTCTTCCTTAACATTAATCATAATAATCACCATTTCTTTCTTTAAGACACAAAAAGCGATAAAAATCCACCGAAATGGTGATTGTTATATCGCCTCTGTTTCGGTTGCCTCGTAAGAGGTGAGAAACAGGCGTCTTTATATTTTTTAGCGTGAATTTTCACGCTATCACTCCGTTTTTAAAAATTTATATTTGTATTCAAGACCGCATTCCTGCGGTAATTTTAATGATAAAGAGTATAGGTCGGTTGCCCTGCATTCGGTTTCAAAAACCTCCAATGCATCCCTTCCCAAATCCTTTATTTCCGAAACCCTTGCTATAACCGGGACAATGGAGGCAAAGTCCTTAATATGCTCCTCGCCTTTTTTTGAAAATCCCAAAATGCGAATATACGGCGGTGGCACCATAAAGAACTTTTTATCAAATCCCAAAACTGCCGAAAGCACAAGCCGTCTGACACGGGCAAGGGTATATCTTTTGCTCTTTACGGAATCATAAAGTTCATCAAGGCTTTTGGCAACCCTCACCGAAAAATAAAGTTTATTTTCAATTCCCTCGCTTAAATCGGGAAGATTTTTAAAGTCTTCTTGGGTTTTCATTCTCAAAATGCCTAAAATTGCATTTTCTATACGACCGATATCCGAAACCAAATCGGGATTAATACTGCTTCTTGTTTCAAGGGGCATAAATCTTTCGCCGTATCCCACATTTCCCTCTTTTATTTTATCCCTTACAAAGGATGAAGAAACATAGTTGGGAGCATAATCGGGGCTATCATGTCCGCTACCCTCTCTCTTTATGGTATCAAACTCAATAGGCAATCTTAAATTTCTTGCGGCAATTATATATTCAACGCCCAAATTATTATTTGGCTTTGATAGAATTTCAGGATTTACACCAAGCTCGGTGGCAACTTCTTCTCTTGCTACGGCAAAGGTTATTCCGGTTTTCATTTTTTCGGTAACTGATGAAAAAAATTCGTCCGAGAGAAGTATATCCGCCGTTTCGGTTAAAAGCTTTATATCTCCGCACTCGCTACCGAAAAGAATTTTATCACAACCTAAATTATATAACTGCCACACCCCGCAAAGGGCAAAATTTCCCGCAGTGGACATAGACCAAAGCACCGGCATTTCGCAAACAATGTCAACTCCGGCTTTAAGTGCAGCTTCGGCTCTTTTTTGTTTCGGGAAAATGGCTGTATCTCCCCGCTGGACAAAATTTCCGCTAAGGGTGCAAACCACCGTTTCACCGTTTTTCTTTGCATAATTAATCAGTTTTTTATGACCGTTGTGCAAAGGATTGAACTCTGCTATAATTCCCACCGTACCCATTACCTATCACCGCCTTAAAAAGCACTTGAAAAATCCAAAAGAATAATGTATTATAGTAAAGATAAGAAACTGTAATATATTTTACCATATATTTTTACAGTCTTCAACTATTAAATACTTTAAAAAGGAAGAAAGTTATGAAAATTTTTGTTGTAAACGCAGGAAGTTCATCCCTTAAATATCAGCTTATTGATATGGATAACGAAGAAGTACTTGCAAAAGGATTATGTGAAAGAATCGGCGTTACCGGTTGTATTTCACATAAGGCTGCCGATGGCAGAAAATACGAGGCAGAAACTCCGATGCCTACCCATAGCGAGGCTTTTGAAGCAGTAGTTTTCGCTATGACAAAGTCCGAAGCAAAGGTTATTGATTCCTTTGATGAAATTTCGGCAATCGGTCATAGAATAGTACAAGGCGGTGCTATATTTAAAGGCTCTTGTCTTGTAAACGATAAGGTTTTGTCGGATATTTCCGATTTGGGTGCTATGGCTCCTTTGCACAATCCGGCTCATGTTTTGGCTATTAAGGCTTGTATCAAAACCTTTGGTGAGAAAATTCCTCAGGTTGTTGTTTTTGATACATCTTTCCACCAAACAATGCCGCCGAAGGCTTATATGTATGCTCTTCCTTATGAGTATTATGAAAAATATCAGGTTAGAAAATACGGTGCTCACGGAACATCACACCACTTTGTTTCCGACCGTGTTGCCGTTCTTGAGAACAAGGATAAAAAAGACATTAAAATTATTACCTGCCATTTAGGAAACGGTTGCTCAATCACTGCTATTAAAGACGGTGTTTGCGTTGATACTTCTATGGGCTTTACCCCACTTGACGGCTTTATGATGGGAACAAGAAGCGGAACCATCGACCCCTCCGCTTTAACCTATATTGCAGAAAAGGATAACCTTTCGGCTGCCGATATTAACACCATTTGTAATAAAAAATCCGGTATGCTTGGTATTTCGGGTGTTTCAAACGATAACCGTGATATTGAAAAAGCCGGAAAAGAAGGAAACGAGAGAGCATTACTTGCCACAAGTATGCAACGCTATCAAATCCTCAAGTTTGTAGGTCAGTATATTGCCGCTATGAACGGCGTTGATGCTATTGCTTTCACCGGCGGTATCGGTGAAAATGACCCGGGACTTCGCCAATATGTTTGTGAAAACTTAGGCTTCCTTAATGTTAAGATTGACGGCGAACTCAACAAGCTCAGAGGTCAAGAGGTTAAGATTTCCACTGCCGACAGCGGTGTTGATGTATTTGTTATCCCGACTAATGAAGAACTTGCTATTGCAAGAGATACTTTGGATATAGTTTCAAAACTATAATAGGTGATTTTAATGAATAATACCGAACTCAAGACAAAAATCCTTTCAGGGGGTTTTGATAAAAGTTTTTCTCTTCTTTATACCGATAATAAAAAGGCTGCCGAACGATATGCCAAGGCCACGGATTCCTTTACATCACTTTTCGGAGACAGGGATAATTTAAGACTGTTTTCTGCTCCCGGAAGAACCGAGGTGGGCGGAAATCATACCGACCATCAACACGGTTGTGTGTTGGCAGGAAGTGTGGACCTTGATGTAATTGCCGTTGTCAGTGCAAATGATGAGAATATTATCCGTATTAAGTCTGAAGGCTACGCTATGGATATTGTTGAGCTTGACAGTCTTTTGATTGATGCCAAGGAAAAAGGAAAATCCGCTTCCCTGATAAGGGGTGTTTGTGCTGCCTTTAAAAACAAAGGAAACAAAATCGGCGGATTTGATGCCTATACTACATCAAATGTATTAAAGGGTTCAGGTCTTTCTTCTTCAGCCGCTTTTGAAGTTTTGGTGGCAAACATAATTAACGGATTATATAACAATTCTTCTGTTGATGCCGTAAATATCGCAAAGTATTCACAGTTTGCAGAATGTGAATACTTCGGCAAACCCTGTGGACTGCTTGACCAAATGGCAAGTAGTGTGGGCGGTTTCACCTATGCTGATTTTTTTGACCCTGCTAATCCCAAGGTTCAAAAGATTGATGTTGATTTTTCCAAATCCGGCTATACTCTTTGTGTTGTTGACACCGGCGGAAATCATGCCGATTTAACCCAAGATTATGCCGACATTACCGAAGATATGAGGGCAGTCAGCGAATTTTTAGGAAATAAAAAACACCTAAGAAATGTCAGTGAGGATGAGTTTTACGAAAGTATCGGTCAGCTTCGCAAGGTTTGCGGAGACAGAGCCGTTCTTCGTGCTTTCCATTATTTTAACGAAAGCAAAAGGGTTGAAGACCAAAAGGCGGCCTTGATTGATGCTGATTTTGAGACATTCTTTAAACTTGTTACATCCTCCGGCAACTCCTCGTATAAGTATCTTCAAAATCTTTATTCCACATCAAATATTAATGAGCAGGGACTTTGCCTTGCCATTGCCCTTACAAAACAGTATCTTAAGGGACTCGGCGCCTGTCGTGTTCACGGTGGCGGTTTTGCCGGTACGATACAGTGCTACATACCAAACGATATGATAAACGGATACCGTGATATGATTGAGGATGTATTCGGAAAAGGTGCTTTCGTTCCGCTGAAAATCCGTCCTGTCGGCGGTTATGAATTGGTTTGAATTTTTTAAGAGGACTGTTTATTTATGAGAAAGCATAATAAAAAGTCAAAGAAAGTTTTGTTGATAATCCTATCGGTCATCTTGGCAGTTATTATCGGTCTTTGTTCTACATTTATAATTCTTTACAAAAAGGGAAAATTAGAATTTCACAAGGGCGATTCGGGGATTACCGCATCCGAAACCGATAATCTGAAAATTTCCGAGGATACCGTGAATTATAACGGCAAGGATTATGTGTTAAACAATAATATTGTATCGGTACTTTTTATGGGCGTTGATAAGCAAAATATGTCCGAAAATTCAGGATACGGAAAAAACGGTCAAGCCGACAGTATTTTTGTTGCCGCCGTTGACACCGAAACCAAATCCGTAAAGATAATCCCCATAAACCGTGAAACAATCACCGATGTAAATGTTTATTCCGCAGCCGGTAAGTTTAACGAAACAAGGAAAGAGCAAATATGTCTTTCTTATGCCTACGGAGATACCAACGAAAAATCCTGTGAGAACACAAAACTTGCGGTTAGCCGTTATCTTTTGGGAATCAATGTTTCTTCCTATGTTGCAGTGGATTTAAAGGGTGTTTCCGTCTTGACCGATAAAATCGGCGGAGTTACTCTTAATCCTATTGAAAAAGTAGAACTTGAGAGCAATAGAAAATGTGTTCCGGGAACCGAAATAACCCTTAAAGGTCAGGACGCAATTAATTATATTCAGTCCCGTTCCGAGGATTTAGACGGAAGCGTCAACCGTTTGGCAAGGCAAAAACAGTTTTTAAATGCTTTTGTCTCTACTGCGGGTAATAAACTAATGGAAAAATTCACACGACTTACGGGTTATTATAAGGCTATGACTCCTTATGTAACTTCCGACCTTTCTCTTTCACAAATAACATATCTTGTAAGCAGTTGTCTTTCAAAGG
Organism: Ruminococcaceae bacterium UBA1734; assembly: GCA_002315765.1. GTDB lineage: Bacteria > Bacillota > Clostridia > Oscillospirales > Acutalibacteraceae > UBA737. The sequence goes on from DCIE01000080.1 coordinate 27,582, forward strand.
ATATGGGCAATTCGCTGCAATACTCTTCCATTGAGGGCGAAATGAAAATGGGAAAACAGTGGGGAGAATTTATTCCGGATAACGAATCGGTTACAAAAACCGTTATTGAAACATTTTATAAAGAAAAATAAAGAGTTTTGTTTTTAAAGGTCTTGCTTTTATGGGCGAGGCCTTTATATTTTTTCACCAAAAATTCTACCGAATACCCCGGATAACATAATATTTAATAGGTTGTAATACTTTTTTGAGAAAATGTCAAAAGTGTATCAAAAAAGTTAGAAAATTGATATGATTTTTTTGTAGATTTTTGTGGAAAATGGTGTTACAATGTTTTTCGGAGGAGTTTGTATGAAGGATTATATGAAATCAAGATTTGCCATTATCTTGTATGCGGTTATTGTTTTGTTAATTGTTACTGTTGTTTCCCTTATTATTTCAATGTCGTCAAAAACCACGGCGTATAACAAAAATTTGTCTGATAAGGAAAAGGAACTTTCTTCCGCTAATGCAACAATAAGCGAGTATTCTTCCACTATTAAGGAAAATGCTTCACAAATTGACAAATATAAAAGCGATGCAGGAAAAATGCAATCGGAAATTGAGAGCATTTCAAGTGAAAATGCATCTCTTAAGAGCCAATTGACCGAGCTTGCCGATAAAAAGGCGGCTCGGACAAAGGCGCAACAGCAAAAGGCGAAAGCCGAGGCACAGAAAAAAGCCGACAAGGCGAGTGCCGAAACCACAAAAAAAATAAAAGCCGTTTTAACCCTGCCAAAGGAAAAACAAGCAAAACAGCTTAAAAATGTATGTTATTTAACCTTTGATGACGGCCCTTCAAAACACACTCCGAAAGTACTTGACATTCTTAAAAAATACAATGTTAAGGCAACATTTTTTGTTATAGGCACAGGGGATATGACACTGCTTAAACGAATGGAGAAGGAAGGCCACGCCATAGGGTTACACTCTAATTCTCACGAGTATTCTTACATATATTCAAGCACCAAAAACTATCTCCTTGATTTACAGTCGATTTCAAAAAAGGTTGAAAAGCAAATCGGAAAAAAGGTACAAATCATCCGTTTCCCGGGAGGAAGCAATAATTTAGTCAGCAAAAAATATAATGTAGGCATTATGACAAAGCTTTCAAAAATGATGCCGGAAATGGGATATAACTATATAGATTGGAATGTTTGTGCCGGTGATGCGGATAGAAGCGGATATATACCGGCATCGGAAATTACCTCAAACACCCTTTCCCGAGCCAAGGGAAAAAGCAGTATTTGTGTTTTGCTTCACGATGCTTCGGCAAAGAAAACCACCGTTGAGGCCTTGCCGAAAATTATAGAAGGCCTAACAAAAATGGGATACCGTTTCGAGGTAATTACCCCTTCAACCAACGGCTATCATTTTAAAGTGGCAAACTGATTTAAGGATGTAGATTTTTTGAAACGAACTAAAGGTTTTATTTTTATACTTATATCGGCATCTCTTTGGGGACTTACCGGACTTTATGTAACTACGCTTAGAAACTCTTTTGGCATTGAGTCAATGAACATTCTTGTTATAAGAGCATTTTTTACCGTAATCCAGCTTGGATTGTTTATGTTTTTTTACGATAAATCCCTCTTTAAAATCAAGTTAAAGGATTTGTGGCTATTTGGGGCAACAGGAATATTAAGCATAACTTTTTTCTGTTTTTGCTACTACCAAACTATGAAATATACCACTCTCTCGGTTGCCGCCGTATTGATGTACACTGCGCCCATATTTGTAATGGTTATTTCTATTATTTTTTTAGGGGAAAAATTTACTTTTTTAAAAACTTTTTGTTGTATATCCACCATTGTAGGATGCGCTTTTGTTACCGGCGCTTTAAGTTCTGCTCAATCTATCGGAAGCAAAGGTATTATTTACGGAGTTTTAACTGCTTTCGGATATTCTTTGTACGGAATTTTCAGCAGTATGCTTATTAAAAGAGGATATAATTCATTCACAATTAATTTTTATGCCTTTGTTTTTGTCTTTGTTTCCTCTTGCGTTGTCATAAATAGAGGACTTGCCAACACCGTTTCTCTTTACTGTAAGGGATATATGCCACTTGTAATTATTATTTTGATGGCGCTTTTCAATACGGTTTTGCCCTATATACTGTATTCGTCAGGGCTTAAAACCGTAAGCCCGAGTATAGCCATAATTATCGCTACTGTTGAGCCGGTTGTGGCAACCCTTGTGGATATAGTAAAATATAATAAGTATCCTGATATTTATGGATATTTCGGTATTTTTATTGTTTTAAGCTCGGTATTGTTACTAAACTTATTCGGAGGAAAGAATGAAGCTAAAAGCCAATGCGAAAATCAATCTGACTCTTGACATTGTAGGAAAAAAGCAAAACGGATATCACCTTTTAGATTCTGTTTTTCAGTCTGTTTCGCTTCACGATAATATTGAAATTGAAAAAGCGGATTGTTTAACGGTCGATTTTTCAAACTGTGAGGTTAAGGGTGAAGAAAGTATAGCTTATCTTGCGGCAAAAGCTTTTTTCGGCTACACCGAAATTAAAGACGGGGCTAAAATCACCATTGAAAGCCATATTCCCTTAGGTTCGGGAATGGGGGGAGGAAGTAGTGATGCTGCCGGTGTATTGGTGGGGCTTAATTCACTTTTCGGTGCAGGGCTTTCCACAAAGCAACTAATAGAAATCGGCAGTACAATCGGTGCCGATGTTCCTTTTTGTATTGTAGGGGGTACGGCAAGAGTGGGAGGTATCGGAGAGAATGTTTCTCCCATAACCTTTATCGGAAATCTTCCTGTTGTTATTATTAAGGACGGCAAAAAACTTTCTACCGGAGAAATGTATAGCCAACTTGATAAAAACCCCTCAAACATTGCCTTTACGGAAAACGCCTGTTTGAGCATTGAAAATAAGGACAAACAAGGCTTACTTGACAATATTTCAAATGCGTTTAATTCGGTTTGCAACACCGAAAAAGAGAAAAAACTGCTTTTAGATAACGGTGCTTTAGGTGTGGGACTTTCGGGAAGCGGTCCATCGGTTTTCGGAATATTTGAAAATGAAGAAAAGGCTATGGCTGTCGCCCTAAAACTAAAAGGGGAAGACCATAACGCATTTTTTGCCGAGTTTAAAGACAAAGGAATAGAAATTCTTTAGGACGATGAAAAATCGTCCTATTTTTTTGTTTAAATTTATCGTTTGCCGTCAATAATTCTTTTGACGGAGGCGTAGCGTGAAAAATCACGCTAAAAATAAAGACGCCTGTTTCTCGCCTCTTAGGAGGCAACCGAAACAGATGCGATATTAATCACCATTTCAGTGGTTTTATATTGCATTTTGTGTCTTAGAAAGAAATGGTGATTAATATGAAAAATTTTAATTTAAAAGACCTTGAAAAAGCAGTTTTATTCGGGCTGATATTTTCGGTTTTAATAAGCTTTGCAAAATTTGATACAGCCTGTGAAGATTTAAGAAAAAATATATTACGGCTACATATAATAGCCGATTCGGACCGTAAGGAGGACCAGGAGGTTAAACTAAAGGTGCGAGATGCAGTTCTTAAGGCAGGAGAAGATATTTTTAAAAATTGCACCACATTAAAAGAGACCGAAAACCAAGCAGAAAAAAACAAAACTCTGTTTAAGCAAACTGCCGACAGAGTTTTAAGCGAAAACGGATTTGATTATTCTTCAAAAACAGAAATAAATAATACCGATTTTGAAACAAGGGTTTATGATGATTTTACACTTCCCGCAGGAAATTATAAATCCCTCACCGTTACTTTAGGTAGCGGTAAGGGACATAATTGGTGGTGCGTTATTTATCCGTCGGTTTGCCTCGGTAGCTCCTCGAAAAAACTAAAGTGTGTAGGAAAATCCGGATTTGAAATTGCCACAAAGCCCGAAAAATACACCTATAAACTAAAGGTAATTGAGGTTTACGAGAAAATCAAACGAAGTTTAAAAAAGCGGTAAATATTTTATTCTTCAAAGTCAAGACAAGTCCTATCCTTTGTGAAGGGGCGAACATAGGTGTCGGCAACCTTAACATGATTAGGATTTACGGAATATGCCTTTAAAGCTTCAAATGACACGAAGGTGCTGTCAAGCATCATATCGCAGTTTGATGTTTCAAGACCGGATATATTAACCTTAATACTTTCAAGACCGTCTATCTTTCCAAGAAGGGACTCAAGTCCTTTCTTGGCATTTTCTTTTACGCTTTTCTTTTTAATTTCGGATAATTCATCCTTTAATTTCCATAAAATAATATGCTTAACCATAAATTCTCCTTAAAAAATCTCAACAAATTTATAAAAGGCTAAAAATGTAGAAATATGTTTTTCTCTTGTTGTCAGACCTTCGCCAAATGAGATATTGGTATAATCAAGCAAGAACCCACGATACTGTTCATAGGTGAAATATTCACTCCACTGTGAATAATTTGAAATACCATATTTGGCAATCTTTTTGGTCTTATCCTTTTCGTTATACATTAATTTATCATCATATTCAATAAAATTATAAAGTCCTTCAATTTCATCGCTTACAGTCAATAACCCGTTAGCAAGAACATTGATATTTCTTTTTGAAATGATTGAATATGGTGTTTCCACAACTTTCTCAACGATGTAATCTTTCAAAACAACCGTAGAATTTTCACCGCTGTTTTTATCATAAATCACAAACTGATGTCCTATATATTCATTTGCATTATTAACACTAATCACTACATATTTCTTTAAAGTGTAATCAAATAATCCGTGAGAATTAATAATATTGATTTTTGTACCGTCGCTGAAATTCAGTTTGCATTCATTGTATTCACCGGTTGCTGATTTCACATTAACCAAAATGTCGGTAGACTCATATTTTCCTGTTTCGTGATTAAACGCCAAAACTTTTTCGTTTGACCTTATATCGCTAATAGGCTTTTGACTACCGTCAGCCATAGTAATTAATGTATCTCCGGTTATGCAGGGATTACTCGACCAATGGGCATACAAGGTTTGAGCACTTGTAACAGTTACGGTGCTTGAAGAGGTGATTTTGGTTCCGCCACTTTTTGCCGTGTACCAACCATCAAAGTTATAATCACTTCTTGTAGGTGTGGGTAAATCTCCGTAGGTGCTTGCGTAGGTTACGGTCTTAGATGCAGGGGAAACACTACCGCTGTTTGCGTTAAAGGTTACAGTGATTGACTTTCCTGTCCAATGGGCATACAAGGTTTGAGCACTTGTAACAGTTACGGTGCTTGAAGAGGTGATATGGCTTCCGCCACTTGCTGCTGTGTACCAACCGTCAAAGTTATAATTACTTCTTGTAGGTGTAGGTAATGTTCCGTAGGTGCTTGCGTAGGTTACGGTCGTAGATGTAGGAGAAACACTACCGTTGTTTGCATTAAAGTTTACAGTGATTGACTTCGCTGTCCAATGAGCATAGATGGTTTTAGCCGATGTAATAGTATTGGTGGAAGCAATCTGTGTTCCGCCACTTGCTGCGGTGTACCAACCGGCAAAATCATATCCTGTTCTTGTAGGTGTAGGCAATGTTGTTCCATAGGTGCTTCCGTATTCATACTCTTTACTTGACGGCGAAACACTACCGCTGTTTGCATCAAAGGTAACAGTGTACTTCTTTTTTGTCCAATGAGCAAAAATAGTATGATTTTCTGCCCTGTTTACGGTACTGCCTGCTGTAACCTGCGTTCCGCCACTTGCTGCGGTGTACCAACCGGCAAAATCATATCCGGTTCTTGTAGGTGAAGGCAATGTTCCGTAGGTGCTTCCGAATGTAACCTGCTTTGATGTGGTGGTTAATGCGTTACCTTCGTTTACATTGTAACTTACGGTGTATTTGTTTGCAGTCCATGTTGCAGTAACGGAACAATCATTTGTCGGGGTTATTTTTCCGCTTGATATCGTAGCAGCGCCGCTTGGAGATATCGCCCAACCGGCAAAAGTATAACCTGTTCTTGTAGGACTTGAAGGAAGGGTGTTGCCATCGCCGTAGTTCCAGATTCCGGTACATTCGGTTGTTCCGTTATAATAACTTACAGATATTTTATAAGCGGCAGAAGTTGCGGAAAGGGTAACATTGCCGTATTTTCCGGCAGATAATGTTCCGGATTTATCATTTTCGGTCCAGTTATTATCATTACTTGTTCCTACCACCCAATCACTAACTGATTTTCCGGCAACAGCCGGCTTTGACAGAATTTCAACCCTATCGGTTATAGTGTATGTTTGTGTGCGGTGAGTACTATTATCAAGCTTATAAGTTATGGTATAATTGATTTTCTCAAATTTAGCTTTAAACTTAATAGTACCCGAAGTAATGCCGATGTTATATGTTCCGGTTAGTGCGTTTCCGGTGGGATTGTTATTTTCGTCGAGTATTTGCCAACCTTCAAAGGTATGGCCTTGTTTTGATACGGTGGGCAATACTAAAGATTCTGTGTTAGGTGCCAAAGTAACATTTTCGGCTGTACCGCCGACAGCACCGTTTGTAATATACTCAATGTTAATACATTGTGATGTTTCAATCCATTGAGCAAAATATATATCGTTATCATTTTGCGCGGATATTACCGAACCTGCCGGTACAGGGTCGGAATTCCTGTCAGCATCTCTTTGCCATCCAAGGAAGAAATAGCCATCCCTTGTTCTTGAAGGAAGTTGTCCGGATTTCGCCTTATATGTAGTTATTTGTTCTTCGCCGTCTTTTAATATAATGGTGTAGGGCTTCCATTTGGCATAAAACACCAAACCGCTACCCGTGGCAACACCGCTGAAATCCGTTTCGGTTAACTGGCTTCCCGGTTGTCTGTATGTTCCGCCGTAACTTGTATTAAGCGACCAACCTAAGAATTCGTATCCCTCGCAAACGGCACGGGGCATAGTAAGATTGCTGCCGCTGTATCCCTGCGTAGTAACACCGCAGGTAGGAGTGTTTTTTAAGTCGTGGTTCTCATTATCCTTGGTTTCATAACTGTAAACAACCGATTTTGTAGTGTTTTCAGGATTTTCCGTTGCGCCGAAAATTCCGCCAACCCATTTCCAAATTTTTTGCAAAATATTGGTAGATTGTCCCGATACGCCCGAAAGACAATCCTCTGTCGCCCAGTTTATTACGGTAAATCTTGTTTCGGGATTTGAACTTTTTGTAAGCAAAACACCCGATTCATCGTAAATATAATCTTCAAGCACCGAAACATTAAATAGTACACTGCCGGTTCTATCTTTTACAACAAGTTTTCTTACAAGCGCCTGACTTGTATAAAAATTCCAAAAGGTTCCTTGATTAAGTGTGCAAACAGAGGTTTCAAAGTAATAACCGTTATTGGCACATTTGGCGAAGAATTTTTTTGTATCCTCATCCATCCAAGGGTATGTATTGTAATAATTTGAGGGAGAATATGAATTGGTTAATACATTATAGGTTACACCTGTTCGGTCGTCTGTTGGGAAATCTCCTCCGAATTCACAGGCACGGACAAAATATTCCCCTATTTGCGACAGTGATAATTGGGATTCGAGTTTTCTCTTTTGCTCCTTATTGGGGGTTAAGTTTGCGCTTACCATTCCGATAAGCAAGGTTCCTAAAGAAAAAACCACAAGGGCGAAAATAACCGCTAATTCTATGGCAGCGCCCTTTTTACTTTTTAACTGTTTAGGAATTTGCATTATTTATCACCCTTTCTTATAGGATATATACGGCGTGCCGAGAGAATTAATAAAGGTATTCCATTTGGAAGCTCTGGTTGCCGCAGCTTCATTATACAAAGCGCCTAATCTGCTGTTTGTAGGCAATTCATTTTTTTTCATTACCCAAATTTTAATTTGGGGCTCAACCGAAGTATCGTATGCCATTTCCGAAAATGTTGTAACCATAAAACAAGCGTATCTTCCTATTACACAGGAATAAGCGGTGGTAATAGCTCCGCAGTCTACAGTTGAAGTGATTTCGCTTAGTTTATCATCGGTTTCTTTATCGGCAATTTTATCGTTTGTACTAAACAAGGTGGAATGGGAAGTAAAGACCTTGTTTTCTTTATCTACCCCGGATTGGTTATACTTTATTATAACATCATAAGCCGAATTTTTAAACTGAACAAACACTCCGCCCGGTTGTTTCAGGGTATAATTGGTATTATTAACTTTAGTATAAAAATCTTTGAAGGCTCCGGTTTTCAGTGTTTCGAGATCAACACTGTATAATGCCTCTAATTTATACGCAAATCTTGCTATTTTTGTAGAACCGTTATTAAATTGAATAAACCACTCGGCGTTAGTAGTATCATATCCCACCACTACCTTATTAGCAGACATATCTGCGCTTAAATTTCTGTGTTTGGTGGTGTTGTCGGTTTCGTTCGCCGAGTCGTATTTTTGGTCAAATCCAAATGCCGTACGAAGGTCGGATATTTTACTTGAAATATCAGATGAACTGTTATATTGATATAATATAACATCGTTGCTGTTATATAGCTTAATCCAGTGTTCCGTAGAGGTGTTTTTAGATACGGCATATAAAATATCCGAAGCTGTATTACCTGTGTCTACCCGGTAATTAACTTTAAGGGGAGTATTTATAACACATGTTGCACCCTCCGGGAAGTCGGTGCTTTTGTAACTTCTTATAACGAACTTACTTCCCGAATATTCATATTTGGCGCTTATAGAATCGGTTCCGTCATTCAACTTATCGGCAAAAAAGTTTTTGTTAAGGAGGTAATTCATACGATAATTAGAATAATCTTTTTTATCATAAAAATACTTTGGATAATGAGGCCATTTGAAACTGCTGCTACTGATAGATGTTGTAATATTGGATTGTGTTCCGCCGTTGAAAAAAGTTTGTAAATTTGCATTTGAATCAATATTGTAACCGTAATAACTATTATCGGTGTCTTTGGTTATGTCGCTTGTATTAGAGGTTGTTGTACATTTGCTACCCGATAAACTCTTATAAACCTCGGTGATTGTGTATCCTGTGGTGTCTGAATCCCATGCCGCTGTAGGGGCCGAAGAATATTTAAGTCTTATATAAACGAATTTAGAATTTTCGGTATATTGGGTTATTTTTCCGTTTCCGTCAATTTGGAAAACAGCAGCGTAGATATAATTATTCGAAAATGCGGAGTTTTTGTTAAACATCAAAAAACAGCTTTTTTCTAAAAAATATTTTTCAATGGGGGTGGTGTTGTACTCTTTCGATGTAAGATTTCTGGCGTTTGTGCGCTTGGAATAATATAAACTTGGCGCATATTTTAAATATGTCTTTGTCTTGGTAATGATATACTGCATAGAGTTTTCTGCATAATAACTTGTACTTTCCGTACCCGGTGTACCTTCGGATATCATATTAACCTTTAGGCTTTTTTCGTTTTCCACCGTTTTTTCAAAATATTTGTCTTTGTTCGCATCGGTTGCTAAATAGCTGTTATTATCCAAATAAGATTTATCGGAGTTATAATCGCTTTGAGAACTGTAATCAAACTCAATACAGGGACTTGTGTCGGTGCCTTTATATATTCCGACTTTTTTGGTTCCTTCGTTTGTCATAATTTTTCCTAATGCTGTTGCCTTCATTGATTTTGAAAGGTCGTATTCGGTATAAGACTCGGTGGAAGTTATTTGTTTTGTTTGTTCGTTTGTAGCAAGAGGGTCGGAATATTCCAAAAGTGTACTGACATCGGAAGAAAACTTCGGTGCGCTTTCGGAGGCTCTGAAAATCGAGAGAGCATTGTTCGCCGTGGCAACAGCTCTGTATTTATCCCATCTGTTTAAAACTGCATTTGATGCCGTGCTGAATATTGTTATTCCCGATGCAGCCACAATTGATACAATAAGTATTGCCGCCAAGCACTCTGCAAGGGAAATACCCTTCTTACTTAAAAATATTCTTCTCATTAGGCATTCCCTCCTTACGCTAAGGTCCAAGTGATTGTTTCGGCAGAACCGTCGCTATATGTGATTGAACAGGTAATGATATTCCCGTTTTTTGAATACGAAATCGACATTGCATCACCCAAGCCGTAGTTTTGTCTTTTAAATCCAAGCAACTGTCCTGTCCATTTAAGCGTTCCGCCTCTGGTTCCGCTTTGCTCAAAATAAAGCTTTGATGAGCCGGATTTGAGTTTTCCGCTTTCGACTGATATGGAGCTTGAAGAATAGGTATTAATCCAAGCATCGGTAGCAGTCTTGATTTTTGTAGCGTCGGTGCGCTTAACCGAAGAAAATCTGTTTCGGCTTATTTGAGATTGGAAAGAAAAAACAAGCTTTTGAGTTTCGTTTTTGCGACTGGTAAGGGTACAAATAACAATGGATTTATTATCGTTAGTTGTTGCTGTAACAGTACCGTCATCATTAACTGTTTTTTGTTTTGCAAAGGAAAATTGTATGTCCTTAATAGCTTCAAAAACTATATATTTGCTGTTTCTGCTGTTTGTAAGTCTTTTTTGTGTTGCATCAAAAGCTAAATTTCCGGATGTGGTGGTTATGCTGTATGCAGTGGCATTGCTGTTTCCTGCGGCGGAAACGGTTTTCTTGTCATCCGAAATTGAAATATCATAATATCCGTTATCATACAGTCCTACCCATTCTTCTATTAGCCCTTGTGCCGCAGTTATATCGTACATAAAATCATCTTTTTCTTTAAGTCCGTATGTACTTTGATGATGCACCCTTATGAATTGACAAATCATAAGAACTATCATAGTAACAACAGCCAAAACCACGCATAATTCAACCAAAGAAAAGCCCTTTTTATTCTTCATTGTCCGACACCTCCGAAAGGCAAATTTCTGCTTCGTTCTGTTTTCGGTAGTATTTATTTATCAAAAATACAATAACAGCGCCGGGAAATGCAAAAAGAAGATTATACACCGCAAGAATTATAAAAGGTATCCAAGAGCTTAATAATTCAGAGTGGGGAAAACATAAACTTCCGATTAGCAGGGCAAACCATAAAAAGGCGCCTAAAGCTATAATCCCCAAACATAAATACATTACTTTTTTTCTCCAGCCTGTTACAGGTACTTTATCCAATTTCATAATCTTCACCCTTTGCTAAAACAATACCGAAAAAATGGTAAAATAATACATATATACTATAGCATATTTACAGCAAAAAGTAAAGCCAAATAATATATTTCGGTGCTGTTAATTTTTTGCATTTTTTTAACCTTACAAAAATAATATTTAATGTGATGAAAAGACGATGTAAAATAAATATAGGTAAATAGTAATTTGAATCGGTTGTTTTTCTGCAAGCCTTCCCCAGCGGGGAATGGGGACGGCTTTAGCGGTGGAATATATGCAATTTCATATTTGCCTTCCCCAAGTGGGAGAATGGGGACGGCTTTAGCGGTGGAATATATGCAATTTCATATTTGCC
>DCIE01000080.1:39155-39311 GCA_002315765.1 Ruminococcaceae bacterium UBA1734
AATCCTACAAAAACTTGACAGCGACTGATGAAAAAAATACTTGTAATATTCCGTAAAAAATGTTATCATATAAATTCAAAAGATTGTTAATTTTTTAATTAGTAGTATTAAGGTGGTATAGGATGTCGGTTTTAGTAACAGGCGGAGCAGGATATA
>DCIE01000016.1 GCA_002315765.1 Ruminococcaceae bacterium UBA1734
TTTCCCGTACCGCTGATTGTAAGAGTTCCGTTTGAGTCGAGAACCCAAGTGAGATTATCTTCGCAGGTACCCGAATCAACTGTTTCGGCGGCAGATGAGACCGAAAATGCCGGCACAGAGCATACTATCAATACTACCGTAAGGAATAAAGATAATAGTTTAAAGTGTCTTTTGTTTTTCATTTTTATACCTCCTGATTTTGTAAAAACCATACACTGAAAATGCATAATTTTTCTCATATTACAAACATATTATATGACAAACTGTCATATATGTCAACACAAAAATATGACATACTGTCATTGAGGCGATGGTATGAAAAACAATCTAAAAACATTGAGAAAAAACCGAGGATTAACACAAATCAACTTACAAATGAAAACCGGTATTGAACAGGCTTTGCTTTCAAAGTTTGAAAACGGAGAAAGGATGCCTCCAACAGAAACCCTGATACGACTTGCCGATTTTTACAATGTCAGCATAGATTACATTTTAGCGAGAACCGACAACCCGAATATAAACAAATAAAACAATCCTTATGTCCCAATAACGAAAAAACCGTCCTATCTATAAGACAAGACGGATGATTTTTATTTGACCGAAGTTATCAGTCTTTCTTTTTGCTTCCTAAAACAAGGTTTGTGATGATACCTAAGATAAGAGCACAGGCAATAGAGGTTAAGGTAACCTTACCGAAGGATACCGAAAGTCCGCCGATACCGCAGATAAGAATAACTGCAACAACAAACAAGTTGCGGTTGTCGTTCAAATCAACATCCTGAATCATCTTAAGACCGGATACTGCGATAAATCCGTAAAGGGTGATACAAACACCGCCCATTACACAGTTAGGAATAGTGGCAAGGAATGTAACAAAAGGTCCGAAGAAGGAAATTACAATTGCCATAATAGCAGTTGTAAGAATTGTTACAACCGAAGCATTTCCGGTAATGGCAACACAACCGACAGACTCGCCGTATGTAGTGTTGGGACAACCGCCGAAGAATGCACCGAACATTGAACCTACACCATCACCTAAAAGTGTTCTGTGAAGTCCCGGCTCCTCTAAAAGGTCCTGACCGATTACAGAAGAAAGGTTCTTATGGTCGGCAATATGCTCTGCAAATACAACGAATGCAACAGGAATATATGCTACTGCAACGGTTGCGATATATTCGCCGTTAATAGCCTTAAAGCCCTTAAATGCTTCAATAAATGTAAACTCGGGAACAGCGAAGATTGACATATCCTTGAACACTGCAAAGTTTATAACCTTTAAAGCATCGTTGCCGGTCTTGATACCGATTACGGTAAAGATAGCGGCAGCGGCATATCCTGCCAAAATACCGATAATGAAAGGAATAAGCTTAATCATCTTTTTGCCGAATACAGAACAAATAACTACTGTAAAGAGGGTTACAAGTCCGCAAATTAAGCAAACATAAACACTTGCAAGTGAATTGCCTTCGGCATCAAGCACCTTACCTACCTGAAGGTCGCCTACTGCATTTCCTGCAAGAGAAAGACCGATAATCGAAACTGTAGGTCCGATAACGACAGCAGGCATAAGCTTGTTAATCCAATTAACACCTGCAACCTTAACAACAAGAGCAATAACAACATATACAAGACCTGCGAAAACTGCACCGATTAAAATTCCGGCATAGCCAACGCTTGTGCTTACTGCACCGCCGAATGCTGCGAACATTGAGCCTAAGAAAGCGAATGAAGAGCCTAAGAAAACAGGGCTCTTAAATTTTGTGAAGAGAAGATATACAAGTGTTCCCACACCTGCACCGAAAAGTGCTGCCGATTGGGACATACCGTTACCAACGATAGACGGTACTGCGATTGTAGCCGCAAGAATTGCAAGTAACTGCTGGAATGCGAAAACGATCAATTGACCGAATTTCGGTTTGTCTTTTACACCATAGACAAGATTCATAATTTTTTCCTCCGTATTTTACACCCTCGGGTGCTTTTTTATATAAAAGCATTACTGCTTTATATACATATATATATAGGCGCTATTCAAAAAGCTCAACCGAAATGCGGTCGTCAAAAGGCGGAAAATTAACCGCTATTCTTTCGCTTTTTGATGTGGGGACATTTTTGCCCACATAATCGCCCCTTATGGGAAGCTCTCTATGGCCTCGGTCGACCAAAACCGCCAACTGAATAGAAGCAGGCCTGCCGATTGCCATAATGGCTTCCATAGCTGCCCTAACGGTTCGACCGGTGTATAAAACATCGTCAACCAAAATAATAGTCTTTCCGTTTACCTCAAAATCAAACTCAGGTGGCTTGGCAACCGGGTCCTTTGAAATAAGGGAAAGGTCATCTCGGTAAAATGTAATATCTAAAACTCCGCAGGGAATTTGGGCATTTTCGATTTGGAAAATGTTCTCGGCAATTTTCTCGGCTATGGGGATTCCCCTTCGCTTTACTCCGATTATACATAAATTATCCGAACCGCTGTTCTTTTCGAGAATTTCGTGAGAAATACGCTTTAATGCTCTTGATACAGCAGGTTCATCCATAATGGTCGCTTTATATAAGGACATAAAATCTCCTCCTTTTAGGCAATAAAAAAACCGCGCAAAACTGCACGGCAAAAATTACATCATCATACGGAAAGCCCGTATATACATATATAATACCTTGCCGGCATCACTGTACCGAAATTAAAGGGATTTTGTCTAAAGACAGTATATCACATAACCCAAAGAATGTAAAGTGTTTTTTTGTAATATTAAATATTTTTTTGTAAAAAATAGGAATAAAGCCCTTTATGCAAGGCTATTGCGTGATTTTGTATGCTTGAACAAGATATTTTACAAAAATTGTCAAAACCGTGAGAATTACAAATGTTACAAAGTTGTAATAATTGGGTTTCTTGTAACAATTTCGTTATTTTGCACAAAAACAACCTGTTTTTTTCATTTGACATTTCATAAAATCGTGAATATAATGCCTTACAGTTTGAGGAAACAGCAGTTCAAAACATAAAAACGCAAATAGCTGTAACTTAAAAAAGGAGTCGTTTGATGATATCGAAAATGAGCAATTATGCAAAAAGTATTTTTTGCGTTGGCATTAGAGAAATCAAAAAATTCAGCAGAATATCCTTAGCACTTATTCTTTGTGCTGCATCTCTTTTCTCCGCCGAGATGTTAAGAACTTCGGTAAACACCTTTAATATCTATGACGGAAATACAACCACATCTGTTCACACTGTAAGAGGAAGCGTTCAGGCTGCTCTTAACTGTGTAAATCTTCAATCGGAAGATTATAGTGTCGTTTATACTGAAAAAAGCGGAAATGTAACCAATGTTCGTGTCGAGTATAAATTCCCTGTATATATAATTTTGAAGGATTCCTATAAAACGGTTAAAACCAAAAGTGCCACCGTTGCCGAAATCTTAAGAAATGCAGGATTTTCTCCCAACGAATATGATATGGCAGAGCCTTCTTTGGACACCCTTATTACAGAAGAAACCTTTATTTATTATAGCGATGTGGAATATGTTTCGGGAAGTTATACCGAATCAATACCATACGAAACCAAAACGGTTTATTCCTCAAAGCAAAAAAAGGGTGTAAATACCGTTATTGCCGGAACAGAGGGTAAAAAACAAATTAACTATACCAATAAGGTTGTTGACGGCAAGGTAGTTGAAACGGTTGTTGACGATACGATTGTTCTTGCCGAAGCAAAAAACGGTAAAAAAATCGTAGGTACTGCCTCGGCGAATAAAACGGTAAAGAAAACGGTAAAGAAACAGGCTGTTAAAACAAGCGAAAGTGTTAAAAGCGTTTCCCGCCTTACCCCCGAGACACCTATAAAGCTTGATAAAAACGGAAACCCCGTAAACTATAAGAAGAAAATAACAACCGGTGCCACAGGATATACCTATACCGGACACAAATGTGCCACAGGCGTAACACCTAAGCCGGGATATATTGCGGTTAACCCGAGGGTTATTCCATACGGCACTAAAATGTATATTAAAACCACTGACGGTGCTTATATATACGGATACGCCGTTGCTGCCGATACCGGCGGATTTGTCAGAAGCAGACCTAATAATGTTGACCTTTTCTTCTCCACAAGAAGTGCTTGTATTAACTTCGGCAGAAGAGATGTTGAAATTTATATTCTCGAGTGATTTTTTAATCTCACACGGCTGTTTTTTGCAGCCGTTTTTTATTTATTTCCATACTTGACTTTTTTGGGGAATGATAATATAATATGTAGGTCTATGGGTGCAAGGGCACCGGCAATTATTATTCTTTTAAAGGTGGTTATTAAATTGGCTAAAACTTTTAAGGTTACTGCTGACGGACTTAAAAATCTGCAGGACGAATTGGAGAATTTAAAAACCGTAGGTCGTGCTGATATTGCAGAAAAAATCAAGGTTGCAAGAGGTTACGGAGACTTATCCGAAAACAGCGAATATGACGAAGCAAAAAACGAGCAGGCAAAAATCGAAGCAAGAATTGTGGAGATTGAGGCAATGCTTAAGAATGTTGAAATAATCGCCGATATTAAAGGTGCCGCAAAGAGTGTTGTTGTAGGTGCGAAGGTAACGGTTTTCGACCAGGAATTTGACGAGGAATGTACCTATAAAATCGTAGGCTCTACCGAGGCTAACCCAATGGAGCAAAAGATTTCCGATGAATCCCCTGTAGGCAAGGCTCTTTTAGGCAAAAAAGCAGGTGATGAGGTTTTGGTTGAAACCCCTGCCGGAGAAATTAAATTAAAAATTCTTAAAATTTCAAAGTAATTTATTTTTCAAGGCAGTTTTTTTAAACTGCCTATTTTACAAAGATGTAGGTCATTTGTGCCTTGTAGCGCAATAGAAAGGAATGGTCATAATATGGCAGAAAACAACATTAAGCCACAAGAGGACCTTAACGAATTATTAAAGGTCAGAAGGGAGAAACTTGCAACCCTTAAGGAATCAGGCAAGGACCCTTTTGTTAAAACAAAATATGATGTTACCGGCTCCTCTATGGAGATTAAGGGAGATTTTGATAATTTTGAAGGTAAAACCGTTTCCCTTGCAGGAAGAATTATCAGTCGCCGTATTATGGGTAAAGCAAGTTTTGTAGGCTTCCGAGACGGCGAAGGAGATATTCAGTTATATGTTCGCCGTGATGATGTAGGCGAGGATGTTTATGCAGACTTTAAAAAGTGGGATATCGGCGATGTAATGGGTGTTGAGGGCTTTGTTTTCAAAACCCAAACCGGCGAAATTTCGGTACACGCACAGAAAATCGAGCTTTTAACAAAGTCTCTTATTCCGCTACCCGAGAAATTCCACGGTCTTAAGGATACCGATACAAGATACCGTCAGCGCTATGTTGACCTTATTGTAAATCCCGAAGTTCGTGAAACATTTATAAAGCGCAGCAAGATTATTAAGAGTGTTCGTAAAACCTTAGACGATGTAGGATATTTAGAGGTTGAAACACCGGTGCTTAATACTATTGCCGGTGGTGCCTCCGCAAGACCGTTTATTACCCACCATAATTCCCTTGATATGGATATGTATATGCGTATTGCCACCGAGCTTCCCTTAAAAAGGCTTATTGTCGGCGGTATGAACAGGGTGTATGAAATCGGCCGTATTTTCCGTAACGAAGGTATGGACACCAAGCACAACCCTGAATTTACCACCATTGAGTTTTACGAGGCTTACACCGATTATTACGGTATGATGGACAGAACCGAAAATATTTTCAGAAATGCTACCATTGCCGCCAACGGAACCACTACCGTTACATTTAAAGGCGTAGAAATCGACCTTGGTAAGCCCTTCGCAAGAAAGACTATGGCACAGGCGGTTAAGGAATATTCCGGCATTGACTTTGAAGAGTTTGCCTGTGATAACGAAAAGGCTGTTGCACTTGCAAAGGAACATCATATCGAAACCGAAAAGGGTAAGGAAACCTGGGGCGATATTTTAACATTGTTCTTTGACGAGTTTGTTGAGAGCAAGTTAGAACAACCTACATTTATTATGGACTACCCGGTTGAAGTATCTCCTTTGACCAAGCGCAAACCCGAAAAGCCTTATTTGACCGAACGGTTTGAGTTGTTTATTATGGGTACCGAGTACGGTAACGCTTACTCCGAGCTTAACGACCCAATCGACCAGCTCGAAAGATTTAAACATCAGTTAATGCTCCGTGAGTGTGGCGATGATGAGGCAAATATGCTTGATGACGATTTTGTTACCGCCCTTGAGTACGGTATGCCACCTACAGGAGGATGCGGAATCGGTATCGACCGCCTTGTAATGCTCCTTACCGGCAACGAATCCATAAGGGATGTAATTTTATTCCCGACAATGAA
>DCIE01000067.1:0-3122 GCA_002315765.1 Ruminococcaceae bacterium UBA1734
CATTTTTATTCACAAACAATATTCCGTGCATTTGTCCGGTTAGCCCTACCGACGCTACCAAATACTCTCTCTTAATATCGTTAAGTATTTGAAGATTACAACAATCTTTTTTATCATCGCTAAACTGAATGGCAAAAACTTCAGATGTAATATTTTTTATGTCAAGTTCAAGCAGATAATCTTTTTTGGGAGTTAAAACAGTTTCTTTGCAAAGGTTAGTATTATTATTTGATTTTGGAACAATCTCCTTAAGCCATTTAGAGCCGATTTTTCCGTCTTTTCCCTGAATAAGTTCTCTATGAGCTATAACACTTCCCCAGCCGACACCGTTTAGCCAACCGGAAATTATCCGCCTATTATCCTTAAATTCGCTAACCATAGGTACACAAAGTCCGTCATATATATTTTCGTTTAACTTCCAAGCGGGAATGTATTCACTTGATTTTTTCTTTATTGTCCTAAAATATCCGCTGAATCCGATAATTAAATATGAATAACCGTTCCAAGTAAAAAAGCAAGGACATTCGGTGGTATTCTTCATTACCGAATCCGCAAAATCAAATGTTTCCTCACATTTTTTAAAGTTACTTTGAAAATTTGGGGCTTTCCAAATTCCGTCACTGCCATAACCCGAATATCCTCTACTCCCATTACCTCTTCACCTACTTTAATATACTTAAACGGAAGATTGATTTGTTGTCAGTCTTTCATCTTTACCATTTACATTATAAAAAGTATGTTGTATAATAAGAAAAACAACATTTGAATCTATTTTTATTACTTATTTTTTGGGGGGATTGTCTTAACCGACAATTCCCCCAAGCTGCGTCAAAGGAAATGGCGATTTGTTTTTTGTCGGTTTGGACACAATATATGGGTAGGAGTCTATTGCTATTTGCAAGAGAGCCAATAGAAAAACCGCCGCAAATAATAACCGACAGTATCACCGAAATTGCAATAACAAGTCGCTTTTTTGTAATCATTAGGAAACGAAAATTTTTATTTTGCTTTTTAAACATAAAAACGCCGCCTTTCGTACTAAAAAGTATGAAGGACGGCTTGTATTATATTCGGCTCTTTTTCAATGATTTACGGATGGATGTGGGCATCCACCCCTACGATATTTATTTTAATTTCATTGTATTTGATTTCGTAGGGGACGATGCCTACATCGTCCCTTTGGGTTTTACAATGATTTACGGGTGTATGTGGGCATCCACCCCTAAAAGTCGAAAAATAATTGAAAAGGTAAATATTTCCGTTTATTCTATTTGATTAGTATTAGACAATATTTATTTTTTTGAAGCATCAATATTGTCAAATATTATATAGGAATCAGTGTCAACGGAATCTACAACGGCAATGTAATAATGCCAATTGATTTTTCCGGCAAAAGAACCGAAGTTTAGTGTTTGAGAAAAGGTTTTACCACATTTTTTGTCAAAAACCAATTGGCTTTTTCCGCTATCGGAGTAGGCGGCAAATTCAATAATATATTTTCCGCTACCCCCTTTAATATCAAGATGCAGTGTTGCTTTTCCGTTTGAATTTACCTTAAAGATATTGTTTTCAAAAAGTCCGCCGATATCACAGCTGGTGGATGTACCGTTTTGTTTTGATGTGGTTGTGACAGTTTGTGTTGTTCCGGTTAAGGATAAGTCAACACAAATATTCTTTTGCGGGCGATTTACGCAGGCAAAGTTCTTAAAGTCCTTTGCCTTGTAACTGTATTTTGATTTTTCGTATGTTTTGCCCAGTTTATTGTACGGCTTACAATAATAGTAATTCTTGACATTTTTATTGTTGTTTTGAACCTGTGGGTCAAAAACATAATGTTTTCCGTTTATGATAATATATGTCCAAGTATGTCCGGTTCTGCCGCCGCCTTTTTTAGAAACAGTTCCTGATTGAAGATGAGCATTAAGACCTATTCTTCTGCACATTGCTACAAAAGCGGCGCTGTATTCGTCACAAACACCCTGTTTGTTTGAAAGAAGGGAATAAGCATTTTCAACAATGGTGTAATCATAATCGGATTTGTAAATAAGGTTATCGGAGACACTGCCGAAACAAAAATTATAACCGTAATCAATGTTGTTAACAAGGTAGTTGTAACAAGCCTGTACCTTTTGGTCGGTGGTCATATTTTTCTTATGTATTTTTTTGAAAATTGCCGTGATTTTATCATCCAATATTTTGCAGTTGGTTTTTGTCGGAGTTAGTTTTGCGTTGTTTAATAAATATTTGCTGTTTTCCGAACAACCGGGCTTTACGGCACCGCAATACTTACAGGTCAATGTAACATTTGAATAACTGTGGGATAAGCATCTTGCGATACCCTTTGTAACCTTATAGGTTTTGCCCTTATATGTATAATTACCGTTGAATTTTACCCATTTGCCTTTTTGACAATAATAAAGTTTTTTGTTGTATTTGTAAAGCAATTTTCCTTCTTTTGAATTTACTTTTCCTTTTGAGATATGATATGTTGTATTTTTATACTTGAACATCAAGTTGGATTTTTGATTTTTACCGGAATTAAAATAGTAATAAATGTTATTGTATTTTGCCAGGGTTTTCGGTTTGTAAAGCACCCCTTTTTTATAGTAATACAAAGTCTTTTTTATCTTTTTTACACCATTATATCTTACATGTTCGCAAACAGAACACTTACCGGCAGTTGCGTTCGAATATTTGTGCTTTTCCATCAACTTGGTTTTGCATACAGTACACACTTTATAATGGACGGAAGCGTTGCTTTTCCACTTTTTGTCGTATGTATGGGTGGTTTTTCTCACATTACCGCAAACATTACAGGTGGTGTCGCATTTGTTTGTGTAAGAATGTGTTGTACAGGTTGTATCGGATTGTGCGACTGAATTAGATTCGGTTTCAGCCCTTGTTAATACAGCGCCAAAAGTACAAAAAAGAATAATAATCAGTATAGGTAAAAGTTTTACAGTTCTCCTCATAATTTCCTCCGAAAAAAGATAATTCCCCATAGCCTAATTATACAAAAAACACACAACAATGCAACATTTATTCGCTTTGAATGTTTGATTTTGTAGGGGACGATGCCCACATCGTCCCGTTTGGTTTTTACAATGATTTACGGGTGGATG
>DCIE01000067.1:3130-15324 GCA_002315765.1 Ruminococcaceae bacterium UBA1734
ATGTGGGCATCCACCCCTACGATGTTTATTTCAATTTACATTGTGTTTGGTTTTCGGGTGTATGTGGGCATCCACCCCTACGATGTTTATTTCAATTTACATTGTGTTTGGTTTTCGGGCGGATGTGGGCATCCACCCCTACTATTTTATCTTTTTAAAATTGCCGTAGGTTTCAAACACGGTTTCGGCAAAGGAAAATGTATCGGGATATTGGGATAAAATTCGGCGCAAATCGTATATTTGCTGATTGTTTATTACGCACAAAAGCACGGTTTTTTCGTTATTTGAAAAGGCACCTACCGCTGTAAGCTTTGTACAGCCGTGTTTTAATTCGTTGGTTATTCTTTCGGCAATTTCTTCGGGGTGGGAAGTAATAATAGTAAATTCACAGGCTTTTTTTGTTCCCTTTATTATGTTGTTCCCCACATAACTTGCCACATAGCAATAAAAGGCGCATAAACAAATAGGAAGATAATTATAAATCATATTACCATCTGAATCCTTTTCCGAATAAACAAAAAATGAGGAAAGGGCAACAACGGAATTTAAAATAAATGTAATCCAAAAGAAATTAATTTTTGGCTTTTTGGTGCTGACAAATTTGGAAATAACATCGGTTCCGCCGGTAGAAGAATTTATGTAAAACAGAATTCCGTAAACAGTACCGCTGATAAGACCGCTGATAATAACCGGGAAAATAACATTTTTTCCGTTTGCATTGTATTGGAATTCCGAAAAACCGATTTTTTGTACAATCAAATAGGAAACAGAATAAACAACCGAAAACCAAAGTGTTCTTACGGCATACTGCTTGTTTATGCCGAAAAAAGCAAGAATACAAAGGGGGATATTAATAAAAAGGGAGAAAAAACCGATGCTGAAACCGGTTTTATACTGTATCATTGTTGCGATACCGTTAAGTCCGGCAGGTGCGTATTTGTTTTCAACAATAAAAAGCTGATAATTAAATGCCATAATAATTGCCAAAAAAGTAATAACAGCATAAATCCCGAAAATTTTCAATTTATTATCAATTTTCATTTTAAATCCCCTTTTTAAAACTTTTTGCCTTTGTATTATTACACCTTTTAAAAGAATTGTCAATATTTCAGGTGATAAAGAACCGCCGTCTTTCGTACTAAAAGGGTATAAAAGACGGCTTGTATTATATAAATAGTTTGACAATTATCTATTTTCCGAGAACGGCATCAATCGCAAACTTGGCAACATCGGTATTGTCAACCGTTTTACCCTTAAAATACTCTGTTCCGTAACCTATGGCAAATGTTCTTACATTCGCATTTGTATGCTTTGTGGTGGTAAACAGGGATTCGTCAAGGCTGTAACTGCCCGAGGGTATTGTAACACCGCCTGTTTCGTGGTCGGATGTGATAATCAACAATGTGTCGGGGTTGTTTTTCATAAACTTAAGCACAGCGGCAACCGAACGGTCAAGAGCAACCACACCGTTAATTTTACTGTTAATGTTGTTAGCGTGGCCGGCATTATCGGTTGTTGTGTTTTCCACCATTAGGAAGAAACCGTTTGGTGAGTTTTGGCTTAGGCAGTTAAGGGCAACCTCCGTACAATGACTTAAAATGTTTATTTCGTTTGAATAAGTGGCATTGTAGTTAATAAAGCCCATAAACTTCTTATCGCATTGACGGTTGCCTGAATTAAGAACATTTCTGAATTCCGAGAAATCCTTTGCCAAAAGGTAGTTGCTAAGGTCAAAGTTTGCAAAATCCTTATACTCCTGACCGATTACTACATCAGGTAAAGAGTTTACTATTTGTGCTGCAATATCCGATGTACTGCCTCTTGAATCTACATGAACCAAGAAATCGGCGGGTGTGGCACCGGTAAGGCTGTCATTGGTAACGACTCCTACCTTTTTGCCCACATCTTTTGCATATTCCGTAAGATTTTTCAAGATTTCACCGGTTGAAGATACACCTATCATACCGTTATTGGTTTTAAAGCCGGTAGAAAGAGCCGTTCCTCCGGCAGCCGAGTCTGTAACCGAGTGGTCGTTTGAACGAGTAGTTGCAAAACCGGTATTAATTATTTTATTCAGTACAAGTCCGAAATCATAGGTGTTTGGACTGTTTTCAGCAGCTAACCTAATATCATTGGCTCCCATACCGTCGCCAATCATCATAATAACATTTTTCGGTTTTTCATACTGCATTGAAAGAACGGTTTCTACATCGGAAAGGGATATTCTTATATTTGAGTCGCTGTACCAGTCGGCAGGAATATCACTGTAAGAGCCTTCTTCGTCGGCGTTTGCAATAAGCTTTTTCAGTATTATTAAATCTATAATATTAACGGTACCGTCTTTGTTACGGTCAAGACTGATATATTTAGAATTTTGGCTGTGTCCGATTAAATTGTTTACTAAATATATAATGGTATCGGCAGGGGAATAATAGGTAAAGTAATCATCGGGAGTTTCCGAGAGTTCTATACTGTCAAAAGCGGCACCCTCGATTTGCCAACCGAGAATACTTTTTAAATCACCTAATGCACCAAGGGCAAAATCACCGTTATCCAAAAGGTTGTTACCGGTAATTTCCTCATTTTCGTTTAACTTATAAAGCTTAATATCGTACCAATATGCTTCCGAGGCAAAACTGTTTTCTCCAACCCAAAAACGCAGTGTATAGTTGTTTCCGGATGACAAATCGTTACCCATTGTAAATGTATGGGTTTTCTTAAATTCTTGCGTGTCCTCCGATGAGGAGAAGGATACTGATGAGAAGTCGTCGTTAGTATCAACCTGTTGCATACTTATTCGTGGAGCATTGGTGTCGTATTTATACTTATATGTCAGCTGATACTTGGCACCGTCTTCTAAATGAAGGGACTGTCTGATACACGACCAGTTTTTACCCGTAACCCTTAAAGCTCTTTTGGGAGTGCTGAGTGTGGAACTGAAGAAGTTTTGAGGGGTTTCCAAAACTTGAGCCTTTCCGTATGTTCCGCCTATATAATAACTCCATAAACAGGGTGTTGCGGATTCTCTCTCATCGGTGCCGTAGGTATTGCATATACGGGGAGTGCCGTAAAAACCGCCGTTTACAAAGAGGTTGTTGCCAACTGCATTTCCCTGACTGTTAAGCTCGTGAATATCAATATTTCCGAGATACACAGTATTGCCCTTGTCTTCACCGAAGTAAAATCTCAATTTAAGATTTGCTTTTGTGGTTTTTGCATCGTCAGGCATTTTAACCGTTACTGCCGTCAAGTATCCCTCGTTAACGGTTTTAACATTTTCGCTTGGCAGTTTTGAAAGTCCGTCGGCATTTCTGTATCTGAGTATCAACTCGCCGGGATAGTTTTGCGTACCGAAGTACTTACGGTTGTAGGTAATCTTATATGTCTTTCCGGGTACTAAATAGGAATCAAAAAGCAGACTTTCCCAACCGTTTGATTCCACACGAATCATATTAGTCTGCGGTGCTGTACCGGTTGGATTGGGTTCCTCTGCGGTAGCAAGATTGAAGAAATTATCCGCCTGATAAGCAAAGGAACAGTAGGCAGTATTTTTTACATAGTTATTGTCTGAATACCAAGGATTATTTTCGGTTGAAGAAGAATCGGTGCTTATTTCGGTATGAAAATAGGGGTCTGAAATCAAGTTTTCGCCGGTTTTGTTACCGAATGAATCCAATTTATAAAGTTGAGGATTGCCGATAATAGCATAGTCCTCTACATTTTGAGTTTTAATATTAAGTCTGAAAGCAGTTCCGGACTCTTTTTGGCTTTGATAGGTGAAAGTGCAGTAGTAGTTATTCTCTCCCGAGGTTTTTGTAAGAGGGTTTGCAACTAAACTATTTGAAATATCCGCAAAAGAACTTGCGACTATTTGCGTTCCGCCCTTACTGCCTTTTCTTACATAAATACAGTCTATTGAAAATTTATAATTTCCGCCGTTTTGAAGATTTGATGCATCAATATCCTGAGTCAAATTTAAGGATGCTTTTTCGTGCAGTAATGCTATTTGCGGTGCATTGGGGTCATAATCGGCATTGGGGTCATAAGCAAAATAGTTTTCGGTTTGTTCCGGGAAATATACCTTAGTTGCGGTTTTGCATGAGAACCAAGGATTTTCGGTTGTTGAGGCTTCGGCATCACTTACTCCGGTAGAAAAGCCCGGGTCTTTAATAAGGTTGCTTCCCGTTTTTTCGCCATTGGAATCAAGTTTGTAAAGCTTAGGATTTCCTATAATAATGGCGTCCTCGTCATTTAGGGTTCCAATCCACAGCTTATATCCATCTCCTGTACCGTTATACTGTTGAGTATAAGTACAGGTATAGGTGTTTGTACCCTCTATACGGGTAAGGGTTTCTTCTCTGAATGCTCCTCCGGCACCAATGGCGGAATAAATCCTTATTCTCGGGTCGGAATCGACGCCGAGCCTTTGTGTCAGCATATCAACGGAAAATTGATAATTCGAGCTGTAAACCAAATTTTCCAAAGGAACTATTTGATAAACACTTTGTCCTTTCTTGCCGGAAAGTTGCATAACATAAGCGTTTAGGTTATCCTCGTTTACAGGCACAAATACGGTTTCATCATAGTCCTTAATATAATAACCTGTTCCTGCATCACGCCATTTTCCGTTACGGCTGAATGCGGTGGAATAAAGATTATTTGCCGTAAAAGGATTAATCTTTGAGTCGCCGGTAATATTTCCGCTTGAATCAAGGGCGTAAAGTGCAGGGTTGGCACAGCTGAACGCAGATGCTCCGCCGGACCTCCAGTCGCCGATAGTAATACCTATCGGATTGCTTCCGCAGGTAAATCGTTCGGTTACTTCAAATTCCACGGTATATTTACGGTTTACGGCATCATAATTATAGACATAGTTTACCGTAATATCTTGGTCCGAATCATTTTTTACCGGGTTCATTCCGTCTGAGGCATCTCCGATTATTACATCAGGCATAATGCCGTTGGTAATAACGCAGTCCATAACAAAGCGGTATTTACCCACTTCAAAAACATTACCTGAAGAATAGGTATGACCGTATGTAATTCTTGTCCAGGCTTCTTCACCGGTAAAGGTTATCATTTGGGGAGTGGCAGGGGCAAAAACTTTTGCATCATAATCGGAAATTTTATAACCTGATCCGGCATTACGCCATTTTCCGTTACGACTGAAATCGGTTTTATAAATATTATCTGATGTAAAAGGATTGATTTTAGACTCTCCGGTAATATTACCTTTTGAATCCAAGGCATAAAGTGCAGGGTTGGCAAAGGAAAATGCAGAAACATCTCCGCTACTCCAATCGCCTATGGCAACACCTATGGGATGGGAGCCGCCGTTAAAGCATTCGGTTACTTCAAATTCCACCGTATATTTACGGTTGATTTCGTCATAATTATAGACATAGTTTACCGTAATATCTTCATTTGAACCGTTTTTTACCGGCTCCATTTTTCCGTCTGAGGCATCGCCCACTTTAACGAACGGTTCAATGCCGTTTGTAATAATGCAGTCCATAACGAAACGGTATTTACCCACTTCAAAAACATCATTCGAAGAATAGGTATGACCGTATAAAATACGAGTCCAATGCTCGGTTGCGTCAAATGTTGCCATTTGTGCACCTGAAGCACTTGCGGTAAATCCCCCCGAAGACACGAAAAGTGTGGCTACTATGCAAATTACAAGCAGTAAACTAATGGGCTTTTTGCAGAATTTTTTAAAAATAATAATCAGACCTTTCACCTATAAATTTTACGAATAAGGTTTTCTTATATCATTTAGTTATTACACTTTTTTTACTACTCCAAGCGGAATAAAATGTCTTACTGCCAACTTTTTTGTATGTTCTTATGCGAAGATAGTATTTCTTTTTGGCGGTCAGCTTCGAAATACTCTTGCTTGTGGTGTTGCACGATGTTACCTTTACGGTTTTGGCACTCTTGAAATTAGCATTTGTCGCATACTGAATTTCATATCCTGTAACGCTTTGCTTTTTCCAAATAACCTTAAAGCCTTTCTTTGCCGAGGTAACCTTTGAAATAGTTGTGGTTTTTACCGTGGGTGCAACAATCTTAAAGGTGAGGTTTTTGGTGCCGCTGTAATTACCCTTAAATGTAACCGTTACGGTAGCGGTTCCCACATTGGTATTGTTTTTATATGTTACGGTATAGTAGCTTGTGCTTATTACTTTACCTTTTGTATCAACAACCTTTACAGTAGGCTTTTGCGCCTTGCCGGTGTAGGTTAAACTTGTTTTGGATAAAGTAAATGTCTTCGGATAATAAATCGCCGTTGCCGTTTTCTTTGCACCGCAGGTACAAATCGGTGTTATGGCACCGTTCTTTGTAAGGGTTGCTTTGACGGTGTTATTCTTATAAGTGTGAAGGGCTTTTTTATAAACCGCCGAACAATCGGCACACTTATAATAATGATATGTTCCGTTATAGGACAAGGTGGTTTGATATTTATGACCGATTTTCGGAATGATTTCATTTTTAATTTTTAAACATCCTAAACAGGTATATGATATTGTTCCTGTTTCGGTACAAGAAGCAAGTTTTGTTATCTCGCCCTCATCCCAAATATGTTTTCCGTTTTCAAATTTTGTTTGGCAAACGGTACACTCTTTCCAGTGATTGTTTGAGTCGCCGAACCAGTAATCTTTTACGGAATGTTCTTTGCAGTAATTATATTCCCATACTGCGTTTGTTAATGCGGTGTTGCCGTTTTTAATGTCAATTAACCGACGGTTGTTTTCGGTATTCGCATAATGCACCTTATTTATTTCACCGTCATGCTCAAAACCAAAGGCACTTTCGCCGATTTGACGGATATTTTTGCCTAAATACACAGTTGAAAGCGCCCTGCAATTATAAAAGGCATAGCCTCCGATATCTATTATGTTTTCCGGAATTTCAATGCTTGTAATAACCGTGCAGTTTTCAAAAGCACCACCGGCTATTGCCACGGCATTTGAGTTTATTTCGCAGGAAGAAATATTATTCCCCGTTGCGCTGATTAAAACCAAATATGGGTTTTCGCTGTTTCCCAAATATTTGGCGTTTTGGTAGGTATTATAATTATCTATGGAGGAACATCCGAAAAATGCATTATTTCCGACACTTGTTATACTGTTAGGCAAGTTTACACTTTTAAGAGCCGAACACTTGTAAAATGCACAACTGCCGATACTTTTAACTCCGTTTTGAAGACCGATACTCACAAGGGAAGAACAATTCAAAAACGCACAACTGTCAATACTTATAATACTGTCCGGTAGGGTTACGGTTTTCAGAGATGAGCAATCTTCAAATGCACTTCGTCCGATATTCGTAACACCGTTTTGTATTACTACCGAAATTATGTCATCGCTGTTTTCACTCCAAGGCGACGCCAAAGAAGAAAAGTCGTTCATATTTCCGGTACCGCTTATAGTTAGCTTTCCCTCGGAATTAAGTGTCCAAGTAAGATTGTTTCCGCAACTACCCGAATTTGCACCTTCCGCCACTGACAAAACCGAAAATGCGGAAAAAGAGCAAATTATTAATACAAGCAATATTGACAATAATCTTTTGTTCGTATGCGTTTTCATAAAAAGAAACTCCTTACCGATTTTATCTTCACCCTATTAATCAAAATCATTATATCATAGTTTGCATCTTTTGCAACAACTAAAAAAAGGCCTCGAAAGCCGAGACCTTTAAGGAAAATTATTGATAAACAGCAGAACCGCCGTCTAACAAAAGCAAAGCTTCATAGTAGTTGGCGATAGCCATTTTATGATAAGGAATAACCCAAAGGGTGCCGATACCTAAGCACAAAGAGCCCACAAAGTACCAGCCGATAAAGGAAATGTCGAGAACAAACAAATCCCACTTATGACCTGCTGTTAATCTTTGGCTTTCCTTAATACAAGCACTCCAATCATATTCGGGATGGTCTTTTGCCACAAAAAATGCCAAAGAATAGGAATATGACTTAACGATACCCGGAATAACAAAAAGAAGGCTCCAAAAAAAGATGAAAAGGGACCTTAAAAATCCGATGAGGAAATTTCTGCCGAAGTCCTCGGAAAATCCCGAGAAAAGTTGGGATATTTCCACGGTGGGATTGCCTCTTGTAACACTTAAAACAATCGAGGTGAGACCGTAAGCAATAGGTCCTGCAATAATTACCGGTGCAAAGGGAACGGAGCCTGAAACACTTAAAAGAGCCGAGCCTACAAAGAAGGACAAAAGCAACATCAACCAGGTGTTTCCGAAAATATTTCTTCCCATTTGAGCCTTTGCGTTTTGCTTAATAATTTGCCTTGAAATCATAAAAATAACCCCTAATAATATTTTATGCTTTAATTATATACTAAAGTTTAATAATTTTCAATGAAAATAAATAATTTCCCACAGTATTCGCCGTGGGAAATATTGGTTATTCTTTTGCTTCGGGAATTCCCGCAAGAGATGTGAGTACAGATAAAAGTCCTGCCATTAAAGACAAGCTTAACACAACCGACCAGTTTATCTCGCATATCATTGCCGAGGTACCCATAGTAGCAATTGCCGTTTGAGCCATTGTCCTTACCGCACGAATGAGGGCGGCTTTTATCCAAGTTTTAGTCAGCTTCAAATTATTCACCCCTTTTTTGAGAGAATACTGTTGACCAAGGACTGAATTTCGGAATAATTATATCCTGCCGAGCCTAAACGCACCTTTCTTTCCTCGCCGTTTCCCCAAAGCCCTCTTATTACCTCATTTGCAATTTCCGAGTTGCTCTTTTCGGTATTGTTTAGAGGCTTTTGGGTGGTTTTCGGTTTTTCTCGGGCAGGTATGTTCTTAAGCTTTAGGTTGGCTTTTTTAACAATTACTTCCACAACTGCTTTGGCGGTTTTGTCGGCGAAATCCTCTGTGAGGATAATGGGAGTATCGGTTTTACTGTCCATAAATCCGCACTCAAGTAAAACCGCCGGCATTTTGCTTTCTCTTACCTCGTGAAGGTCTTGTTTTTGAAGCGGCACCGACCGATTGCCTTTAAGTCCCGTATTCTTGATAACAGCATCGTATAAATCCTTTTGCCAAGAAGCTGTAACCGTTCCCTCTTTAACGGTTTTGTAAACAATGGAAATTACTCCGCCACCGGATTTGCCTCCTACACCGGCATTATGGTGAATGGCAAGATAGAAATCGGCACCGAACTTGTTAGCCTTATCGGTTCTTGTCTTTAGGCTTATATCGGTCTTTCCTGTGGTATCATCAAGTCTTATTAGCTCATATCCCGTATAAGCCTTAAGCTTTTCCTGAATTTTATTGCAAATTCTTTGATTAAGATACCATTCCCTTGTTTCGTTTTTATCAATAGTCTTTAAGCATCTTTTACCCGGAGTATTAATTCCGTGTCCTGCATTCAGAGCAATTTTAAACATAACATTTATCCTTTCTTTTCCAAATCACTTATACGGTGATTTTGGACCTTAATTTGTTCTTTAATAACCGGGATATTTTCATTGAAAAGCCTGGCATAGTGATTATGTGCCTTTATATCTGTTTTCATATCACTGATGTCGGACTTAATATGGGATATCTCGTTATTCATTATTTGTTGGTTTGTATCAAGCTTATTTGTTACCTGATTTCTTGTGTTTTTACCTTGTATGTATATTCCGAGAAGTGAAACAACCGCCGAAATAATACCTACTGTTAATGCATCACTCATTTATTTTGCTCTCCAATACATTCTATTCTCTTATTGGTATTCGGTTTCAAAACTCAGTGTTGCCCTTACTGCGTTATGGTCGCTTGTTATCTTATCGGATTTAACCTCAAAGTTTTCATAAATAAGTCCTTTTGACATAATGTTGTCGATTGCACCTTCTTCAGTTGCCTGACCTACTGTGCAGGTTGGTATCTTTCCCCAATACCCACCGTTTCCTACAACATATCCCGCATCAGTCCATACTTTAATCTCATCTTCAAAATCCGAAACATTTGCGATGTTTGTATCTCCGCCGATTATAACTATGTCAAACTGGTTGAGATAGTTAATGGCTTTTTGACAGTTTGCTTTTCTTTCTTGTGATGGAATTGCATTGCTCTGTTCCCACGCTACCACTGCAATAGACTTTCCGCAAATCCTGAATATCAAAGCCGGATTGCTGTTTCCTGCGCCGATATTAACAAAAAATCCTTTGTGCTTTGATAACAAAATCCTATCGTTGTATTCTCCCCCGGAACCTAATTCATATTTATATGGATAGAATTGTTTTAACAATGTATTGTACGAGTCTATTGTATGGCTTTTATCAAAGTACGGAAACCACTCCTGTAAAGCAAGAAAATCACAGTTAAGCCACTTGCTGAAATGCTCTTTCCATAAAGGCAGGTTTGTAGACACAAGATTGTCGGGACATCCTGCACCAATGCCACCTTCGGTGTTAAAATCTCTTATATTATGTGAACCGAATATAAGTCTTTTCAGTTCACCGCTTTGACTTTCCAATATGCCGTAAATGTTGTTTTCAAACGCCAAACTGTCAAGAGTTTCGACGGCCAATGCCAGGCTTTGGATGATTACATACTTTGCATCGCTCGGTATATAACCTGTTAGTGTTTCACCTGCTCCTACCGACATAAACCCTTGCAAGTGGTCCGACATCATAAGGCTCTCATTTAATCTCGGGATTTTAAAGTCTTTTACAAAGTAGAAATAACAAACTCCGTTTTTTCCCTTAATAGTATATTTGGTATCGCCTTGACTTATTGGTATCACCATATATTTTTTGTATTTGTTTGCAAAATCATTCCATTTGCAGGTTGCAGGGTTGACTTCACCTATATACTCGTGAGTGTATGAATTGGCAACCGTTTTAGTTGAAGAGTTTACATACAAATCACTGTTTACTTCATAAGTGATTTCGTTGGGAATATTATACGAAGTTCCGCTTTCAAACATAAATCGTATGGTAGTTCCGTAATATGAGTCAAGTGCAAGTGTAGGTACTTGGTCTATATATAAACCAATATCAAATTCTTCTACTCCCGCAATCCAAGCATCGTCTATATACTTTCCTTTTTTGTAATACTTTTTAGTCTTAAAATCAATGTAGTTATAATCATCACCGTGGGATTGTCCATAACCTTTGTCGGATAAAAAAGTCATTAGGTTTGTCGGTAAAGTATATTCTTCAACCAAGTTCATTAATAAACTGTCAACACTTCTGATTGATGTAACCTTGTACTCTTTTAAAGTTCCTGCATCATAAGGCAAAAAACCTGAAACTAACGAAAGGCGGGGGTCGTCTACCGTTAAAGGTTCATTCCCCGAACCAAATGCAAGGGTTAAATCTATAACATTAGGATAAAATGTCTTGTTAAAGTTTTCGGTTGCCTCATATATGAATATCTCCACAAACATATCACTTGTGTCTATAGATGACGGTGCTTTGATTATAAGACCTTCTCCGTTGTCGTAGTATGACCAATTCCACCTAAATCTCATTCGGTATGTGGAAGAACCGCCACCGCTTGGGCACCCTTTTAAATAATAAATGTGATTGGGATAAAATGTAGTTCCTCTCGCTAAAGTACCTCGTGAATTAGACGAACCGGATGTCAAGGTTCCTGAAGCCAAAATACTACCGTCGGTATTTTTTCTGAATGTAATTCCGTTGTTAGTTTGCGGAAATGTATCAGCCACGGAGTCTTTGTTATACAACTGATTATTTACATAAGAAAAACCGCCGATTTTATCAATCGTTACCCTTGACCTGGCGTTATCGGGCAACTGCTTTTGCCAACCGTTAGAATAATCTGTTATTTTGCGGTTTATTTTACTAACCGTATGGTCAATTTCTTTTGTTTTATCATACACACATTTGGCACTCGGATATTGTGTATCGGTCGAAGACGGCAAAATTGACTTTACTTTGTTTGATATGTTTTCTTTTCCCGAAATATCCTGATGCACTTGCAAAGCCGTATCCGCTTTACCTAAACTTGTTTGTACATCACTTGCAAGGTGGGTTTTCGGTATGCCGTTTTGGGGATTTGGATATGCTCCCACATCCGAACTTGTAAGTGAAATATTACCGCTTAAGGCTTTACCGTTTACCGTGGTGGTTTTAGCAACATATTTCGTGTCGGACTGGGTTTTTGAATAAGCATCTATGGGGGTAACCCATTTTGTATCAAAATCATCCCCCGA
>DCIE01000066.1 GCA_002315765.1 Ruminococcaceae bacterium UBA1734
AGTAATTGTTATGGAAAAAAGGAACGACGGTAAAAAACGGCTGTTTCTCGGAATTCTTGCCGTACTGTTGACAGTCTGCTTTCTCCTCCTTGCTTTTCATATCTTTTTGATAATGGATGCGTATTTCGGCAAAATTGATGCTTCGGGCGATGATGCTTATGGTTACATAAACGGCGGTCGCCCGGAATATCTTGTGGACGGCAAATGGTATATTCAAAAAGAAAATACGGAAACATTCCTGCTGATTGGTATTGATAAGTACGAAGCGGCAATACTGAATGAAAACGGGTATCGGAATACCGAACAGGCCGATGCTCTGTTTCTGCTTGCCGTCGACCGTGAAAACAAAACCTATTCCATCCTTCATATTAACCGCGATACCATGGCGAATATCCGTATGCTTGATGTAAACGGAAATCCGTATAACAGCTTTGAAGGTCAGCTTGCTCTTTCCCATACATACGGTTCGGGTAAAGAGGATAGTTGTGAGAATACGGTCTTTGCGGTGTCTGATTATCTGTACGGCTTACAGATTGACCACTTTGCATCTATCAGTATGGATGCAGTAGCCGTTTTGAACGATAAAATCGGCGGTGTTACACTTACCGTGTCCGATGATATGACGGTTATTGACGAAGCCTTAAAGCAGGGCGAGACGGTCACTCTTAAAGGAGAACAGGCGCTTACCTATGTCCGTGCAAGGCAGGGGCTTGTTAATTCCACCAATCTTGAGCGTATGAAGCGGCAAAGGCAATATGTGGATGCGTTTCTTTCGCAGGCGAGCACGGCTTTAACCGATAATGAGGGACTTGTTTCGGATATGCTTCTTTCCGTTTCGGATTATCTCGTTTCGGATTTGACCGCAAACGAGCTTTTGTCGATGTCTGACCTTCTTTTTGAATATCGATATGAAGGCATCCGAACCATCGACGGTGAGGCACGAAAGGGCGAACAGTATATGGAGTTTTATGCCGATGAAACGGCACTGCAAAAAACGGTGCTCCAAATGTTTTATGATGCCGAATGACAATTTCTTAAACAAATCACAATAAATATTAAGGAGAAGTGTGGGAAATGTCTGATTTTCAAACTTTGTATAGGGCTGATTGCAGTAGATATTGTGCTGCCGGTCATAAAATGCCGAGGCATCTTCGGTACGAAAGACGATTTCTGTATTTTTTTTGAAGAGAGCAAACCGCACACAACAAAATAGTCAAGAGAATATACCACCTTTTTCTGAAAATAATTTCCGATAAACACGGCTTGGAAATGACACCGTTGACCAAAATCGGCAAAGGATTATATATCGGTCATCCATACAATATCGTTGTCAATCAAGCCGCGGTAATCGGCGAAAACTGTAACCTTCATAAGGGCGCGACTGTCGGACAAGAAAACAGGGGAAAGAGAAAAGGTGCTCCGATTATCGGGAACAGTGTTTATATCGGTATCAATGCGACCGTTGTCGGAAAAATCAATATCGGAGATGATGTTATGATTGCTCCGAATACTTTTGTAAACTGCGATGTGCCGAGCCATTCGGCCGTATTCGAGAACCCTTGCATAATAAAGCATAAAGAAAATGCTACAGAAGGGTATGTTAACAATAAAGTATAAGGAATTTCTGTATATGGAGTTTTATGCCGACAAAACGGCACTGTAAAAAATTGTACTTGAAATGTTTTACAATGAGGAGTAAACATATGGTTCTATATGACAGTATACGAAATCGAAAAGATAAAATCGCTCTTGTAGGGCTCGGCTATGTCGGAATGCCGATTGCAGTGGAATTTTCAAAGTATGTGGATGTAATCGGGTTTGATATCAATAAAGCAAAGGTCGAAGAATACAAAAACGGCATTGACCCAACGAAGGAGGTCGGTGACAAGGCAATTAAAAACTGTTCGGTGGAATGGACTGCCGATGAAACCAAACTTCGTGAAGCGAAGTTTATTATCGTTGCCGTTCCCACACCGGTCAATAACGATACAACGCCCGATTTGACACCTGTTGTCAGCGCTTCGAAAATTGTCGGACGCAATCTGACAAAGGGCGCAATCGTCGTCTACGAATCCACCGTTTATCCCGGTGTTACAGAGGAAATATGCCTTCCTGTTCTTGAAAAAGAATCGGGGTTGAAATGCGGCGTTGATTTCAAAATCGGCTATTCTCCCGAGCGCATCAACCCGGGCGATAAGGTACACCGTCTGACCACCATTAAGAAAATTGTTTCGGGTATGGATGCCGAATCGCTGGAAGAGATTGCGAATGTTTACAGCATCGTTGTGGAAGCCGGCGTGCATCGGGCATCCTGCATCAAGGTTGCGGAAGCCGCAAAGGTGATTGAAAACAGCCAGCGCGACATCAATATCGCGTTTATGAACGAACTTTCCATCATCTTTAATAAAATGGGCATCGATACGCTCGAGGTTCTCGAGGCCGCAGGTACAAAGTGGAATTTCCTGCCCTTCCGTCCCGGTCTTGTGGGCGGGCACTGCATCGGTATCGATCCCTACTATCTGACCTACCGCGCCGAGCAGTTCGGCTATCATTCGCAGATTATTCTGGCCGGTCGCCGCATCAACGACGATATGGGCAAATACGTGGCAGAGCAGACGGTCAAGCAGTTGATTGCCGCAGATAAGAGCATCAAGAATGCAAAAGTCGGCGTTCTCGGTATCACCTTCAAGGAAGATTGCCCCGATACGCGCAACTCCAAGGTGAACGATATTCTCAAAGAACTGAAAGAATACGGCATCAAGCCGATGGTATGCGACCCGGTTGCCGATGCCCCCGATGCCAAGCGTTTTTACGGCGTCGATTTGGTGCCGCTTGCCGATTTGCACGGTTTGGATTGCCTGATTATTGCCGTGGCACATAAAGAATTTAAGGCGCTTTCCGATACAGACATCGGTGCGATGTTTGTCGGCAAAGATAACGGCAAGAAAATTATTATTGATGTCAAGGGTGTTCGCAACAAGGATGAGTTGAAAGCACTCGGCTATCAATATTGGAGACTTTGATTTATGGGATATAAAAACTTGGTTTTTCCGAAAGATACTTTATTTTTGGTAACCGGCGGCGCAGGCTTTATCGGCTCGAATATCTGCGAAGCCGTGCTTAAATTGGGGTATAGGGTGCGTTGTCTTGATGATTTGTCTACCGGCAAACAGGCAAATGTGGATATGTTCCTCGATAATCAGAATTATGAGTTTTGGAAGGGCGATATTAAGGATTTTGATATTTGTCTTAAAGCCTGCGAGGGCGTGGATTATGTAATGAACGAAGCCGCTTGGGGAAGCGTTCCTCGTTCTATTGAAATGCCGCTGTTTTACTGTGCAAACAACATTCAGGGCACGGTTAATATGATGGAAGCCGCAAGACAGCAGGGTGTTAAGACCTTTGTCTACGCATCCAGCTCGTCCGTGTACGGAGATGAGCCGAATTTGCCGAAAACCGAAGGCAGAGAGGGGAATTTGCTTTCGCCCTATGCGCTGACCAAGCGAGCCGATGAGGAATGGGCGAAACAGTATTCAAAGCATTACGGACTGAAAACCGTCGGACTTCGTTATTTTAATGTTTTCGGCAGACGGCAGGACCCAAACGGTGCCTATGCTGCTGTAATTCCGAAATTCATCAAACAGCTTCTTGACGGAGAAAGACCGACCATCAACGGCGATGGCAGGCAAAGCCGAGATTTTACCTATATCGAAAATGTGATTGAAGCCAATTTGAAGGCGTGTCTTGCTCCCGATGAGGCATCGGGCGAAGCGTTTAATGTGGCATACGGCGGGCGTGAATATCTGATTGATATTTATTACTCACTGACAAAGGCACTCGGCAAAGATATTGAGCCAAACTTCGGCCCCGATAGAAAGGGCGATATCAAGCACAGCAATGCGGACATCTCAAAAGCAAAGCGATTGCTCGGCTATGAGCCTGAATATGATTTTGCAAGAGGACTAAATGAAGCAATTGCGTGGTATCAGGCAAATTTATGAGATGAAAGATAGGTTTTATTTTCTTAAGACTGTCGATTAAATTATTGGTGCCATTCTATAAGGATAATTGCGTGAAATAGGAAGGAAGTATGCAATGTCACTGTTTACAAATAAAACTTTAATGATTACCGGAGGAACCGGCTCCTTTGGTAATGCGGTTCTTCGACGGTTCCTCAGTACCGATATCGGGGAAATTCGTGTATTTTCAAGGGATGAGAAAAAGCAGGATGATATGAGACACGAGTATCAATTGAATTATCCTGAGTTTTCTGATAAAATCAGATTTTATATCGGAGACGTGCGTTCCTTACAATCCTGCAAGGATGCTATGCACGGTGTTGATTATGTATTCCATGCGGCGGCATTAAAGCAAGTGCCTTCCTGCGAATTTTTCCCTATGGAAGCGGTGCGTACGAATATTATCGGTACGGATAATGTTCTTACTGCGGCAATTGAAGAAGGCGTAGAGTCGGTGATTTGCCTTTCAACCGATAAAGCGGCATATCCCGTTAATGCTATGGGGACCTCAAAGGCAATGGAGGAAAAGGTTGCTGTTGCAAAAAGCCGTTCAAGCGGAAAAACGAAAATTTGCTGTACAAGATACGGAAATGTTATGTGTTCAAGAGGCTCAGTCATTCCGCTTTGGATTGACCAGATTAAGTCAGGTAAACCCATAACCGTAACGGAACCTTCCATGACACGCTTTATTATGAGTCTTGATGAGGCGGTGGAGCTTGTACTGTTTGCGTTTGAGCACGGAGAAAACGGTGACATCCTTGTTCAAAAAGCGCCGGCTTGTACAATTCAGACATTGGTAGAGGCAACCTGCGAACTGTTCGGTGGAAATAAAGAAGATATTAAGGTTATCGGCATTCGTCACGGTGAAAAAATGTTTGAAACACTGCTGACAACCGAGGAGTGCGTAAATGCTATCGACATGGGCGATTTTTACCGTGTTCCCGCAGATAAACGCAGTTTGAACTATGATAAATATTTTGATGAAGGATGCGATAAATTGGCTCATATTTCCGAGTTTGACAGCAACAACACAAAATTACTTAGTTTAGAGGAAACAAAAGCAAAAATTGCTTCTTTACCGAATATAAAAGAATTATTTGCCAAGGAGAAATAGTATTATGAATGAATTTGTTTGGCAAAACAACGGTAAATTAAAACTGATGATAATTTTGGGTACCAGACCTGAGATTATTCGTTTGTCAGCCGTGATAAAACGCTCTCGGGAGTATTTTGATTGTTGTATTGTGCACACAGGACAAAATTATGACGAAAACCTCAACCTAATATTTTGGAAAGATTTGGATTTGAACGCACCGGATATTTGGCTTGATGTGGTCGGCGATAATCTCGGTATTACCTGTGGCAATATTATTGCCAAAACCTATGAAGTGATGTTTGCATTGAAGCCGGATGCGGTTTTGGTGCTCGGCGATACCAACTCCTGCCTTTCTGCAATCAATGCAAAACGGTTGCATATTCCGCTGTTTCATATGGAGGCGGGGAACCGTTGTAAGGATGAATGTTTGCCCGAAGAAACAAACCGCAGGATTGTAGATATTATTTCGGATGTGAATTTACCCTATTCCGAAGCGGCACGCAGATATTTGATTGAATGCGGAATGCCGAAGGAGAGAACCTTTGTAACCGGCTCTCCGATGGCGGAGGTTTTGAATGAAAATTTTGAAAAGATTCAAAACAGTATTGTCCTGCAAAAAATGGGACTTGAAAAAGGAAAGTATATATTGCTTTCGGCACACCGTGAAGAAAATCTGGATACCGAAGAAAATTTCCGTTCGCTTTTCGGCGCGGTGAATGCCCTTGCCGAAAATTACGATGTTCCGATTTTGTATTCCTGTCATCCGCGCTCCAAAAAGAAGCTTTCGGAAACGGGCTTTGAGCTTGATAAAAGAATTCGCGTAAATGTTCCGCTCAATTTCAGCGATTATAATCATCTGCAAATGAACAGTCTTGCCGTGATATCGGATTCCGGCACATTGCCGGAGGAAAGTTCATTTTATATTTCAAAGGGATTGCCTATTGCGGCAGTTTGCATTCGCACCTCAACCGAACGCCCCGAAGCCATCGAAGCAGGCGATTTTGTCATAGCCGGTATTACGGAAAAAGAACTTCTGCAAGCCACCGAAATGGCAATTTCCATGCGTGAAAAAGGAATCTTCGGGAAACCGTGTCCCGATTATACCGATGAATGCGTATCCATGAAGGTGGTGCGAATTATTCAGTCGTATACGGGTATTGTCAATAAAATGGTTTGGAGAAAAGAAGCAAACCGCTAAGGTGGGATATTGAGATGAATATATTAGTTACCGGCGCACGAGGAATGGTCGGCACTGCTCTTTGCAACAATTTGAAAGCACTTCGTGACGGAAAGAACAAAACCCGTCCGAATATTCATATAGACGAAATATTCGAGTATGACCTCGGAGATGAAGAAAAGCTGGATGCCTATTGCGAAAAAGCCGACTTTGTGTTCCATTTTGCCGGTGTAAACCGTCCGCAAAACAGCGATGAGTATATGCAGGGCAATTTCGGGTTTTCGTCCCTCTTGCTTGAAACGCTTCAAAAACACCATAGTAAAGCAACCGCAATGCTTTCCTCATCTATTCAGGCAACCCTTATCGGAAGATATGATAACGAATACGGCAGAAGCAAAAAGGCGGGAGAAGAACTGTTCTTTGACTATGCCGAGAAAACGGGCGCAAAGGTTGCGGTCTACCGTTTTCCCAATATCATGGGGCATTCACGCCCGAAATACAATTCGGCGGTATCAACATTTTGTCACGCCGTTGCAAATGATGAGGACTTTACCGTAAATGACTACAATACGGAACTGGAGCTTCTTTATATTGATGACCTTGTGGAAGGAATGTTTGATTTACTTGAGGGAAAAGAAAAGTATTGTGAATATGACGGAACGACCGCTGTTGTGAAGGATAACGGAAGCTTTTGTTATATCCCCGTTACCCATCGAGTTACATTGGGAGAAATCGTGACACTGTTACAATCCTTTAAGGAACAACCGACCACACTGCTCATGCCGAAAATCCCTGACGGCAGTTTTGCAAAAAAACTGTATTCTCTTTATTTGACTTATTTGCCGAAAGAAAAAGTGAAGTATTCGTTTAAAATGAATATGGATGAACGGGGTAGTTTTACCGAGCTTCTGCACACAAAGGACTGCGGACAGGTTTCCGTCAATGTATCAAAGCCCGGGATTACCAAGGGACAGCATTGGCATAATTCAAAGTGGGAGCAGTTTATTGTTGTCTCCGGGCACGGACTGATTCGGCAGCGAAATATCACTACGGGAGAAATCATTGAATTTGAGGTCAGCGGGGATAAAACAGAATCTGTTTATATGCTGCCCGGCTGGACACACAGTATAACAAATTTAAGCGAAACCGAGAATCTTGTTACGGTGATGACCTGCAACGAAATTTTTGACCGTGACAAACCCGATACCTTTTTTGAAGAAGTTTGAGCGAATATGTTATTTTGGTTATATCAAACTACGCCTTATAAAATATCGTTTCACTACTGAAGGATGATGTTATTACAATGGATGATTTATCCGATTTCAGCGAGGAATTAAAAGATACGATTGGATTATTGATGAAATGATACTCTATTAACAAGGGGGGAACAATATGGCAGATATCAGTCGTAAAACAATAACCGTGCTTCGCTTTTTATGGGAAAATACGGATGAAAATAATCAAGCTACAACAGCGGATATTATTGACGGTGTCGGTAAGCTTGGCGTATCCATTGACCGTCACACAATAAAACCGATTGTAAATCAACTAACCGAGCTTGGTATTGATGTGATTGAAAACAGCGGTTCGCCCAATAAATATTATATAGGCACTCGGGTATTTGAATTACCCGAAATGAAAATGCTGATTGATGCTGTTGAAGCTGCAAAATTTATCTCTGCTTCAAGAAGCAAAGAGCTTGTCTCCAAGATAACATCCCTTGCCGGCCCGACGGAAGCCAAAGAGTTAAAGCGGCATTTATATATTGACGGCAGAGCAAAATCGGAAAGCAAAAACTTGCTCCTTACGGTTGACACGCTACATATTGCCATCAACGAAAAAAGAAGAGTAAACTTTATGTATTATGATTATAACGTTGAAAAGAAGCGTGTTCATAAGCATAGAGGATATGTTTATCAGTTGTCACCTTATGCTCTTGTTTGGCAGGATGATTTCTATTATGTTCTCGGATTTTCGGAACGTCACCAAAAAATGACTAAGTTCAGAGTGGATAGAATTGACAAAATAGAATTGGCAACAACAAAAAGCAGGAAAAAGCCCGATAATTTTGAACCGGTAGCTTTTTTGAAAAGCATCTTTTCTATGTATGACGGTGAACTGCAACAAATACGCCTAAGATGCGATTCGGATATGATGAAGGTGATTATTGACCGTTTCGGCAAGGATGTAAAAACAAATTCGGCGAGTGATAACGGATTTTACGCCGATGTTGAAGTCTCTGTCAGCAGAACATTCTTCGGGTGGTTGTTTGGATTTGCGGGAAAGATAGATATTGTATCTCCCAAACAAGTCAGAGATGACTATTTGAGCTTGGCAAAAACCGTTGTTGCCAAGTTTGAAGAATAAAAAGTGTGCAAACAATACGGCACAGATAAAGGAAACTAATAAATATTTTTAGAGAGTTGGTATGTTTTTTTGCCAACTCTCTTTTTGGCTATTGCCATAACAGGGATTGTTTGCTATAATATCATCGTAAACCGAAAAACAAATTCGGTTTAGAACGGAGAGCTGATATGAGACATAAAAACGAAAGCAAAATGCAAGAGATTAAAAGTGTGATTGAGCAGTTCTTGTTAGAAGAACAGACCACTCCGACAATTTCACAGATTGCAAAAAGGGTTCATTTTTCAGCAAGTACCGTTCATGCGTATTTGGTAGAGATGAATAATCGAGGAATGATTACCTATGGAAAGAGAATAATGGAAACGGATGTCTCGCGTATGTTTTCATTTTCCCCTAATCCTACTGCTATTCTTTCCGAAGGAGTACATTGCGGTGACCCGCAGGAGCAGACGGCGGCCATTGAAGAATTTGTCAATCTACCCGAAACGATATTCGGCAAAGGTGAATCATTTATCCTCCGTGCCTACGGTGATTCGATGGAGGATGCGGACATCTTTGAAGGTAACTTGGTTGTTGTGAAAAAGAACCTTACAGCAAAACAAGGAGATATTGTAGTAGCTCTCGACGAGGACGGAAGGAATACTTTGAAACGGTTGGGGAAAATTGATTCGAAAACCGGTAAAGCCACACTCGAATATATGAACGAGAAGGTATATAAGGATAAGGTAATAGAAACTCGATTAAATACGATTCAGGGCATTGCGAAATACGTGATAAAAGAAATTTGAT
>DCIE01000031.1:0-2067 GCA_002315765.1 Ruminococcaceae bacterium UBA1734
GCGGAAGAATCTTTTATACGCTGACCTATTTCCGAAAATACTGTCATTTATCCGATTGCCGGGATTCCGCAAAACAAAAGAGAAACGAACAACGCAAGCAGGAGCATCATTCGGATCATATATGTCACGTTTGCGGCTCTTCTTTTATTTCCAAGAGAACTGATGCCAAGTTTTGCAGTAATGCTTGTCGGCAGAAAGCTTACCGTATGAATGCAGAAGAGAAGTAATCCGAAGCTGCTACAACTGCTACCGAGATGTGCTTTTTCAGTCGGTTCTGTATTTATAAATACTACTACCATATTGTAAAACCAATTTGTCATTTTGGGAGTGTTACAGATAATCGGTTTAAGCAGTAGAGGAACAAAATGTTCCAATACAAAGCAAATCAAATATACGTAACACAAGTCAGCTATCATACAATTTGAATGGATAGCAAAATCTTTTGGTGCGCCTCACTTTGAGGCACACTAAGTTAAAAGTACATAAGCGTAATCATGACCGGCTGAAAAGTCGGTTATTTTTATGCTCAAAAAAGAAAGGATTGATGCCTATGATTGTATTTACCTCTTAATTGGGTAAATTTACCCAATTATACCCCAGAGCAAACAACAAAACTATTCGGTTAAAAGCCGAGAAAGGAAAGAAAATGATTAAATTCAAAAACAAGGTCATTATCGGTGTTGACCACGGCTATGGCAACATCAAGACAACAAGCCACATTTTCAAGGCAGGTGTGCTGAAAAGCGACACCGAGCCCGTATTTCAGACCAATATGCTGATTTACGGCGGCAAGTATTATCTTATCGGTGAGGGACACAAAGAGTTCAGTGCCGACAAGATTACCGACGAGGAATACTTTGTGCTTACCCTTGCCGGTATTGCTATGGAACTTTGCGATTACGGACTAAGCGATGCTGTCGTTCACATTGCGGCGGGATTACCGCTGAAATGGGTATCCCAGCAGAAAAAGCAGTTTTCGGACTATC
This sequence comes from Ruminococcaceae bacterium UBA1734, assembly GCA_002315765.1. Taxonomy (GTDB): domain Bacteria; phylum Bacillota; class Clostridia; order Oscillospirales; family Acutalibacteraceae; genus UBA737. Next base: position 987 of record DCIE01000031.1, read on the forward strand.
TTCTTCGTGTGCCGGAGGTACGATTTATCTTTAACAAAAAGCATTATCACATCCGCATTGACGGAGTGAGTATGTTTCCACAGGGCTATGCCGCCGTATTCGACCGAGCCGCATCAATGCGAGGGCAAACCGTTCTTTGCGACATCGGCAACGGTACGATGAATATCCTCTTCATGAAGGACGGCAAACCCAATCCGCAAAAGGTATATACCGAAAAATTCGGCACGGCACAGTGTGTTAATGCCATCAAAACCGCGATTATGGACAAGTATCACGCAAGAATTGACGAGGCAATTATTGAGGATGTGTTCAAGAACAGCACGGCGGATATTTCTGCCGACTGGCTGAAAACCATTCGTGATGTTGCAAGCGACTATGTAAAGCAAATCTTTGATATTCTGGGGCGGTACGATTACGAACCGTCTTTGATGAAGCTTTATGTTGTCGGTGGCGGCGGATTGCTCTTACGCAACTTCGGTAGCTTTGACCGTAACCGGGTGATTATAAACGACGATATTTGCGCAACGGTTAAGGGCTACGAAAAGTGGGCGGAGCATCAACTCTCAAAGGCAGACGGCAATGAGCATTAAGTTTATTAAGGTACGCTTTAATATGGATAACCCGGACGACCGAAAGCTTTATGAGATGTTAAACGGGATGAAAGGACAAAACAGCTTTATTAAAAATGCCATAACTTCTTATTCAGGCAAAGGAACCGAAGAAGCGATAGCGGAAAAGGTAGCGACTATATTACTCGACAAGCTCGGGACTATGCCTTTAACACTTTCTTCTCAGCCGGTTACGGAAGAAATCACCGACGAAACATCCTTTTCGGAAAGTGCGGATATTGCCGATGCGTTCCTTGACAGTCTGTAAAATATGGCAGTCACAATGGCACCCAAATATCTTTGCACCGAGAAAAAGTGACTGCTACTTTGACACCCGCAAAAGAGATGCGTTTTGTAAGAGAAAAGTGTGTTTTCTGTGTATTTACCGATGTAATTATATGGCGGTGTATGCCACGCAGGAAACGATATTTTCAATGCCTTACGGAGCGCGTCTCACACCTTAGCAAGCAGGG
>DCIE01000031.1:2143-2808 GCA_002315765.1 Ruminococcaceae bacterium UBA1734
TTCAGCCCCTAACACCCCGATGAAATAAATCCTTTAATTTCAAACAGGTATTTTTTGAAAAAAATCAGCACATCTATTGACAAACCCTATTCAATAGGGTATAATGTATTTGCGAGGTGAAAAACTAATGACAAGAACTTTTGTAGAGCTTCCGTTGTTTCGTTCCAAATGGAAATCACTTGGACTTGATGACGATGACTTAAAGAGATTGCAAGAAGAAATGCTTCTCGATCCGAAAACCGGAGCTGTAATGAAAGAAACCGGCGGCGTCAGAAAAATGCGATTTGCTTTTGAACACAGAGGAAAAAGCGGAAGCATACGCATTATTTATATTGATTTTGAGGTTTATGAGAAAATTTATCTTTTAACTGCATATCCTAAAAGTGAGAAAGATAATCTTACAAAGGCGGAACGGAACGAACTGAAAGAGTTAGTTAAGGTTCTTGAGCATCAGCTTGAAGAAAGCGAGAAGGAGGATTGACAATGTCGGTATTTGATGATATCAAAACGGGATTAAATCAGGCAATTGAATATGAAAAAGGTAATTTGAAAGCAAAAACAAGAACGCTTTCCATTACCCCTATCGAAGAGTTTACAGCAAGCGAGATTAAGGATATTCGCAAAAATGCAGGTCTTACACAAAGTTTATTTGCAAAATATCTCGG
>DCIE01000048.1 GCA_002315765.1 Ruminococcaceae bacterium UBA1734
ATGTTCTTTGAATTTGGAGACTAAGTCTGCCGTCAAAATCCTTTCCATTTCGTAACCTCCGAGTTATTTCTTTTACATATAATTTTACCCATTTAAGATTACGAAAAACATAAATTGTCTCCATTTTTTAAAAAATGTCCGAAATTATACGAATATTTGATTATACAGACATAAAAAATCCCCGATGATTGGCTAACCATCAGGGCAGTTTGTTCATATGGTAAAAAAGAAAACTTAATACCGTTTAAAATGTTAACAAGCAAACAAGATTATTTTCTTTTTTCAGCAAAATTGTAAAAATATCCTAAAAAATTTTTCCACACTTGCCTTTGCTGTTAAATAGTAGGAGAAAACATAGAAAAGTTGTAAAAATAAAGTATATGCCGAACTCTATCTCGGCATAACAAAAAAGAGCAGGCATAAAAACCTGCTCATACATAAAGGAAAGTATAGAAAATATTGGGCAATACTCTCAAGTCCCGACACTCGAGGTTGTTTTCGATTTTCACTTCTTGAAAAAGGACTTGAGAAAAGCAGCGATAAACCCAATAAAAATGAGTGTTCCAAACCAACTTAGATTGGTTAAGAACACTCAAACTGGTCCGAGTGACGGGACTTGAACCCACGGCCTCTTGACCCCCAGCTGTCGTTTGTAAGTTTTATTGTTCTTTATTCTACTTGTTTTAGTTTTAGGCAATGTTGCCATAAACCCGCATTAACAAAGGGTTTCTAAGACTTTTTCTTTCGCTTTTCTTTGCTTAAACACATTCTCTTAATCCCGATTTTCAATCCATTTTAGTAGAACTTGGTAGAACTTTTTTAAAAATCGCAGCATCCAATATTCATAGACAGCGGACAGCGTAGGAAACACGTTGTCCGCTATTTTGTTATGTGAAGATTATTTCTTGTTTTATTTCATTAAAGCGATCATACACAAGTAAGTTTTTGTTGTGTTCAAAGTATTTGTACAACCGTATCGACTAATATAACGAGTGTCGTAACGGCTTAGTGTAAGTTCGGTTACGAAACCAAGCATTTCCTGACCTTTATCAAACACTTCTTCTAAAAGCACAAATTATTCAACATTTTTAGTAATCGGTGCTAACCTATAAATATCTTTGCTTTGCCACCTGTTTTGACGGCGATTTTTGCAAAACCGGGTGCATCTACAAACAAGTGTAAATTAATATTCTATCCCAAATCTATTAAGTTTATCCTTTAATACTACAGCCACCCGAAGGTGGCTGTCTATGTAGTGTTACAAATCTATATTTTGTTTGCCCGAACAAAATTTATATTTGCAAACCACGATTTCGGTCTTTGGCAGACCTAATATTATTAACCCTGACTCTTGCAGAGTATAATAAACAATTATAAATCAAATATTGACTTCTTTATTTGGCTCATACCTTTAACACTTGGGTAACCGGACAATTTATCTATTTCTTTAAATTTCACATAGTTTTGTCCGTAATGATTCGCTACGGCTATTATTGCATTTGGAAATTTCTCATCCTAATCGGTATTGAGAAGCCAATAAACTTTTGCATTCGGTGCAACCTCGTTTATCCTTGAAGCAAGATAACAAACAGCGGGATAAAACTCAAATAAATCTTCATTTGTTATATCTGAAAACTTTGCTTCACCAAAAGGAACATTAATCCAGCAATCGTTTGTGTATCCAAAAATAAACATGGTATCAACATCATTTATTTAAAAAAACCATCAGCAACCAATTTTTCAAATCCATTTATAAAAGATGATTCTATGGACAATTCAGGTCTTACGGTATTACAAATGGTGGTTCCCCAAAAACTATCATTCTTAAGCAAAATGTTTTCCTTGCCGTCAAAAAGATTATACCACCAAGTTTGCTTTACCTTATTAACATCGGTTTTTTAGTCGAGTACCAATAATCATATTCCTCAGTTATATACCCTTAAAATGTTGAATAACTATCACCTAATATTAACATTTTTCCTAAATCCATTCTTTCACCTTTTATATCATTTCAAAATAAACATCCGGTCTATTCGATTCACTATTATCATTAAATATAACATTTTCACCAAATTGAAAACCTTCAACATTTCTCACAAAAAGCCCATAAGAACGAAATCTACCAAAAAAATGGGCATCGGGATATTGAGTTCCGTCCGGAATCTTTTCCTCGCACATTTCCGGTTTTTCTTCAAAAGTGTCGACAACAACATTGTTTATTGACACATTCTTGATAATTGCTCCCTTTGACGCGTTTATACTGCTTGTAAGCAATGCTTTTTTTACAATTAAACCATCAATCGAAATGTTTCTAACTTCACCTAAAACGGCATTTGGATCCTTTGTTTTTCTATTCATTAACAATATGAAAAACGGTGCTTGAACAGCATCAACCAAATAATTCTTAAATGTAACATCATACACCTTTGCGCCATCATTTGATTGAACTGAAATTGCAGCTATTGTATCATAGTACGGTTTCTTCGGATTCGGAGAAAGCGCCTCGTCAACATTGATGTGTTTTCTTACATATATGTTTTCAAAAGTAACATCAAAAATATTTCCAACTGTTTCAGTTCCTATTTTTGTCGCATTACAGGTAGATGCCACAACACAATTTCTAACCCTAATATTATACATATCACTTCTTGGTCGGGAATTATCCGTAGAATCGATATTTTTAAGGCAAATGCCGTCATCACCTGTGCAAATATCGCAATTCTCAATCACAACATTTCTGCAACCGTTTATATCTATTCCATCGGAATTTACAGATTTATTGTAAACATCGTTTCTGATTGTAACATCATTAACATAAACATCTTCACAGTTATTAAGATGAAATGTCCAGCCAACTGAATCCTTCAATGTTAGCCCGGAAACGGTAATATTTTTAGAATTTGCGAACAAAAGAATTGTTTCGGCTCTTGGGCCATCACAACGTTGTCCTGCTTCGGTAACAAATTGGTCTTTCCCACCGAATATCGTCGCCTTGCCCGATAAATTGATATTTTTCGCATCAACTGCCAAAAATATCGGCATTGCCAAAAAATCCTTCCATTTTTCTTTTTGAGCTGGTTTTATTATTACCCCATCCTCAAAAAACAGGGTGTTATCACCTTTCAAAAAAATCGTTGTGACTATATACTCACCTTTATTTACAAAAAGGACCTCATTTTTCTCGGCAGCAGCATCTATTGCCATTTGAAGCGAATCGGTATTGTTTTTTGCAAAAAAATCATTTAATACAATCATTTGATGTTAATCCTCTAAAGTAAGTAATTTCAAATTCTTTGTAATAAGCAAATTGCGTTGTCTTACACAATCAGCGGAACGCATTGCGTCTTTTGGAGTGTTAAAAGCATAATCAAGCAATCTTTCGGTTGTTGTGGAAGCCACATGAACACGGGTATCAGAGGAAGCATAATAAATATAAACATTACCGTCTTTTTCGATTGCGCCATTGGTAAATACAACATTGGACACATCGCCGACTCTTTCTTCTCCTATGGGTGCAAGAAGATAGCCTCCCGGTTGTGCGATGATTTTTGTATTGCAATTTAGGTCGGTAACATATAAATAGATAACATATCTTAACCCTGCAGCTGTATTTCTAACACCGTGCGCTATATGTATATACCCTTTTTCGGTTTTAATAACAGTTGCACCTTCGCCGTTCTTTTCTTCTGTTATAGTATGGTATCGTCTTTCCGAAAGCAAAACTTCATTTTCTATCACAGGATTTGTAATATCACTACAAACTCCGAAACATATTCCTCCGCCATCGCCGGCAAAAATAAATCCGTCTTGCGGTCGAGTATAAAATGCATATTTCCCATCAACAAACTCAGGATGAAGTGTAACATTACGCTGTTGTGAAGACTTAGTTATCAAATTTGGAAGTCTTTCCCAATTATCAAGATCTTTTGTTCTTACAATTCCGGCACTTGCACAGGCATCAGATAAGTTTCGACTGTTAATATCCTTACTTTCACTACAAAAAACACCGTAAATATAACCATCTTCATGAAGAGTTAACCTCATATCGTAAACATTAGTTTCTTCAGGGCAAGTATCGGGTAAAATGATTGGATGATTTCTGAATCTAAAGCCTTCGGTAGGGCTATCACTTTCTGCAATAGCAAAAAATGATTTTCTATCGTTTCCCTCTACCCTTGCAATCAAACAATACTTATCATTAAAATAAATTGCCCCTGCGTTGAAAACTGCATTTACTCCCAGCCTTTCCATTAAATAAGGATTGGTTTCTTCACAAAAATCATATTTCCAAAACGGAGGAATGTGTCCTGATGTAAGCACAGGGTTATTGTATCTTAAAAATATTCCGTTGTTAAAATCGGATATTGAATTTTTCCTGTTAATTATTTCTTCATAATCACTGAAAATTCTATTTTTATTCTCATTAAAAGTCATAGTTCACCATAATTCTATCATTATTTGTTTCTAAGTCCTTGGGGAGATATTCCGTAAAACTTCTTGAACTCCCGATGAAAATTGGACAAAGACTGAAATCCACTTGCAAAGCAAACTTCAGAAATAGGCATATCGGTCATAAGCAAGCTTTGTCTTGCTTTGTTTAATTTTAATTCTGTTAAATAGTTTTTGAATGTTTTACCGGTTGCAGAATGGAATTTTACCGATAAATAGGTTGGATTCAAAGATATATGTTTCGCGACATCCTCAAGAGAGGGATTTTCATGACAGTGAAGTTGCATATAAACCATTGCTTTTCTAACTGCTGATTCTTTAATTTCTTTCGAAATCGGCAATTCACATTTGCGCAACATTATAGCAATAATAATATTTACCGTATTAAAAAGAATCGGTTCAAAATGTTCCTTACGCTTGTTATATTCATCAATTGCCACATCAAGTATTGTTGTAATATATTTATATTCTTCGTCATCAAATGAACAATAAATGTTTGCCGATAAACTCATATCGCAAAGTGTTTGAAGTAACCGCTTGTTAATAACATCTTCACGAAACATAATATTATAAACCTCAAGATTATTTATCTCGGTCAATTTATGAAAATCGTTTGGAGTAAGTAAAAAGCCATCTTGCTTTTTTGCATTATAATTTATCGCATTTATCGTTTCCTTAGTTGTTCCACTGTTAATTATTTCAATTTCATAACAGTCATGCAAATGTGCAGTTCCAACTACATTGACATGTTTTGTTATATAGACACCCATAGCCTCGCCCGATTGACAAGGCATTGTATCAACGCGGTAACGCACTACTTTTTCTTTCATATAACACTCCTGTTATTATGTGTCTATGCCATTGGTTTTCCAAAAGCATAGACACAACAAATTTTTATTTACCAAGAATTACATTAACGAGCGCTGTAATATCATTTGCGTTAATGAGTTCATCATCATTCATGTCATAAATATCATCAACAGATTCTTTACTTAATGCTTTTTTCATATTTACAAGGTCAATAATATTTACAACCGAATCAGCGTTAACATCACCGAATTTTAATGTCTTTACTGTAATGGCATCGCCATAGTCCTCAGAAGCAATGAATCTACCGTTATCGGCATATCTTGCTTTGAAGGTGTACTCTGTATCTGCCTCTAACAATGCGGCGATATTTCCGTCAACCTCTGAATACTCACCGGTTGTATTGTTCTTAATTGCATATGTTGCAAAAGAATCGTCTGCCAAAACAATCTTATTATATCTTACCTTATCAACCTTAGGAGTTGTAACCCTGCGGACACCCTTTTGAGCCAACTTTCCGATAGATAACTGATAGCATACGGTTTTATTATTTGTAATTGTTTCACTATCATCCGGTCTTATTACAATATATAATTGGCTGTAAGTATTAAAATTAATTGAAGAACCCGAGGTAGTCAATATAAAGTTATAATTATACGGATTGTCTACACCGTTTGTAATTCTTCCTAATTTTGCAATTTGATAAGAATTATCTTTTGCATCAGCATCAAAGTATTCGGGATTGCCGGCATAAGCATAAACATTTGCACCGTAATAATCGGCTGATGCACGCAAAGAAATCTTATATTCTGTATTTGCTGCAAGCTTTATTTCTGCGCCCTCACCATTGATATCCTCGGTAGGAATTGCCATAATAAGTTGATATCTATCCTTTTTCAAACCGGTTATTCCGTTATAGTTTCCGGAACCCGGTGTGTATGTATCAACATCATTCGAGTTGTTAGCTTTTGAGTTGGTTGCGCCGGTTGTTGCATCATCGCCTTTTGCAACATGAGCAAAAATGCTCTCTCTTGTATCAGCAACATCAAAGTCATAGTTTACAATTGGAGTAACATTTTCACCTGTTAGTTTTGCGCCCTTAACGACATAAGTTCCCTTACTATAATAAGCTAATTTTGCTGCAAATCCGATATAACCATCTTTTACCATATCGGCAGTAGCGGTTATATTATAATACAATGTATTATTTTCATCTGCCGAAAGACCAACAGAGCCCGAATTTGTTGAAGTTCCAATTGCCGTTACTCCGTCTGTACCGTCCGGAATAAGCGGAACGCCGCTTTGAATCGGTTTATTTCCCTTATGGAAAGGACTTGCAGAATAGAAAACAGATGAACCGCCATCAAGCCATGCAGGAGCACTATTACCAGCATAGATATTCAGTGCTAATGTATAAACCTTTCCCGCAACCAAATCTTCATTTAATTTGAAATAAAGTCGTAGTGGGATATTTTTAGCGCCATCAGCATTTTCGGAATAAACGGTATATTTACCGTCGGCAATAGTTCTTACTGTTTGGGTATTAGTATCCCAATAATCAGGTTTATCAACATTTAGTTCGGAATCCCACCATGTTTTACCAGCAAATGACCATTCGCCGACAAAAATATCTCCGTTTTCTTCAAGAACTGGGTAAGCAATTTCGGGTTCTTTATCCGGCATTTGCGTCAAAATAGCATCGCACATATGATAGGTTGCAACTTTTTGAGTACTTGCAACTTTATATGCGAAAATTAAATAATCGCAAGTTGCAAGTGTTTCGGTAGCTGTAAATTCTACAGAATAGCGGTTATCAGAACTATTTGAGACCTGCATAGATTGTTTTACATGAATGGTATAATTATTCGTGTCAAAATACGACTTACTATCATCATATTGGCTTGCTTGGAATTTATCACCGATTGCCTGTGTATAGCAAAACAGTCCTACATTCTCTACCCAAGTTGAATTTTCGGAATAAAAACCTATATCAAATTTATAAGTTTTACCGGAAACAAGTTTTTGGTCTAACTTGAAATTTATCCAAGAAATACCTTGACGACTTGAGTTTTTATGCTCAACTGTATATAAGCCATCTGCTATACTTTTTTGGTTTACATTTCCGCCACCGGTTTCATAACCATAGTCTCTAATGATTGTATTACATATCGCTATTTTTTGTGCATCATCTCCGTAAACTAACGAAGCACCCTCGGATGATAAATTCGGATGCGACTCGTTAGTGAAAGACCATCTTTGGAACACTGTATCATTTGTGTTATTTTGTGTATCAGCAACAGCGGGAATAACCACTGTAGACATCAAAAGAGCTGCAACACAAAAAATTGACAAATAGATTTTTAATGTTTTTTTCATTGTTTTTGCCTCCATAATAATTTTTTTAATATGTGCTGGGTTCATAAAAAATCATATAAGCTCAACCGTCTTTTTATTATCAGCAAGACAGTTTTCACCTAAATACAATTCAAACTTTCCTCCTTCCACGATAAATTCTCCCGTTTCGGTATAAAAGCCGAAATCTGATAAATATATATCGAAATGCAAAGACTTTGTTTCGCCGACAGGCAAAGTTACTTTGCAAAAACGAACTAAAGAACGAAGTGGTCTCACCGTTGTAGCAACCAAATCTCTAATATATAACTGAGGAACGCAAACACCGACACAGTTTCCGATGTTTTTAACTGAAAAATCCACACCGAATGATTTACCGTTTTTTAATTCGTTAATCAAAGCTGTAGAATCACAGGCAAAATCGGATATCTTAAAGGTTGTATATGAAAGTCCGTAGCCAAATGGGTATGCGGGTTCACCTTGACAATCTTTATAGTTGCCATGTCTTGGATTTATATCGCTGTAATAACCGTTGATTTTTCGCGAACCGGGTAACGAATTATAATAAATCGGCAGTTGCCCGATACTAAACGGCAATGTAAATGTCAATCTTCCTGAGGGTTCTGATTCGCCAAACAACACCGAAGCTATTGCCTTTGACGCCATGGAGCCACCGTGACCGCACCAAATGATGGCATCGAACAGTTCCTTTGCTTCACCTAAAACAATAGGACGGGCAAAACATAACACACCGATTGCTTTCCTGCCGGATTGTTTGACTTTTTTTATTAAAGATATTTTATCATTCGACAAAGAAATATCCGCTAAGCAAGCAGCTTCACCCGTTACTTCTCTTTTTTCGCCTAAAACCACTAAACAAATCTCATCACGGTTTGATTCATCAAAGTTGTGAATGTTTTGGTTAAATTCGCCAATAGCCTCTCTAACAGTTTTATTCAAACTTTTGTCATAATCCAGTGACCATGTGCCGACAAGTTCTTCTCCCTCGTCTGCAAAATTACCGCAAATTGATACCGGTTTATTCTTATTTAGCGGTAGAATATTGTCATTGTTTTTTATTAAAACGATAGATTCCTCCGCTAACTTTTTTGATAGCAAAATGTGTTGTTCCTTATTATATGTTCTGTTTTTTGCATAAGGTTTTTCAAACAATCCGAATCTTAATTTTGTTTCTATCACCCGTAAAACAGCACTGTCAAGTTCCCTCATTGTTATTTTTTCTTCTTTAAGCAAAGATTTAATATTGTCAAAATAACAATTGCAAACCATATCCATATCCACACCGGCTTTTAGGGCAAGTCCGGCAGAATGTTTTGGATTCTCACTAAAACCGGAAAACTCGTGCAATTGCGCAATCGCATTCCAATCGCTGACTACAAAACCTGTAAACCCGAGCTGATTTCGCAATATTTCCGTCAAAATTTTTCTATTTCCGGTAACGGGGATTCCGTTAACATCATTAAATCCACTCATAACCGTAGCAACTCCGCAATCAATTGCTTCTTTAAATGCCGGTAAATAATTGTTTTGGAGATTATAATCGGATATTTCGGTATGATTATAGTCTCTTCCGCCCTCACTTGCTCCATAACCCACAAAATGTTTAGCACAGGCAAGCATAGAGTTTTCGGATGAATAATCTTTTGTTTGAAAGCCTTTTACACATGACCTTGCAAACATTTTTCCAATATACGGATCCTCACCCGGGCCCTCTACAATTCTTCCCCACCTGGGCTCATGTGACATATCCAACATAGGTGCAAATGTCCATTTAATACCGTCGGAAAGTGCCTCTTCCCTTATAGCATCGTATGACCTTTCAATTAAATCAAAATCAAAGGACTGCGTCATTGTAAGGGGAACGGGAAATGCAACATGGTGTCCGTGAATTACATCCCTTGCAAATAGTATCGGAATTTTTGACGGGGTTTCAGTAACGGCTGTTTTTTGCAGAATATTTAAGGCTTCAACACAAACTGACTGTTGCTTTTCCGCACCACCCAAGGATGACCAACAAAGAATAATTGAACCGGGTTTTATTTTTCTTATCTTTTCACAAGATTCTTCAATATTATCTGCATTAAATGTTATTTGTGTAACCTGTCCGATTTTGTCTTCGATTGACATCTTTGATAATAATTCTAATGCTCGTTTTTTTATTTCACACTCATTCATAATGTTAGCCTACAATTCCTACACGATCTATACTGGCAATAAATTTCTTTTGAAGGATTATATACATAATTAAAACCGGCACAATAAACAATGCACAAGCTGCCATTTGAACTCCCAAAGAAACAGTCGATCCGAGTCCTGAAATAGCGCCAACATTTTCAGCAAGTTTGCTTAATTCCACAGACAACGGATAGTTGTCATTAAAATAGATTATTGATAAATAATAATCATTCCAGTGCCAGACAACCGAAAAGATTGCAACCGTCAGCATTGCTACACCGGATGAAGGCAACACAACTTTAATAAATGTCATAAACGCATTGGCACCATCAATTGAAGCAGCTTCTTCAAGTTCTTTTGGCAACCCCTTAAAAAACTGGCGATAAATAAAAATAAATAATCCTGAACGAAGTCCAACACCGAATAAAGACGGAAGCCAAAATACAAATCCCGTATCGAGAATGTTAGGCCTAATATCTTTTCCGAACACACCGCCTAATACCTTAAGAATTCCAAAGAAATCAAAATGAGCATAATTAAGATACATGGAAATTACAGTCATTTGCGGCGGAAGCAATATCATTAAAATCACAAAGAAGAAAAATATATTTTTACCCTTGAATTTAAATCTTGCAAATCCGTACGCTGCTAAAGCACATGTGAAAACCTCCACCAATCCGCTTAAAATTTGTATTCCTATCGTTCTCAGGAAAGCTGCAATATAATCAAGTCCCTCAAACGCCAACTTAAAATTAGATAATGATGGATTTTTTGTTATCCAAACCACGCCGGGATCATACATTTCTTCAGGATCTCTTATTGCATAACTAACAATATATACAAGTTGGACAATAATAACATAACCAACCGCAATTAGAAATGCATATCTGAAAAGCGAAATCATTATTGAGGATGTTTTTCTCTTAATAAGCATCTTTTGGTTCTCGCTAAGATTGTTATACTTTAATTTCATAACTACCTCCGCTTATTGCCATTTTTTTAAACAAAGTTTATAAAAAAATGTAAAAACCACAGAAACAATAACCGCTACCGTTACAAAATACAACCATAGCATCGCGGAACTTTTTCCGTAAATCTGTTGTTTCAAAAGCATTTCATATGCTTGTGAAATCACTTTGTTATTTGCACTGATACAAAATTCAATAACCGCATAAACAAACACTAATACTATTGTATTTCCAAGGCAAGGAATAGTTATATACCAAAACTCCTCCCACTTCGTAGCCCCTTCAACCTTTGAAACCTCATAAAGTTGTTCGGGAATTGATTGCAAGCCGGAAATAAATAAAACAATATGAACTCCACATTGCCATATTAAATCAAAAATTTTATTTACATAAGAAAAGATAAAATTAGCCGTTTGTTGCGGAATTCCCATCTGCAAAAATACGCTTTCAAAATCAATTAGTCCACTTGAAAATGCACTTTGAGTTGCACTTTCGGCACTACGCATTTCTTCAAGGCTGGCATTTCCCGAAAGATAATTCATTACAACGCCTGTTGCAACAATTACAGGAACAAAATACAAAGAACGAAAAAATGTTCTACCCTTAAATTTTGGATTTAATATAACAGCAATAATAAGACTGATAATAAGAATAATTGGAATTTGATATGCGAATTCAGACAAACTATCCATTAAATTATTGAGATATTCCGGTGATTTGAATAGGGCGTAATCAAAATTTGACAAACCGATATATTTCAATTCAAAACCTCTTGTAGTGATTTTTACATCGGAAAAACTAAAGGCTATTGACTGAATCATCGGCATAAAGAAAAACAATAAAAATCCTATCAACCAAGGAAGTATAAACAGAAAACCGTTTCTGCTGTTTCTATCTTCAATTGTGCGTTTCTTTTTTGAAAACATACACTACCTCCTTAACGATAAATAAATGAACGTGCCTTAACTTTTCCAAATTCGGTATCGGCTTCTTTTTCGCCAAAATTAACATAAACCACTGTTCCGTTATCAAAAACGGTTTTTGACACATTGTTATTAATATAATATGATTCAATACCGGCATCTCTTATTTCTTTTAGTAAAGGTTTGATTTTTGATGTGTTTTTATGAATATCGTTTTTGATACCATCATATTCCGAAGCCGCTGCTGCGGAATGAACACTGCCGAACAAATCGCCATCGGTATGGTCGCAAACAGAATATGCCAAAGAAAGTCCGGTCGAAACGGATTTTAAGAACTCAGTTTCGCCATTAGTAGCCAAGTTTATCGCTTCACCCGAAATAGCTTTTTTGCCTCTGAAAATCATTTGATAAAAAGGAATATCGCAATCTAAAGCATAGTAATTTGATGACGATGTAGGGCTTCCATATATATAATCCAAGTTGACTGCTGCATACATATTTGCCTGTTTACCAAACGCCTTAGTTTTTTGATTTTTAACAGCCGTAATAATTTTATTCACATCATCGGACATATGTGCACCGCAATAATAATTTGTGTCGCGATAATCAGAAAAGCAAACATTTGAAAGCGTGGACAACCCTACTCCAGTTGCTGAAGATTTCTTGATTTTTTTGCAAATTAAATCTATTGATGAAACAAGTGAATAACGATTGGCGAGATACGCCTTTCTGCCTGTTGTATCTTGAGAATGAGTAGGAATTGAATAGTCATAAAACATTGCTCTTGTATCGTTTACCGTTGTTGCTGATTTTCTCGTCGAAAAGCCGCTTGCGGTTTTATTAAAGAATATCAAATCCAAATCAAGAAACGCATCAACATTATTCTTTTTACACCAATCAAAAAGTTTTGATTGACTTTTTTTATTGCCCAAGTTACCGTCAATCTTGAATCCTCCGGCATATTCTCCGTAGTCAAGTCCTGATGATGTATATCCGTTCAAATTAACTGAAAAATCATCGGTAATATTTTTATCAATGTCTTTTATGATGCTTAAAGTGTCATCACATGAGGTTAATATATTAAGCGTATTATACGGAACACCGGCGACTATTTTTCTTACATTATACGCACCTAAAAAATCGAGCATTAAATCAGGTGTGTCTGTTGAACTTGTAAGTTTTTGAGTTTCAGACAAATATTTCTTGTAACAACGAGCCATACCGTTATAATCACAATCTTTTTGGCTAAGCATAATATACTTAACGGTTGCTTTAGAAACATTTACAAATGTATCAGTATATTTTTTAACCTCACTGTTTCCGCCTTGTGAGGATTTAATGTATGTAGTAGCCACACCTCGAATATTAAAAGCGGCATAAACACCTGAATAACCATATTCCGAATCTCCTACTGTTGCTTTTACATCTGCAAATTCCGCACCGTTTGTAACAATGCCAAGCATTCCGCATTTTTCAGATTTTACACCGAAAACCGGCAAACGAACAGATTTTTCAGTAGTATTATCGTAAATTGATTGAGATGTAGGGTCTGAACCGTAAATTGATTCACTATAATATCTTACTTCGCGATTTCCGGAATCCGATTTCATAATGGCACCGCAACCGCTTGGGACAAAAATATAATTATTTTCACTGTTTTCGGTTGAAGCAAAAAACGGAAGTAAAGAAATCGATATAACTTTATTGTTTTTCTCGCTTATTTTATCGATTTCAACCGAAACACTTACACCTGTTTTCTCTAATGAAAATATAATTGGAATTGAAAAGCCCAAAGAATCAAAATAATACATTACTCTCATTTTGTTCTGGTTTTTTGCCGCAGTTATATATTCAGCACCGCTGTAAGCACTAATTTCCGCTTCTGCCTTTTTTTGGGAATTATAATACTTTACGGATATTCCGGACATTAAACCGTCATCAACATATTTACCGCCGTTTTTTCCAGAGATTAAATAGTTGTACGGTGTGGTTGACCAATATCTATCGTTGACTTTATCGTATACTGTAACAGCAGAACTATCATTATCCCAAAAAAGTGAAAAGTTGCTGTTATCACAAACCAATCCACTATCAATTGTGGTTAAACTGTTAGGTAATTTATATATCGGCGGATGCAATTTTTCTCCACATCCGGATAAACAAACAACAATAGAAACCAATAGAAAAAATGATATGATTTTTATAAACTTTTTCATATTTTTTCTCCTATCTCATTGTAGCTTCGTTTACAATTTGAGTAACAAAACTAATCAAGTCCTGCCAAAGCGTAAGCATAATAAATAACACAAATGCAACTATTGCCATGGCAATAATCACTACAAGTGAAAGACCAAGCGCCTTAAAAAATGTAAAATCTTCAATAACCATAACTGATAAAACTATAAAAATCGCCGTAATTATGTAACAAATATTTTTAAATAATTCAAACCCTGAATTAGTAGTTGGCACTAATACATTGGAAAAGAAAAGATAGGAAATGTTATAAAATATCAAAGGTATTAAACAGAGGCAGGTTGAACAGTAAATTTCCTTGAGGCGACCTTTTCCGTCAAACAAAATACATACAAGCCAACTTGAAACCACCCAAAGCAAAATAACACCTATCGTTCCAAGCAATGTTAGAATTGCATTGAATGTAGATAGATTAACGCTTGAAAATACAAATCCACCGTAAATGGTTGAAAATATTTGTGATAGGAAAAACAAGAAAAGCAATATCGAAGAAATCAATATTGAACCATTATTCTTATATCGTATTTCATTTAGAGAATCTATGGGATGAAAAAGAAAATCCAAACAAACTTTCACTTTTGAATTTGAAATTCGACTATTAGCTTTAGATTTTTTAAAAAAAAGCAAATAGCATAAGCCGCATATTAAAAATAAAGTAATAATAAACATCCACCAAAAATTATGAGCAATAAAATCCGCTCTAACCTTTTCAAACGCTTTTGCATATGTTTTTTTATCTATGCCGAGTTTGGCATACTCCATTGCTTTTTTATAATTACCCTCTTTTAAATATGCTCTTGCAATGCCTTTGATTGCTATTTGGCAATTCTTATCTTGATTATATATTTTAATAAAATCATCTTTTGCCTTGAAATAATTATTCTTAACAAATTCCATGTCGGCACGAATCAAAGTTCGTCCGTAATCTGTCGGCTTAAATATCGTAATATAGCCGGTTGAAAAATCCGAAATCAACAAATCCGACTTAAAACAGCAAATAGAATCAGGAGAACAAAATGTTCCCATCTGCGACCCATTTCGCAACCCTCCGCCAAAAACAGAGATTAGATTACAGTCAGAATCATACATATATATTCTGCCCTGCGTTGCTTCTATTGCATAAATGAAGCCTTTATCATCTGAAGCTATTGATGTAAATGCACAAGTGATGTATGTATTATACTTTGAAGTTTTATCAAGATACATTACCGGACTGTCAGCAAAGTTATAACTATCAGTAGAAGACGAAGTAAAATCTGTAGTCTTTTTTAATATGTTTTTACCTTCCAAACCAAACCTTCTAATTTGACCGGTGATTTCACTGTTTACCGTAAGCAAAAATCCTTCATTGTCAAGACATATATCAAGTAAAGAAAAAGGTAGAGCCTGAACTGAATTGGAATGTTTTTCGTCGGTTTCAAATAAAGATACTATAAATTCCTTAATGGCATCCGAAAATGTCGATGTAACATTATTGGCACCAAAAAAACCGCTAAATATAAAATCATTATCAAAAACCATCATTCCGTAATATGAGCCTTCACACAACAAATAATAATACCCATAGGAATCTTTAACGATTTTTAGTGGTGCGAAGTCAAATGAGTCAGGTATTGAAGGATCGTTCGGGGCTGTAATAATCTTTTTTACTGTGCAATTATTATCTAAGCAAACTATTCGTTTATTTGCAGTATCGGTAATAATTATTCCTTCATTATCTACAAACAATCCTTTTGCACCAACAATAGAAATCTTTTGTCCATTAAAGGTTAGTGATGTTATTTGTGATTTAACCACATAATCGCTATCAAGAATTACTATTCTTCCGTTCGCACTGTCGAGTACATATAAACTGTCATTATATGTAAACAAATGCTGTATCTCACTAAAGGAGCCTATTCCTAAATCATTTCCGTTGATTATTCGGGTTGGTTCATAAACGGCTTTGGTTTCTACCGGAGTTTTAGAGCCGTAATTGTCCCAATATGTATAATTCTTATACGGGACATTATTCAGCGATGCTCCAAGCGCACCAAAAGAAATTGAGAACGCAAGAAGAATAACAAGTAAAAACGACAGCAATAACTTTGAATACTTTTTTGTCATATTATTCCCCTTTTAGTCTTTTATTCCGGCACTACTCATGGTTTCTAAAACATTTGATTGAGTAAACATATATACAAGTACGGGTGGTATCATCATAAGGACCGTTACCGCCATTGAACTACCGGATCTTGCGATGCCGCTTGATGTAACCGAGCCCATAACATTTGGAAGCGTTTTCAGATTTTCAGAAAAAATCTTACCACCGGAGGTCATTGACCATGCGCCTTGAAAACTAAATAATGTCCAGGTCAGCCAAGCAGGCTTTGATAAAGGCATAACTATCTTCCAAAAAATCACTCCTGCGCCGGCACCGTCTATTCTTGTTGCCTCGATGAGTGCCTCAGGGATACTTGATTCCATAAATTGCTTTATAAGGAAAACACCCATTGTGCTTGCGAGGGCGGGTAAAATATAGGCCCAATATGTATCAATTATTCCTAATTTGCAAAAAATCAAATATTGAGGAACAGCTAATGTGGTTGCATTATATAAAAGAGCAAACTGAATAACAACAAACAAAATACTTGTGGCTTTATTCTTAATTTGACATAATACAAATGCCGACATGGATGCAACAAGGACTTGTAAAACAGTTGTAACAACCGTAACAAAAATAGTATTGAAAATATATCTGCTAAAAGGAACCTCAAGATTAGAAAGCAATTCAGGTAGAATGGTATAATTTTTAAATGTCGGTCGCACAACAAAGAACTTCGGAGGAAATGCCAACAACTCATCTAATGGCTTAAAGGAAGTTACAATAGAATAAATAAGCGGCAATATAGTAAACAATCCGGCAAGTATTAAAAATAAAAAATATAAAAAGTTGCCGATTCGAGTTCTAGTAAAGCGTTTATACTGTGCTCTTTTTTTCATAAATCACGCCTACTTTCCCGTCGAATTTATCAGCTTTCCGATAGCAAAACGGGTTATTGCCATTAAAGTAAACAAGAAGACAGACATTGCCGAAGCATATCCCATTTCGAATCTTGCATTTGAAACATCGGAAAGGTGTGTAACTATAGTATGTGTTGAATAATTAACACTTGGAAAACCTGTAAGGGTTGTTGCAATACCGCTTACCGAAAATGCGGATTGTATTTGCATTACCGCACTAAAAAGTAGAATGTTAGACATTGACGGTAAGGTTATATACCACAATTCCTGCCATCGGTTTCTTATCCCGTCAATAGCACCTGCTTCATACATTTCAGGATTAACATTTTGCAGACCCGAAATATTTGCGAGGAACGAAACGCCCATACTCATCCAAAGCTGGACAATAATTACAAGCGTCATTGCATAGTTTGAATCGTTGAACCATTGTATCGGTTCGGAAATAACATTTAGTGATAATAAAAGGCTGTTAACATATCCGTAACTATCGCCGCTAAATAATACCTGCCAAATAAAATAAACATTTCCCATCAAAGCCGGAGAATAGAAAAGAAAAGACAGAACTGTTCTCGCCAATGGACTAAGTTCATTTATAAACCAAGCAAGAACAAAAGACAACATAAATCCCAAAGGTCCTGTAATCATTGCAAAAAACAAAGTGTTCTTAATCGCAATTAAAAAAACATCGTCTTTTGCAAACATTCTAAAATAATTGGATATACCGATAAACTTCGGAGAATTTACCATATCATATCTGAAAAATCCCAAAACAACCGAAGAACCAACCGGAATAACCATAAATAGTATAAAAACTATTAAAAAAGGAGATATCATTGCTGCAAATGTAATTTTATCTGTTCCTGTCCACTTTGAAAGTTTGCTTTTTGTTTTCATTAACAGTAATTCTCCTTCTTTTAATTTGAGTATTCTTCCGTTTTCAATTGGATTTCATTATCTGCTTCCGGAATCCAACGATCAAGCATATCCTCTACATTTTCTCCGTTGTTTATTACATTCCATTTGACTTGATTTATTGAACGAGAAACATAATAACTTCCCGGAACTTCGGGTAACTGATATATATTTTTCTCTACTTCTTTTAACGATTTCAGCGTTGTTTTATCCCAACTTAATTTGTACAAAGCGTTTATATTTGCAGTTGGATATCTACCTGAAACTCCCAATACCGACTCGCAATTCACAGCAAAACGATATTGAATATCATCCGATGTCCACCACTTCAAAAATTCCCATGCAGATTCTTTGTTTTTACTCCAATTAAGTATCATAGATGCTGTTCCTGCACCTGTCACTTTATTGTTTATATTTCCGTTTTCATCTTTAAATCCGGGCATTGCGACCACTGTCCAAAGACCGTTGATTTCAGGAGCCGCTGCTTTTATTGTTGCATACTCCGAGAAAGAAGCAATAGCCATTGGCATAAGTCCCGTTCTAAATCGATTAAAGAAACTGTATGAAACCGGAAAATCATATTTAGTATAAAAATCAAGCCAATATTTTGTGGCTTTAACAGCCCCTGTCGACATTAAATTTGTTGCTGACTTGTCCTTTTTATACAAATCAACATTCATTTGCGTTAGGAAAATTGAAATATCAGCACCCATTCCGGAATTCATATTATTTATTGAAATGACCTTGGCACAATTAATAAATTCATCCCAAGTTTTAGGTATTTGTAAATCCAATTCCTGAAAAATATCCGTTCTTATGAAAAGCATTTCAAAAATTTCAGTATCCGGCAATCCGTAAATTCCACCATTATATTCATACGGAACTAATGCCGTCGTTCTGAATCTCTTAATTACATCTTGATAATCATCAAATTTCGACAAATCGGTAAGAATTCCACGCATACCATAATTAAGCGGATTTGTTCTTGCAGAATTTATTTCAATATCAGGTCCGTTTCCGGATAATCCGGCTTGAACTAATGTTGCATCGGTTATTTTTAAATTGACCTTAATACCCGTATTAGGTGTAAAATCATTATCAATAAGATTTTCTATAATGTTAAGTTGATCTCTTCCCCAATTAGACCACAGTGTGATTTCTTTTGAATTGTCAGTGGTATTCACGGAATTGTAATCCTCGGTAAACGATGAAATCAATCTCATCAAAGAAAAAGCAAATGTCTTAAAGAAACCGCAACCGTCATTACTATCTTCTTTTGGAGAGGAAAATGAAATGGTATCGATGTCTAAAGCCATATTTTGCATTTCGTAAAGCCAAGAACAAAGACTTGAATAATTATCGTAAAAAGCTCTTAGTTTTGTATGTGCTTTGTATTTTTTAATTAACATCTGATTTAAGATTAAATCAGCCTTATCTAATATTTGCGAATTGGAACCGCCTTTTGTGCCGGAAATATTTTCACTATATTTTGAAAGTTCTTTAAGGGTTTTACTTATTTCGCTTAAATCTGTTTCCAAAGTAGGTATTGAACTAAAAAGATTATAGTCTCGATTTGCATCAGGTGATTCGCCGGTTATTTTTACAATGCTTCGGTAAATTTTGCCGAGTTTTGTGGTAATGGATTTAAGTTGCAATGCAAAATCAGCCATTTCTCCTAAAGTAACAGATAAAGACAATGTGTGTTTGCCCTTTTCTAAATATAATAGCATCGGATTTTCATCTGCTGTTTGAAGCGACATATACTGCCATCCTGTCCCATATTTGAATGGCACGGATTGAGCTTCTTGAAATGGAATTTCATCATCTAACTTTAATGTTCGGTAAGATACACCCTCTTGTAAATAAGTTTGATGAAAATGAAAATCAACACGATATAGTCCATCTCGTTTAACCGATAAATTCCATTTAATTGTTCCACCGTGACTATTCCAATTAGAGCCACCAATATAATTTATCACCTGTCTATACGGACTGGAAGGTGACAAAGAAGCTTCATTTCTATTTGAAAGCGGAATATACATTTTAGAGCTTTTCAAAGCAGCTTTTTCGCCTTCAATAGTTATTTTTTCCCCACTATACTCATTAACATTTGAATATTCTTCTATATATTCTTTATAGGACTTAATTTTCTCCGGTTTTTCCAAAACAATGCTGTTGATTTTTATTTTTTCACTCAACAGTTCAATTCGTATTATGTGTTTTCCGGAAGATAAAGCAACATTTAGAGGAGATATAATAAATCCATCAGAATCAAAAATATTGTTTGATTGCTCAACAAACGCTTCAGCCTGTTCGGGTGAAAACTCATTACCATTTGTGTTTTTGTGAAAGGTACCAGTAGAATTTTTCCACATCCTCGGAAGAGTAAAATTCTCCATTTCTGCATATGGAATATTTCCGTCTATTAGTAAAGACGCTTCAATATCGCCGCCATAACCTTCAATCGCAACATAATTTATTTTAGGACAAAACCATGCGCTTTCTTTCACAGACAATTCAAGTTCTACATAATCGCCGACGTTTTCAAGGAGAATACCGCTTTGGGCAATAGTTGCAACATTTGATTCAAAAACATTTTGATAATCAAGCGTTATCGATTCGCTTGAATTAGATAATGATGAGTTTCTTACTTGATAAGTTTTATATCCTGAATCATTCTCAGAATATGAAATTTCTTCAAAATTATTGTTATTTGTAGGAAGCACATTATTGTTAACAAATGTTTCGGCATAAACTGATATAGATTGAAACAAAAATAAAAAAATAAGCAATAGCGAAACAATTTTTTTCAAAATATTACCTCCAAATTAATGCTTGGCTTCGGGATGTATACACATCCCGAAGCGCAAATGAATTATTAGTCAACTTTTTTCTTCTTTTTCTTTCTGAATAAAATAATAAACACCGTAGAACCGCCAACAAAAAGAACTCCGGCGGCAACGACGACAATAATCCAAATTATCGATGAGTCATCTTGATAATTGTCGGCGTTCTTTTTCTTTCTTCGTTTCGTTATTATTTTTTTAACAATTCTTTTATTTCCTTCTGTGAATTCTTCATAATCTTCATATTGATTGGCATCAGAATAATTATCATCAGATGGTAATTCATAATATTCATATTCATATTCATATTCATCATCTGATTTTTTTGCAGCAGAATTATTCCTTCCGGGAACAAAAATATAATCCTCACCTTCAAAAAGGCATTTGCCGTCGGTAGCAAAAAAATCGGAAATGCTTACTGCAGCATCGGAATATTTTGTTATTTCACCAACAGTAAATGTTGCTTTTAATACATTTTTGTCAAAGCCGTTTTTGTTATATGCTGCAAATATTATCTGAGAATCGGATAATGTATAGGACAATACTGTATTTTTGTCTAAAGGCTGCAACTCACCAAATTCCAACATTTTCGAATCGAAATTCAGTATTCCGTTACAAGCATAGTTATTCGTTCCGTTCAAAGAAAGATTAATGGTCATCTTGCCACCGATTGAGAGCTCTTTAGGTCCTTTAATAATCGGTTTAATGCCGGATACTTTATATTTTTCGGATTTATGCATAACATCATAAATATTAACTATTCCGTTGACATCATAATCAGCAGCCGTTTCATATATACCTTTAAGTATTTTTTCCTTGGATAATGATCGAACCACTGCAACAATATCATCATCGTCAACCAAGCCATCGCCATTCACATCGCCTTTTACAATGATAGTTGCACGATCTTTAATTGTAGGACCATCCATTAAGCGCAGTTCTATGCCGGTTGCCGAATTCTTTGTAAAATCGGTTATCTCATTTCCTTCCGTATCAAATGCTCTGATATATCTGCTGTTTTTAAGCAAATTAATGACAGCGCTTAACTTTGTTCCGGAGTTAATTCCGTTAATACATCCCCCGGAAATATTATAGTCCTTATTATTAAACACTAAATTCTTAGGGAAATTATCTTGTTTCTCAACAAGTTTCTTACCGTTTACCGTTTCAAACAGTCGTAAATCATCAAAATAAGCTTTACCGCCACCGTCAAAAATTGCTAAACCAATACGATTTCGGTCGTTTGAATTAAATGAAACAGCAATGTTTTGCCAATTACAATTTTCATCAAACTCATCTTTGCCGTAAGCAAATTTTTTAATTAACGATGGGTGTATTGCATTTTCCGATTCGGAATTTATATCGGATTTATATCCGCTTAACAAACCGATATAGCCATTACCCTTTTTCTCTATGCAATATTTGGCAGAAAAAGTATATTCCGTATTAGGTTTAACATCAATCCATTTAATATAATAACATTTATAAGGGCTCTTTTTTGAAGGACTGTAATAAAGAGCATTACCTTGAATACTATGGCGACTGTCAATCGCCGATAAAGAATCTCCGTAAACAAATCCCGACTCATTTGACCAAAATTCACTTAGTGAATCAAGATCATAATTATCAAACAGATTATTGTTTTGAGAGTTTACATCTAAATTTTTCGGCTTTTCGTTTGTAATTGTAACATTAGATAATTTTTCAATAGGTGATTTATATTGATATCCGTATCCATCTTCAAAAAGATACATTTTATCAATATAAACTGTTGCATTTGTTCCTCTAATCTTGAAGAACAAGTTATCAACATCATTTGTTTCAAACTTAAAAGTTGTTAAATGCCACTCTCCATCAAACGATGCCGGAACCATTTGAGTAGAAACAGTATACGGTCTATTGGATTCGGTATTCGGATTTTCAAAAATCAAAAAGTCCCCATTATCAGGTTCTGAAACACCGAAAGAGATAAAAGAACTGTTTCCCGAATATTGAGTTGCTTTTACAAAAAGCGTCATCCAATAAGTTTTTTTCTTTTGAACGGGTAATTTGAAATCGGTTGAAGTTTCATCTGAACCAGCAACAAATTTCAAGCTCTTTTCACCATCAAATGCCGGGGTACTATTATCAATAGTTGCATTTTCCGACAACATATTGGCGGCGCTACCAGATGAAATATCGGTATCACTTTCAAAACTGCTGTTTTTGATTAAATTATGAGAAGCATCGGTAATATACGGATAATTATTCGTGCTTCCCTTTCCGAAATTACCTAAGAAATAGGCATTCTTTACCGAATTTGCAATAGGTAGGCTTCCGCTATATCGGGAAACTTTAACATTTGATATATAATATTCTGAACCTGGCATTGTTTGAAAAATCAAATATAAACTTGTGTTGTCTCCGCTATCAAATGCGAACTCAACGGTTTTTTCCGTATCGGTGTTCATTAATATTTTTTTCAGTCTGCAATTATCATTAAAGGAAACAGAAGGAGAAACAGCTACTGCAGAAATATCCTTTGGAACCTTTCCTTTGTATGTGAATGATAATAAATATTTAGTGTTTATATCAACATTGATTCTTTGGCTTAATTTTTCATGTTGTCCGTCTCTTAGTAATACAGAATTATCTTTAAGAATGATATTGGATTTTTCATTGTCATAATCCCATGGTGCCATTGTGCCGGAAAAACTGCCGTTTAGAATCAAAGAATCGTCTGCACATTCTAAAACGATAACATTATCAATGTAAACAGAAAGCGCTGAATTTCCGTTAGTTTGGAAATTGGCATAATACATTCCGTCTTCTGTAGCCGTAAACGGTTCGCTTCGCATTGTTAACCAATCATTTGTGTTTTCAGTAAGCTTACCTCCGGTAATAAATGTCGGCGCATCAGTTGCAACTGCAAGTCGTTTTTCTTTAGTATCACCACCGCAGGAAACAGCCCAGTCACTCCACTGGCAATTACCCTTATAATTAAACAAGAGTACATAAGTTTTTCCTTCTTTTACCTTAAAAGGATGGCCGATTTTCGGATAAGATTGGTGTGGTAATATATGAAGTGATGACTTACCGCTTTTAGCTTCATCGGACAAAGAAAAATATGTTGAATAGCCCCATAGTGTTTCCCAACCGTCAAAACCATTTTCAAAATCACCGTTTTCAAGCAACAATTGGGGGGCATCATCAAAGGACTCCGCTAAATACAAGTCATCTATCAGTGTGGAATTTACATCGCTTGAAGATTGAAATGCAATCCAAACCGAAGAACAATCTCCGCTGTTAAATGTTTTTGAAACCTGCTCCCATTTTCCTTCATCGGAAATTTTTCCGCCATTAATATACCCGTCCTCATTATTGTTAACAACGGGTGTTTTTTCACCGTCACATACTGACCATTGAGAACCATTACCGTATTTATGTGAAAAAGAAATAACATATTTTTTGTTTTTATTTACCGTTATTTTTTTATAAATTTTTCCGTAAAGTTTTTGAGGTAGATTAAGAGAATTAGTGCCGCTATTTGAAATTGATGAAATTGTAGGAGCTTTTTGATTATAACCCCAACCGGAATCAATTCCGCTTTCAAAACTCGGATTAGAAATCAAATTATTACTGTCATCCACATAAATTTTTACATCATCAATACAAAGTGTTCCGTTATTTCCAAGAAAAAATACTATCCGAACGGTATCGTTTGAACCAGTGCTGAAAGTGATTTTTTCATTCTTCCAACTGTTTGTGCTAATAAATGTTTCCTTTTCAGAAATCATTGAAGGTGATTCAAAAGAACTGTCATTGGTAATAATACCATACCAAGCATTTGTTCCTCCGCCTTTATAATCAAACGAAAAATTGTATTTTGTTTTTTTATTTACACTTATATCTGTATATATGCCGCTATTATCTCCTGATGATAAATCCGCAAAAACATAACCTGTTTTGGAATTCTTTGTTGAAATATTAGCCGGAGTGAGCAAACTTATACTATTCCAATTATCAAGTCCGCTTTCAAAGGAAGGGTTATCAACGATATTTCCGATTTTTGAAGTAGAAACCGTAATAGCATCAATATCCATTCCGAATCCACGAATACCGAACTTGAATGTATCGGTATCGCCTGAATTGAAATAAAAATAACTGTATGTCCAATCTGACACAGCCTTTATTTCGGCTCTTTCAAAAATAGCAGAGCCTTTCATAACGGCAAACATATCGGCAATAGGATCACTGCTTTTACCTGTTTCGTCCAAGACTGGATTTCTATACCAAAATTCAACTTTATAAGAAGTATTCTTTAATAGTTTAAATTCATTTGAAAGTTTTCTTGTTGTTTTGTTTTCTGAAGAAACAACAACATATTCACCTTCAAATGCATCTGTTTTTTTCGTTCTACCCTTACTATCGTCCCAAAGGGCGGCAGTTTCAAAACCGCCGCCAGTAATTAGATTATTATTCTCTGCTTCAGCAAATATATTTGATATCTCTATAATTGAAAAAACAGAAAAAATCAAAACAAAGACTAATAATAAAGATATTATTCTTTTATTCATAAAAAAGTATTTACCTCATTACCTTGTTTCGGTTATCTGGAAATCGTCCAAATAGAATTTTGTTGCATCATTCTTTAAACTTTGAATGCAAATTCGAACTTTGCCGCTTGAAGGACAGGTGAATTTGAATGTGCATTGATGCCACTCATTGTCATTGGTTACTCCGACAGAACCGTAACCGCCACAGGAAGTATCGGCTGTTCCGTCTTTAACGCAAACATTAATTGAACCTGCCGCATTCTTAAACCAATATGATAGATTATACATTGTTCCCGGAGTGAGTTCTAAATTATATGCCCATTTTGCACCATAATCACGATTTGTACCTATTCCGTTTGCATAATCAGCATGGAGTGAATAACTTCCGGTTCTTGCTGTTGCAGTACTGAATTCTCCTATTGGAGAGCCCCATGCAGCATCATACCAACCGTTACTGTTTGCGGCACTCTTATTTCCGTTCAATGAACCCGCTTCAAAGGAATCACTGAAAATCACCGTTGGAACAAAAAGTTCAAACTCATTACTTGGATCTGAAACAACCTCAGAACTATCATTTAGAATTGCAGTAACTCGATAACTATATGTTTGCTCGGCAACCATTGTATTATCTGTATATTTAATAATACCATTATCAAGCATTGCATCATTAAAATTAATGTTTTCATTTACAACAAACCAATCCGTTCCGTTTGTAGTTCTCTCAAGTTTGAAATGATTAACATTTTTTCCACCGACAAAATAGATATCCTTAGAACCGTTACAATATAGAATAACCGGTTTATAATTGTAATTTGTAATGCCCTTATATTCATTTTTCAAATCAGTAATATTATAACATAAGTCGGTTACAAAGGGACGGAAAGCCTCATAATCATCGCAATTATCCGAATTAAAGAAGCAGCGTTTTCCACCTGCCTCATTATTCCAGTTATAGTAGAACGCACCTATATATCCGCCGTCAATTGCATTTTCAAGGAATTTAATGAGTGTTTGTTTTTGCTTTTCATCGGTTATTGAATTTGAATCTTCACTAGTGTTATATTCGCCCAAATATGAAGGCTTGGTAATATAACGAGTAGTTAAATCTGCAATTGTGCCGGAGGAAGAATATTCGTTTCTACCAATAACATCTACTCTTAAATCGTTATATTTTGAAGAATTATTTTCCCAACCCACATCTTCAACTGTTGTAAGAATATTCGGCATATCTTCTTTTACGGTATCACTCATTCCGTTAATTAGCTTACACATATTTTCCCATGTTGTGCCGAAATATGTAGTGTGCAGCATACCATTTG
Organism: Ruminococcaceae bacterium UBA1734; assembly: GCA_002315765.1. GTDB lineage: Bacteria > Bacillota > Clostridia > Oscillospirales > Acutalibacteraceae > UBA737. The sequence goes on from DCIE01000048.1 coordinate 26,564, forward strand.
ACGGGTCGTTTACGGCATTGGTTCCGTTTTCAACGGTAAGGTCAATCATAGGAATAATATCTTGATAATTTTTAAGTATTTCACATGTCGGTGCAATAACATTATTAAGGAATGCCGTTCTTGCCGCCTCATCATAATAGTATCTAAAGAATTTATAATACTTTTGCTGAACAGATAAGCCGTTCGAAGCTTGACCATAGTTGCTTGCATAACCGTGAACTAAAAGCGTTGGAACAAAATCTATTCCAACCTTGCGACAACTATTCAAAAATGCAGTAAGATTGGTAACATAACTTGCATTTATTCCGGTCGCCAAACCATTTTCATCATAGGAAATACCTCCACCATCGTGGGTAATCCATACTGAAACGGCATTATATCCTAAAGCCTTCATATTATAAAGACTTCTCTCAACATATCCGGCACGATAAACTGATTTGTAACCTGTGATTTCGTTATCACCAAAAGATGTTGTTCCCTCAGACCAGTTTCCGAACCAATCCCAGTCCATACCATAGATGAAACCGTCTTCAGCTAAAATTCGTTCATATTCATTTTTATATTTAGTATCTCCTATTTTAAAAACAAATTCGCCATTATTGACAGTAGTCCCATGTGCTAACGGAATCTGTTGTGTAGAATTTGCCGTCAATGGTGTGGAATTTGCTGTTAACGGCGCAGAATTTTTATCTAATTGCACAGATTTTATTGTAGAAACACTATCACCGCTATCAATATTATTTGAATTCATTTTTTCGTTTGATATTTCAGCAAGAACGGTGTTAAGTAACAAGAAACAAATTAAAACACAAATTGATATAACCTTAATAATTTTTGATTTTTTTGAATTCTCCATCACTGCATCCTCCTTTTATCAACCAAATTCAGAATAAATTTTCTTAATATTTCCGGAAATAACAGATGACCATTTATCCATAACACTGTTAACATTTGACTTTCCGGAACTTGCTGCCTGGTATTGATAGTTTGACCACTTATAGTCACCGCCGTAATTAATAACGCCTTCAGAAACCTTAAATACTTTGGGTTGTTTCCATAACCAATCGCAAAATGCTGCAGCAGAATCATTAATCCATAAATTATATCCTGCCTCATCATATTTTGGATTCATCCAATATTCAAGTGCATAAGCAGCAGCTTCCGTATTCTTTGCACCTACCGGGAACCCCCATAATTGCGCATCGCATGGAACGATTGTTTTTGATGTTTCACATGGAAGCGGTGCATAACCTAATGTAAACGAGTTGTTTTCGTATCTCTCTCCAGATTGCAACGCCCATGTTTCTTCAACCATCATAGCCGATTTACCATTCATAAATCCATCACGATTTAAACCGAAATCTGCAATTTTATATTGACCTTCAAGAGTTAAATCATTTAACCATTTATAAGCATCTCTATAAGTTTGATTTGAAGTGTTATTTGTAAGTTTTCCGTTAACAATAGAAACAGCATCTTGACCGCAAGTCTGAGCAAGCCTGAAACCTTGATATTCGGCAGTCAACGCAGTGACGCCTGATTTCTTTTGGATTTCCTGACTCGTTTTTACAAAAGAGTCCCAATTCCAAGTTCCGTTTTGCCACTGTGTATGCGGGTCGGTTACACCATATTTCTTGAACAAATCAGAATTATACATCAAAAGTCCCATTGTAATATGAGTTGTTCCTTTAAATATAGCTCCATAATACTTACTGTTCCATTTAAGGAGATTCATTGAATCTAAATCGTAAACATCTTTATCATATTTTAGATTTCCGGCCGAAAGTGGTTGAAAATAATTTTGCATTATAGCCGAAGGATAATTTTCAACCTTAATACAAGCAATTTCCGGACTATTTCCCTGTGCTTTTAAAGCAGATAATTTTTGCATATAACTATCACTTTTTGCATAAATCCAATTAATTTTGATGCCTGTTTTTTGGGTAAACACTTCCATTTTTTTCTTTTCAAATTCAAGTGTCGGCCACCAAGTTAGAATTGTAACAGTCGTACCTGACAATTTTTTAGGAACTTCGTCAAGGAACGATGTTTTTGCATTTTTATCAATGGTATATTCTCTTTTGATATTGCTGTCATCATAAGTTTCTGCAACAGACTGACCTTTTGTTTTTTTCTTTGCTTTTGTTTTTTTCGCAGTTGAGGTTTGTGAGTCATCACTTGTATTTCCGTCTGTTACCTTTTTTTGGCCTTTTATAACTTCACCGTTGTCGCCTTCTTCGACAACAACCTCAGATGTAACGGTTTCCCATTCATCTTCATCATTACTGTAATCAACATTATTATTTGTTGATTTACAACCGGCTATCGGAACAATGATGCACATGCACAATAATAACGCTAATATGTTCTTAGTTTTTTTAAATACAATACTCATATTATTACCTCTCAACAACTTTACCTAAAAGCACATCAACTAATATTGATAAATCAAGTGCGTCGTTTTTACCATTATCATCAAAATCACAGTCATAAATAGCTTTTTTGTAAATAATTCCCGATATATATTTTTTATACTGAACTATATCAATAAGGTTAACCTGTCGGTCTCCGTTAACATCACCAAAAGTAAATGTTTCAATTTGAATAGGTGAAGTCATTTCACTCTCATTAAATACTTCAGTAGAAGAAGACTTAACTGCAAAATAATAATTAGTTCCGTCTGAAAGACCTGAAATGATATTTTCATTTTGCCATGTGAAGTTTTTGCCGTCAGTTGAATATCCATATATGGCACCATAAATTTCTTTAAACTTAACCCTATTTGAATATTTACAAATCATCTTTAATGTGATATCAGGAGCAACAGCGTTTATTTTTGCTTCAACGGGTTTTAATGAAGCATCTTTCAAATAATATGTTCCGGCTCTGTATGATGTATGATCGTCAACCCAACCGGCAAAATCATTTGCAAAAGCAAGATTAAGCCAATATCCTGCGGGAATTGTTTCGGTTGGAGTAAATGTGAATGTAACCTTATTGTCTTCATTGGTTGGAACAGTTACTTCGCCCAAATTCACAAGAACCGAAGAACCGAATTTGTCGGTAATAGGCTGAACCTTTGTAGTATCCCAGCCACTTACTTCACCTTGTCTCGGTTGACTTGAATAGGCTAATAACAAATTATCTACACCGGCACCGTTTGAATAAAATCCGGTTGTAAAGGAATAAGGAATACCGGCAGCCAAAGCAAAGTCAAGCTGATAACTTGTGATGTTATAAGATATATACTGCGAAG
>DCIE01000056.1 GCA_002315765.1 Ruminococcaceae bacterium UBA1734
CCTTCTCCAACCGGAGAAGGCTTTGGAAATGTGAGTTTTATTCAAAATCCCGCAAAAGATGATGGTGATATGGCTGACAGGTAAAAAATGGGATTGTCTTACAACACTTGACAAACATTAAAAAAGGTGGTAATATACTAAAAAATGAATAAGGGAGCTGAATTAAGTTCGGCTGAGAGGAAGTTGCTTTTGCTATGCTTCGACCTATAACCTGATGCGGATAATGCCGCCGTAGGAGAATAGAATCTTCGTCGTAAGCATTATTGCTTACGATTTTTTTATTTTCCGCAAAGAAAGGAAGAAACTTATGAAAAAAAGTATTGAAAAAATTTGTGTAACTGCGATTATGATTGCAATATCCTCGGTTTTAAGTATGATTAAAATCCCTATGGGACCTCTCGGCGGTTCCATAACCTTACTGTCAATGGTTCCGGTATCGCTAATAGGTATTTGGTATGGCTTCGGCTATGCGATTTTGCCTTGTGTTATGTACGGCGGAATACAAATGTTTTTAGACGGCTTTTTCGGTTGGGGATTAACACCTGCGGTATTGATTGGCAGTATGTTTCTTGATTATTTATTGGCTTTCGGATGTATCAGTTTTTCCGGTGTACTGAGAAAAATAAAAAACGGTCGTGTTTTAGGCGTTGTTTTAGCCTGTGTTTTGAGATTTGTTTGTCATTTTATTTCAGGTATAATTTTGTTCAGAAGTTTTGAAGTGTTTAATAATCCTTGGATTTGGTCTATTTGTTACAACGGCAGTTTTATGCTACCTGAACTAATTATTACTACCATAGGAATACTTGCTCTTGATAAAACCGGAATAATTGATAGGATGATAAAACCGTAATGAATACTTGTTATATTTTCGGGGCACTTGATTTGGAAAGTCTTGCTTATCTGCCTGATGATAAGGACTATATAATTGCCGCAGATAAAGGTGTTAAAATCGCAGAAAAGTTTTCAATTAATCCCAATGTTATTATCGGAGATTTTGATTCATTAGGGGAAATACCAAACAGAGAAAATGTTAAAATTCTTCCTGTAAAAAAAGACGATACGGATGTGGGATATTGCATAAAGTACGCTATGGGTTTAGGGTACAAAGACTTTGTTATTTACGGTTGCATCGGCGGATTAGTAGACCATACGGTTGCAAATTTACAACTTGCCGTATTTTGTGCCGAAAATAACTGTAAGGTAGTTTTTGTAGGAGAAAACTCCTATATCACGGCAATTAAAAACAGCAGTATAAGTATAAACAACGGAAAGGGAAGAGTATCGATTTTTTGTGCCGGTGATGTTGCAAAGGGTGTTACATTGTCGGGGCTTGAATATCCGCTTTTCGATGCTACGATTACAAAAGATTTTCCAATTGGAGTCAGTAATAAGTTTATTAATGACACAGCAACAATTTCTGTTAAAGAAGGAACACTTTTAATCATAAGCAGTTCAATATTATAAAAAAATTAGTATTCGTAACGAATACTATTTTTTTATTTATGATATGTTGAACCCTCAATGATTTTAAAACTGCGATATATTTGTTCTTCCAGCATTATTCTGAATAATTGATGTGGAAATGTCATTTTAGAAAGAGATAGTTTTAAATCGGAAATTTGCTTAATCCTTTCGGAAAGACCGTAGGAACTTCCGATAATGAATACAAAATTCCTTCCTGAATTAATAAGTGAAGAAATGGTAATTGACAATTCTTCGCTTGATTTTGAAACACCCTCAACGCAAAGAGCAGTAATATGGGAGTTTTTAGGTATCCTTTTTTCGATTTCATTTGCTTCTTGTTCTAATGCCGAATCAATTTGTGATTTTGAAGGATTTTCCGGTAAAGAGCAGGGTGATAATTCAATGATTTGAAAATCGCAAAAGCGGGACAACCTTTTTTCATATTCTATTGAGGCATCTTTTAAGTATTTCTCTTTAAGTTTACCAAGACAAATAATCTTAACTTTAATCATAATGTTAAAACCTCATTGTTGTTGGGTTTTGCTGCGTAGAGTATGTAGTCAAAATTTTCTTTTGCACCGGCAACCGAAAGTGAATTAACAGCAGTTGTTGTGGCAAGTAACGGGGTATTATTGTTTTGACTTAAATGCCCTAAAATAATCCTGTTTGTGCCGCTTTGTAATAATTGGGGTAGAAATTCGGCACAGGCATTATTGGACAAATGTCCCTTTTCGGATAAAATTCTCATTTTGAGATACGGAGGATAAAAACCGTTTCTTAACATATTAATGTCATGGTTGGATTCAATCACAACGGCACTTGAGCCTAATAGTGCTGTTTTTGCTTCGTTTGTAAGAATGCCGGTGTCGGTACAAACCGAGAATTTTTTATCTTTATCAACAAAAACAGAATATCCGCTTGAGCCTACGCAGTCATGACTTGTGGGAAACCGGCTTATTATCATATCGTTGATTTCAATTTCATATTCATTGGCAAGAATGATATCGGCTGTGCTCGGAATGACAGCGGCATTAATTAGAGTATCAAGTGTTTGTTTTGATGCGATAACCGGAATGTTATTATTTTTCAGCAACATTTTAAGACCGTTAATATGGTCGGAATGTTCGTGGGTAATTGCAACCGCTTTAATGTGGGAAATATCGGCGTTAATATTATTAAGTGCAGATAATAACTGTTTATACGAACAGCCTACATCAACAAGTACCGCACCGCTTGAACCGGAAATAATGGTACAGTTGGATTTTGAACCGCTGAAAAGCGGACAAATTCTTGACATACTGATTATTCTCCTATCATAAAATATTAGTGTGGCAAATATGCCACACTAATTACTAAGCTTCTTTAATTATTCTAAATTCAGAGTGGTCGTCAATACGCTTAATGTCAGCGCCAAGCTCCGCAAACTTTTCCGCAAGATTTTCATAGCCACGGTCTATATGTTCAATATCTTCCACAGTTGTTGTACCGTCAGCCATAAGTCCGGCTATAATCATAGCCGCACCTGCACGCAAATCAACGGCTTTAACAGGAGCAGGTTTTAAACCCTCAACTCCCGAAATGATGGCAGTTTTACCATCAACAACGATGTCGGCACCCATTAATGTCAACTGGTCCACATATCTAAATCTACTATCCCACACACCTTCGGTAATAACCGAAGTACCATCGGCAATTGCTAAATATGTTGCAATTTGAGGTTGCATATCAGTGGGAAATCCGGGATGAGGCATAGTTTTAATCTTGCAACCCTTAGGTCTTCTATCCATTTTAACACGAACAGCCTCATCATATTCGGTAACCTGCGCACCGGTTTCGGTAAGTTTGGCAATAATTGACTCAAGATGCTTAGGGATAACATTGTTTATAATTACATCACCGCCGGTAGCAGCAGCGGCAACCATATAAGTCCCTGCCTCAATTTGGTCGGGAATAATGCTGTAATTAGTGCTGTGAAGGTGATTGACACCTCTGATTTTTATTACTCCCGTACCGGCACCCATAATATCAGCACCCATAGAGTTTAAGAAATTTGCAAGGTCGACAATATGAGGTTCTTTAGCGGCGTTTTCAATTACGGTAAGTCCCGGCGCTTTTGTTGCGGCAAGCATTATATTAATTGTAGCACCTACTGAAACTACATCAAGGTAAATCGAACAGCCTGAAAGAGAAGGTGCTTTTGCTTCAACCATTCCGTTTTCAATGGTTACTTTTGCACCTAATGCTTCAAATCCTTTGATATGTTGGTCAATAGGTCTAACGCCGAAATCACATCCTCCCGGAGGAGCAACTCGGGCCTTGTTGTGTCTGCCGAGTAAAGCACCTAAAAAATAACTTGATGCTCTCATACCCTCGGCGATACTTTTTGAAACAACAAAAGCATTGGCATGTGTCGGGTCAATGCTAACGGTTGATTTATTAATATATGAAATATCAGCGCCAAGATATTCCAAAGCGCGAAGTATTAAAGTAACATCAGATATTTCGGGTAGATTTTCTATTACGCAGGGTTCATCGCAAAGTAACACAGCCGGAAGAATGGCCACAGCGGCATTTTTTGCTCCACCGATGCGAACGGTTCCTTTAAGAGGTTTACCACCCTTAATTACAAATTTATCCAAAAAAGCACTTCCGTTCAAAGAGTGATTTAAAATATAAAACTATTATTTCACAAAACAAAAATATTATATATTAAATATTAAAATAAGTCAATAGCAATAAGTTAATGGTTCTAAATCATTTTTAATGAGGCAAAATGTTTTTGCTGCCGGAATTTCTGTGATGATGTGATAAATTACCATTGCTGAAATATCGGAATAGGAAAGTAATAATGAATATAGCATTTATCAAGTAAATAAAAGATGTGAGTAAATCGTTGTGTAGCGGCATATCGGTTCTAACCGCAGAGAGTATGTGGGATACCGCAAAAATAACACTGAATTCCGTTGCGATAATTCCTGTTGAAAGTATGTATTTATGAAGATTGGCCGACTTAATTTTAAAACATAATTTAGCAAAGTACAATGAAAACAGTGCGGTTGAAGCATTGGCTAAAATCAGGTAAGCATTTTCGGCAATCAACTGCATTTTAGAAATTTGAATATAATTATAAACTAAATTAACTATCCAATATACTAAAGGAATTACAGATAAATAGTTTGAAAAACTAATTACTAAAAATCCATTTAAACCGTAAATAATAAAGAAAAAAGCACAAATAAAATTAATAACAATAGGCAATATTTCCGTACTTTCTTCATTAATAATGAGTGTGATACCGTCTACCGATTTAAAAATCATAAATATGGCAAAGACAAATGACATAAAAGATAATTTCATATCCACATCGGGGTGTTTTAGCGGACAGCGTCTGACAAGCAAAGAAAATAATCCCACTAAAATAATGAAAGCACAAAGCATTAAAGAAAAGAATATTGAAAATTTTTCTTTTTCAATAAGGAAAAAACCGGTTGTAAAATCAACAAGATTGGTAAACTGATATACCACAGCCAACGCCGTTAATATTGTTGTGGTGATAAAAGTACTCATAATAAATTTGAATTTCATAATAGACACCGTCCAAAAAAAGTTTAAAAAGGAAAAGCGATGAAAAATATAATAATACCTTCAATTATTCTATTGTTTTGTATGACATTGTCGCCGCTGTTTGCTAAAAACACCAAAGACAACAAAGCAATAATACAAAACGCAAATCAAACCGAAGAAAATAAAACAAACCCATTGATTGACAAATCTTATTTTTCGGTAAAAAGAACTAATAAAAATATAATAGAAAAAATATCCGAAAAAGACTATATAATCGGTTGCATAAGCGGTGAGATACCGACAACATATAATAAAGAAGCCATAAAAGCACAAGCTGTTGCATCATATACATTTGCCTGCAGAAAAAGAGAAAATTCCAAAAATGAATACGACATTACAGACGACTACACCATTGACCAATGCTTTTTTGACAAAAATGAACAAAAGGAAAAATGGGGAAATCAATATGAAAGCAAAATAAAAATCATCCAAAAAGCTGTTGATGAAGTGTTTGGAGAATATTTAGAATACGATGGCAAATATGCCTTGACGGTATATCATGCGATTTCACCCGGTAAAACTAATACATCAAAAGAAGTATGGGGAAGTGAAATATCTTATTTAACAACCGTGGATAGCAGTTGTGATAGGTTAAGTGAAAACTATAAAAATGTAATTACAATAAGTAATGCAGAGTTTAAAGAAAAAATCAAAACAGATGAAAGTCCGAAGCTTGAAAAAACGGACAACGGTAGGGTTGAAAAGTTGATTTTCAAAAAGACTACCATATTAGGAACGGATTTTGCTAAATTATTTAATCTCAAATCCTGCAATTTCGATATATCAAAAGCAAAAGGAAATTTTGTCATCACGACATACGGCTACGGACACGGTGTAGGTATGAGTCAAAACGGCGCAAATTGTATGGCGGAAAACGGGAGTAATTACGCCGAAATACTAAAACACTATTACCCCGGATGTGTGATAAGAAAACAATAATTACAAATCCTTTTTGTAGGATAGTTTTAACAATACAGGAGTAATAAGCGCCGCAACAACCACACAAAGAACTATTGCAGGTAGAATTGCACGGTCAATGTAACCGGCATCAATTCCCTTTTGGGCAACCATTAAAGCAACCTCACCGCGGGCAACCATTCCAACGCCTATTTTTGTCGAATCGGATAAATTCATTCCGCATAACTTGGCGGCAAATCCGCAACCGACAATCTTAGAAATAACCGCCGATAAAATCAAGAATACAGCAAAAAGCAAAACTTTAGGCGTAAGTCCGGAAATATCGGTTTTAAGTCCTATTCCCGCAAAGAATACCGGAGAAAACAACACATAGGATGCAACCGTTACCTTTTTGGCAATGTACTTTCTTGTATCTGTAAGATTACATAAGATAACACCGGCAAAATAAGCACCTGTAATATCGGCAACGCCAAATAATCTTTCAGCAAAAAAAGACATTAAAAAGCAAAATGCCAAAGCCCATATAGAAAGCCTTCGGGTATTTGAATGGTTAATGGATAATCGTTTGAAAAATCTATAAACAACCAAACCGATAACTAATGTAAATACGAAGAAAAGTAAAATTTTAATAATAACAATTCCGGGTTTAATTGTTGTGTTTCCGACACCGGATAAAACGCTTAAAACAACAATTCCTATTATATCATCAATAATAGCGGCTGACAATAGTGTGGCACCGACTTTTGTTTTGAGTTTTCCCATTTCGTTTAATGTTTCCACCGTTATACTAACAGAAGTAGCGGCAAAAACTACACCTACGAAGGCGGCTTTCATTAATGTCAGAAAACTTAAAGAACCTGCAAAAAAAATCAAATAAATGCCACCGCAAAATAAAATCGGAGTAAAAACACCTAAAACGGCAATTAAACAAGCAGCAGGACCGGTATGCTTAAGTTCATTAATATCGGTATCTAAACCTGCAATAAACATAAGCATTATCACACCGATTTCGGCGGTTTTAATTAAAAAGTCGCTTTCCTCTAAAATGCCAAAGCATGAGGGACCTAAAAGTATTCCGGCCACAAGAGCACCTACAACCTGAGGAAGATGTACCTTTGCGGTTATCAGTCCGAAAAGTTTTGTAAAAAGTAAAATAAGGGCAAGTGCCAATAAAAAAGTGTAATCCAAGAAAAAATCTTCTTTCTGACATCAAAAATTAACTATGATATAATTTTTTGGTTTGATATTTAGGTTCATTAGTCATATTAACACCCAATTTTCTGAAGGTCTGTTCGTCAACTCTTGCTAATATAACCGTTGAATGAGCCTCAAGCCCTTTGAGTTGTTCGAGTTGGTCTAAGGCAAGTTTTGCCACATCGTTTGTAGCGGCACAAATGGATAAAGCAATTAATACTTCGTCAATATGTAAACGGGGATTGTGATTTCCGAGAACACCGGTTTTCATTCGTTGAATCGGTTCAATAATAGTAGGGGAGAGAAGCTTTACTTCATCGGGGATACCTGCAAGTTCCTTTAATGCATTAAGAAGCATTGAAGAAGAAGAGCCTAAAAGAGAAGAGGTTCTTCCTGTTATAATTTTTCCGTTTGGAAGTTCCAAAGCTGTGGCAGGTGAACCTGTTTCTTCGGCTTTTTTGTTTGCCGCAGAAACCACCAATCTATCTTCAACCGAAATTTTCAATTGATTCATCAGCAGTTCAATTTTAGAAACCTCTGATTGGTCGCCGAGACCTTGTCTGACATTACACATAGCGGTATAATATCTTCTGATAATTTCCTGATTAGATGCATCAATACAAGCTTGGTCATCGCAAATTGCAAAACCTGCCATATTAACACCCATATCGGTCGGGCTCTTGTAAGGAGATTCGCCTAATATCTTTTCCATCATAGCATTAAGAACAGGGAAAATTTCGATATCACGGTTATAGTTTACGGTTGTTTCGCCATAAGCCTCTAAATGGAACGGGTCAATCATATTAACATCGTTAAGGTCAGCCGTTGCAGCTTCGTATGCAACATTAACAGGATGCTTTAGCGGAATACTCCATATAGGGAATGTCTCGAATTTTGCATATCCTGCTTGTATTCCTCTTTTGTGCTCGTGGTATAACTGTGAAAGGCATGTTGCCATTTTTCCGCTTCCGGGTCCCGGTGCGGTAACAACAACTAATTTACGCTTTGTTTCAATATAATCGTTTTTACCGAATCCTTCATCACTTGCAATAAGTGAAATGTTAGACGGATATTCGGCTATGGGATAATGACGATAGGTTTTTATACCTAAATTATTCAGCCTTTTTTCAAACGCAACAGCAAGTGGTTGACCGGTAAAACGGGTAATGACCACACTGCCCACATATAAACCGATATCTCTGAAGGCATCAATAAGTCTAAGTGTGTCTAAATCGTATGTAATGCCTAAATCACCACGGCGCTTGTTTTTCTCAATGGCATCGGCATTGATTGCAATAACTATTTCGGCATCATCTTTAAGTTCAAGAAGCATTCTGACTTTTGAGTCAGGATGAAATCCCGGCAATACACGGGAAGCGTGAAAATCGTCAAAAAGCTTTCCGCCGAATTCCATATAAAGTTTATCACCGAACATTGAAATGCGGTTCATAATATTTTGAGATTGCAGTCTAATGTATTTATCGTTGTCAAATCCTATTTTTTTCATAATTCTCTCCTTGTTCTTTCAAAGATATATTATATCAAATTTATTAATATGTTTCAAGGAATTTTTTCGAAATAATCTAATAATTTTCCAAAAAGTGCTTTGTTGATAACTTTTAGATAAATTTAATAAAAAAATTAAACATTTTGCTTGACAAAATGTAAATTATGAGTTATAATGAGGTCAGAAAATAAGAAAGGGGTGGAGCAAATGAATGAAGTTCCGCCAGAAAGTTACCGAAAATAAATCAAGGGAGTGAGTCCGAAAATTATTTAAGTTTGTTATAATAAAGATAAAATATTAAAAATGGTGAGTCCAATGTACTAATTGTTATGTAAAATAATTTTGATATAGATTTAAAATTTAATACATATTATTAAAAAAGAAAAGGTGTTACCGATGCAGTAAAGTGCATTTCTTGATAACAATTTAATATAATTATAAGAAACAGTGAGATTTTAAAAATTTCTCGCTGTTTTTTTGTTTATATTTATGCTTGACTTAATTAGCAAAAAATGTTAAAATATGCATAATAATTCAAAAAGAAGGTATTTTTATGAATAAAAATGAAATCAAAAAAGTTGTTCTTGCATATTCCGGCGGACTTGATACTTCGATTATTATTCCTTGGTTAAAGGAAAATTATAACAATTGCGAGGTTATTGCCGTTTCGGGTAATGTGGGACAGGCTGATGAGCTTGAGGGCTTAGAAGAAAAGGCAATTAAAACCGGTGCTTCAAAATTATATGTTCTTGATTTGACTGAGGAATATGTTGACGATTATATTATCCCCACGATGAAAGCCGGAGCATATTATGAAGATTATTTACTCGGAACTTCTCATGCAAGACCTTGCATTGCAAAAGGACTTGTTGATATTGCAATAAAAGAGAATGCCGATGCCATTTGCCATGGTTGTACCGGAAAGGGTAATGACCAGGTTAGATTTGAACTTGCTATTAAGCATTTTGCACCGCAAATGCCCATTATTGCTCCTTGGAGAGAGTGGGATATTAAGTCAAGGGACGAAGAAATCGAATATGCGGAAGCACATAATATTCCGCTAAAGATTAACCGTGAAACGAATTATTCAAAGGATAAGAATTTATGGCATTTATCTCACGAAGGTCTTGATTTGGAGGATACAGGCAACGAGCCTATGTATGAGAAAAAGGGATTTCTTGAGATGGGAGTTTCGCCGATTGATGCTCCCGATAAGCCGACTTATGTTGAATTAACATTTGAAAAGGGAATTCCGGTTGCTTTGGACGGTGAAAAAATGACCTCGAAAGCAATAATTTTAAAACTTAACGAACTTGGCGGACAAAACGGTATCGGTATTATTGATATTGTTGAAAACCGTCTTGTCGGTATGAAATGCAGAGGAGTTTACGAGACTCCCGGCGGTACTATTCTTTATAAGGCACACGAGGCACTTGAGAGCATTTGTCTTGATAAGTTTACAATGCACGAAAAGCAAAAGTTATCCATCACCTTTGCCGAACTTGTTTATAACGGACAGTGGTTTACACCTCTTAGAGAGGCTTTGTCGGCTTTTGTTGATAAAACTCAGGAGACAGTTACAGGTAAAGTAAAACTTAAGCTTTATAAAGGAAATATTATTAAAGCAGGTGTTTGGAGTGATTATTCACTTTATAGTGAGGAGATTGCTACATTCGGCGAAAGTGATTACGACCAAAAGGATTCGGCAGGATTTATTAATCTATACGGTTTGCCGATAAAAGTCCAAGCAATGGTTGACAAGAAGAATAATAAGTAAATGATTTTTGGCCGTTCTGTTTTCGGAACGGCTAAACATATTTAATAATGGAGATAACAAAATGAAGAAAATGTGGGAAGGGGTTACAAGCGGAGTAACCGAAAGTATAGCCGATGATTTCAATTCTTCAATAAGTTTTGACAGTAGAATGTATGAGCAGGATATAAAGGGAAGTATTGTTCATGCGTTAATGCTTGGCGAAAAAGAAATAATCGCTAAAGACGAGGCGGAAAAAATTGTTGTTGGGTTAGAGGGAATTTTAAAGGATATTAAGTCGGGAAGTTTGAAAATTGATATGTCCTGCGAAGATATCCATATGTTTGTTGAGCAGGAATTAACCGATAGACTCGGAGATGTAGGAAAGAAGCTTCATACTGCAAGGAGCAGAAACGATCAGGTTGCTTTGGATTTACGGCTAACCCTTCGTAATGATGTTGACGAAATTTCCGAATTGCTTAAAAAACTAATTAAGATAATATGTCAAAAGGCAGAAGAAAATAAAGAACAAATAATGCCGGGATATACGCATTTACAAAGAGCACAACCTATTTTATGGAGTCATCATATTATGGCTTATGCTATGATGTTTTTAAGAGATTTAGACCGGCTTAAAGATTGCAGAAAGAGAATGAATATATGTCCTATCGGCTCTTGCGCTTTGGCGGGTACTACATACGATACCGATAGATTTTTTGAATCCGAAAATTTAGGATTTGACGGCCCGTGCCTGAATTCTATTGACGGTGTTTCGGACCGTGATTTTGTAGCCGAGTTGCTTTCTGATATTTCGGTTATTATGATGCATTTATCAAGATTCAGCGAAGAAATAATTCTTTGGTCAAGCTGGGAGTTTAAGTTTATCGAGCTTTCGGATTCTTATACAACAGGTTCTTCAATAATGCCTCAAAAACGAAATCCGGATATGGCAGAGCTTGTAAGGGGAAAAACCGGAAGAGTATATGGGGATTTAATGGGCTTGTTAACCACATTAAAAGGTATCCCCCTTGCATATAATAAAGATATGCAGGAAGATAAGGAAGGAATATTTGATGCTGTTGATACAGTTAAGATGTCCTTAAAAGTATTCTCGGGTATGATTGAAACACTAAAAACAAAACCCGAAAATATGAGAACTGCCGCCAACAAAGGATTTATTAATGCCACCGACCTTGCCGATTATCTCGTTAAAAAAGGTGATGCCTTTAGAAATGCGTATAAGATTTCCGGAAGAATTGTTGCTGATTGTATGAAAAACGGATATGTTCTTGAAACATATCCGATAGAAAAATATAAAGAGTTTTCAGAACTTTTCCAAGATGATGTTTATGAGTTCATCAGCCTTGAGGAATGTGTGAATAAAAGAATCAGCTTCGGAGGAACAGGCCCCATGTCGGTCATCCACCAAATTAAAACGGTTTTAGCATCTTTATAATTAAAAAACAAAAGCAGGTCGTTGGACCTGCTTTTAATCTATTTAAAAATACTGTTACCTTTGGAATCTATTCCGACAATCAGCGGAAAATCTTTAAATTCCAATTCTTTAACCGATTCACAACCTAAATCCTCAAATGCAATAACATCACATTTTGTAATACATTCACAGGCTAAAGCACCGGCACCTCCGATTGCACAAAGATAAACGGATTTATTTCTTACAATTGATTCGGTTACTTCTTTGCTTCTGCCGCCTTTGCCGATAGTTGCACAAAGTCTCATATCGTAAAGCTTTGGGGCAAATTTATCCATACGGCAAGAGGTGGTCGGTCCGCAACTTCCGATAGCAAGGTTATCAGGAGTCGGTGTAGGACCAGCATAATAAATAACCGCATCTTTAATCTCAAAGGGCAACTTTTCGCCTTTATCAATCAAATCAAAAATTCTTGCGTGTGCCGCATCTCTTGCGGTATATACCTTTCCCGAAAGAAAAACCCTGTCGCCCACATTTAAGGTATTGAGATAATTTCTCAGTTCACTGCATTTAATCTTATAATTCATTTTCTGATATTCATTTTTTCGAGTAAAGCTTCATATTCATCAAGTTTATCTCTTACAACGGTGTTGTTTATGGAAAGGTTGTCCTTTGTTTGGTCAAGAGATAAAATCAGGGATTGAAGTTTATTTGAAAACTCGGTAGTGGTTTTAATTATTTCAACATTCAAATTGGAAAGGGCATTGTGGGCATCTTCTACTGATAGGATATTCTTTGCGACTTCCTGTCTTGAAATTTCGGAATTTTCTTTTGCGTTATTTATTACGGTAGAAGCATTTGACTCGGCAACTAAATATAATTTGCCTATATTTTGAGAAATTCGTTCAATTTCATCATATTTTTCTGTATATGTTTCAAGTTCTTTTGAAATCAAATCTCGTTCTTTAATTATCTCTTCAATTTGGCTTTTTGCTGATTTAAGCGCATCGTCAAGCTGCTGGATTTTTTCGTTAAAATCAAGTTCTTTAGCGGCAAATTCGTTATGATTTTTCTCAATATATTCCATTACATCCTGAGAATTAAAGCCAAATAAACTTTTTCTGAATCCTATAGTCAAAATTTCATCCCCTTGTCTTAATAAAAAGCATTATATCAAAAAAAATGACAATTTACAAGCCCTAAGTAAAAAAATTACAATATATATTGAATTACCATTATTTTTTATATAAACGAAAAACGACCTCATCCGGCTCGTTCCTCGCCACCTGTCTTGCTGCGGCTCGGGCATGGTTTGGCTCTGACCGTCCACAGGAAGGTCATTCACTACCAAACCGCCACCTTCGGCTACCAACCGGAGAAGGCTTTGAAGATGTGAGTTCTATTCAACATTTTACAAAAACTTGACAGTTACGACAAAAGAATAATGTTGTAATTTTCTAAAAATATGATATACTGAACTCACAGCACAATAACCAATTTTTGCTAACATAGGACTTTCGTTTTTTGCGTATTGCTTTATGTTGCGCAATTATTTAGGAGGTATAAAAATGAAAAACAAAAGACACTTTAAACTATTATCTTTATTCCTTACGGTAGTATTGATAGTATGCTCTGTGCCGGCATTTTCGGT
>DCIE01000072.1 GCA_002315765.1 Ruminococcaceae bacterium UBA1734
TATATTTATAAAGGGCGTTTCTTATTCAATTATTTTATAAAGAAGTGGTGCGTCATCTTTTTTTACCGTTTCTATTACCTTTAAGACTTGGATTTTTATAGGATGTCCGCCAAACGAAATTTCGATTATATCGCCGGTCTTAACATCATAGGAGGCTCTGGCTGTTTTACCGTTTACTAAAACCCTACCCGCATCACAAGCTTCGTTTGCAATAGTTCGTCTTTTAATAAGTCGTGAAACCTTTAAATATTTATCAAGTCGCATTTTTCAGACCATACCTTTCCCCTACGCTATTCGGTTGCCGTAAAAACGGCAAGGAAAACGGTGGGTTAAATTATTAAATTTCGGAAGATTTATCTTTCAAAATTTAACCTCGTAAAATCTTTACAAAAACAGCCGCCCGAAAAATCGGACGGCAAAGTTTTTTAATTAACCTAAAATTACTTAATAGCTTCTTTGAAAGCCTTACCTGCTTTGAATACAGGGTTCTTAGAAGCAGCAATCTTAATCGGAGCCTTTGTAAGCGGATTAATGCCATCTCTTGCAGCGCGTTCACGAACTTCAAATGTACCAAATCCGATAACAGCAACCTTATCACCCTTCTTAAGAGCTTCAACAACTGAATCAAAAACAGCTGCTACTGCCTTATCAGCATCCTTCTTAGAAATTCCTGCTTTCTCAGCAACACTTGCTACTAATTCTGACTTGTTCATAATATAAACCTCCATAATTTTTAAACCGCACACGGCAGTTTTTTTAAGATTTCAAGAACTTTTATAAGTCCAAGTATATTTTTACCATATTTCATAACAAAAATCAATAGAAATTTTATAAAAAACCATTATTTTTTATAAAATTTTAATAATTTTGGTGTTATTTGCGTATTATTTTGAATTTTTTTGCTATTTTCAATAGTTTTTCACCCATCGGCAATGTCAAAATATCATTAGGTTCAATGATACAAAGAAGTGAAACCATCACTAAATAAATTATTCCCGCAAACACAATTGATAAAGCGGTAGACAGTGATATTCCCAAGATATGATTTGTTACGGTATAGCATACCCATGCCGACAATCCGCATACCGCCCCGGCCATAAGCGGTTTTATAATAATAGAGTAAAGGTTTAATTTAACGCCGGAGTATTTTATCAGTGCAATAAAGTTTGAAATACAAATATAAGCATAACAAACCGTGGTGCCTATGGGGACACCCACAATATTTATTGACGGAACACCAACCAAAATATAATTTACCGCAATTTTCAAAACAGCACCGATTGCTATATTCTTAAGCGGTACTCTCTCTTTTCCGATTGCCTGAAGCATATTGATTATCGGTGCATTAATTCCTGCAAATATTGCACATACGCCCAATATTCTTAAATTAGGTGCCGCTATTGCAATGGCAGAGGCATTTGTGTAAAGCAAAGACAAGATGCCGAAGGACAAAGCAAAAATTCCCGCACCGCAAGGCATAGCTATTACAGCAACAGTTCTAATCATAGTTTCAATATTTTGTTTTACTTCAACACCGTCTTTTTTAAACCAAGCCGTCGCCAATACGGGAATGGCGCTGACTCCCAAAGTAGAAGTAAGTACAGGAATAAGATTGTATATTGAGAACGCAAATCCTCTATGACATCCGTAAAGCGAATTAGGCAAATCACTTATGGCGTTAAAGGTTGCATCTTCGCTTATCTCGTGGGAAATCAAGTCCTTATATGTGTTTAGAAAATACTGCGGAGCCTTAGAAATTGCATTACCGAGTTGTTTTTGAACCATCACAACATCAATAAGGCTGGTAACATTGTTAACAAGTGAGCCTAATACAATAGGTACAGCAACAATAATTATGCCACTCATTTGTTTTTTTAAGGCTAAAGGCTCCGGCGAAGCATCAAGCAAACTGTGAGGAATGTCCTTCCACCGTGTCAGCCTAAAACGCAAAAACAAGTAAAATGTACTCATTGCCTCGCCAATGGAAATGCCCACAAGAGCACCTGCAGCGGCATAGGAATAATTATTTGTGGAAGCCAGAATAACCGAAGCCAAGGTATAACCGAAAACCAATTTACCGAGAGCCTCTAAAACCTCGCTTATTCCGGTGGGTTTCATATTGCTGAGCCCTTCAAAATATCCCCTATATGCCGACATAATACAGCAAAACAATAACGAAGGCGCAATAGCCAAAATTCCCGGCAAAGCACCCTTATTAAAAACATGCAGGGCAAAACTATGTCCGAAAAGGGTGATAGTTGTATTACCGGTCAAAAGAAAAGCCAACAATATCATCAAAGCAAAACCGGTACCGCCGGTTATTAAGAATATTGTTTGAGCTGCTTTTAAAGTCTTATAAACATCCTTATACCGTTCCTTCGCACTTTGTTCGGCAACTATTCTTGAAATTGCAATAGGCAAACCTGCCATAGCGATAGAATACATAGGAACATAAAGGTCATAAGCCGTGGAATAAAATCCCATACCTCTTGAACCCAAGAGATTTGTAAGAGGGATTCTATATACGGCACCGATTATTTTTGCCAAAAATGTGGCAATAAGCAGTATAAGTGAGCCATGCAAAAAGCTTTGCTTGTTTTTTGAATTATCAGGCATAAAAATCACAATATCTTTCCAAGACGAATCGCAATACAATAACGAAGCAATTAAAATATTGCGACTGTTACATTTTTGCAACAGCCGTCTTTAAATTTGTATTTAATACTGTTAACAAAAGGCATTTAATAATTTCATAAAGCCGTCAAGCAATATGTTGCCTTTATTTTCGTTCATATCTCTATAATCGTCAACGGTTTCCTCACTTGCACCATCGGAAATACGGCGCAACATACAAAACGGTATATCTCCGAAATGACATACCGAGGCAATAGCAGCGGTTTCCATATCGCAGGTAGTTGCATTAAACTCATTTTGAAAGAAATCGGCATCTTTTTTACTCGTTATGAATTTGTCTCCGCAAACTGCAGTTCCGCTAACCGCATCGGGGAATACCGATTTTGCAACACTGAATATTTCCTCGTCAATATAATAAACATAGTCAGGTTGGTCGGGCTTTTCACAAGTTTTATAACCTAAAACCGTCATATCGAAATCATGCTCTAAAAATTCATTCGGTATAACAAATTTGCCCATTGATGCTTCTCCGATACCTCCGGAAAGACCGAAATTCAGTATTAAATCACATCCTAAGTCAATTAGTGCCGCAGTAATAAATGCAGCATTAACCTTTCCGATAAGGCAGTTTACCGCAATAACACTCACGCCGTTGTTTTTAAATGCAACGGCTTTTTTTGAAAAAACAGTTGTTTTTTCTCCTCCGTTTTTTACAGCATATTCCTCAAGAGGAAGATACTCCATTACATCCGCAACAACTATGCCAATTTTATTATACTTCTTCATTGTTTTCACTCTTTGAAGAATCAAAAATCACCTTTGCTCCGCAAAAACTGCAAAATACAGCCGATTCATCAATAGCCTTTCCGCAAGACGGACAGAATTTCTTATTCTTTGCGTAGTCAATTTCATTAGAGAGTTCTTCGATTTTCTCATTTATTTCTTCAATTTCATCGAAAATTTCAACATAATTACCGGTATTTCCGTTTTTAATGTCATTATAGTATTCTTTTCCGAGCTTGGCAAAAAGTTTATCCTTTTTGCTCTTTAGTGAAGTAATATTAAACTTGATTTTCTCGGTATTTACAACCTCACCTGTCTTTTTGTAAGCAACCTCGAAAGCATTTTTTGCCTTATCAAAAGCATTGTCAAAAAATTCTCTATCCATAATTGTTTCCTCCTTTGGATTATTAATATTATAACATAATTATTAAAAATTACAAGTTTTTGTAAAACTCGTAAATTTTTTCCTTTCGTTCCATCAATTCGTCATAACGGCTGATGTATTCATAAGGATATTTGAAATTGAAAATTCTCGAAATATTACCTGTCTTATAGGATTTCAGTTTAGTGGCAGCCGAGGCTCCACAAGCTAAAACTGTGTGGGTTTCGTCCATAATGAAAACATTATAAAGCCCCTCAAAGCCTTGTTTTGAATATCCAACATTTTCAAGGTTTCCGACGGTTTTACTTTGTCTATACATATAATACGGTAAAATATCTGCATCTATTAATCTTTCTCTTGCATAATCCACCATTTTTGATGCTTCAATTCCTGCATCTATTTCGGGAGAAAATCCAACCGCCGTTAATGTGGATGCCCTTTTCATCGAAAGACTATGTACCGTTACATTTTCCGGAGAAAGCTTTATTATTTCGGATATTGTATTTTTAAAGCTTTCAAAATTATCGCCCGGCAAACCGGCTATCAAATCGGTATTTATGCAGCCAAATCCCATTTCCCTTGCAAGATAAAAACTGTCATAAAACATTTGAGCAGTATGTCCTCTGCCGATTTCTTTTAAAACATTATCATTTAAAGTCTGCGGATTTATGCTTATCCTCGAAATACCGAAATCTTTTATTACAGAAAACTTTTCCTTGGTAATTGTATCAGGTCTTCCTGCCTCAACCGTAAACTCTCTGCAATCTTTAAAGTCAAAATTAGAAAAAACCGATGATAAAACCTTTTCCATTTGGTTTGCCGAAAGGGTTGTCGGTGTTCCGCCGCCCATATAAACCGTTTCAAGTTTAAGTCCCAAATCTCTTGCTATTTGTCCCGTAAGTTTAAGCTCACTACAAAGCAACTCAATGTATTTGGGTATTATATCCGCCGAACGGTCGATTGAGTGAGAAACAAAGGAACAATAAGAACATCTCCCCGGACAAAAAGGAATGGATAAATAAAGACTGAAGGAATTATCCCCTGAAAGAGAAATTATTTCATCTTCACTTTTTGCCGTTTCGGTTAAGAGCTTGATTTTTTTATCGGAAACCTTTAGGGTGTTTTCAAAAAATTCAACCGCATTTTCATATCCCAGCTCTTGGGCTTTTGAGATAAAAAGTCTTGCCGGTCTAACTCCCGTAAGTATTCCCCAGCTTGGTTTATATCCTGTTATCCTTACAAAGCACTCAAACAAACAGGATGCCAAAGAAAGTTGACATATCTTTTGAAAATCTCCCCGCTTTTCCTCGTACAAATCACATTTTTCAACCTTTCCCGAAAGACAAAGACTTGCTGAAATATTACAGCCTTTTGCATCAAAATCGGTTTTTGTTATGGCAAATCTATCATTCTCCGCAACCTCACCGTTTACCACATCAATTCTCTCGAAAGGCAAGAAAAGCCGTGAAAGTTTTTCCAACTCATAATCAAAGGTGTTGCCGTAATTGTAAATTATCATAATGCGCTTCCGAAATTCATTGGGTTATATTTTTTCTCGTGCTCTACGGTGGTTTTCTCGCCGTGTCCCGGGTAAACCTCAATCTTCTCGTCAAGGGTGGTCATAAGTCGGTAAAAGGAGCCCACCATTTCACTCATATCGCCACCGGGAAAGTCGGTTCTTCCGTAACTTTCAAAGAAAAGTGTATCGCCGCTGAAAAGCTTATCTTCAATCAAGTAACAAACCGAGCCTTTGGTATGACCGGGAGTTTGCAAAACCTTGATATTAAGGTCTCCCACATAAAACTCATCTTGGTCATTAAAAAGTCTATCGGCGGAAAATCCTTCTAAATTATTATGGAATTTATAAGACAAATTTTCTTTGTTATCCATAAGCATGGAATTATCATCTTTGCCTATTGCTATTTCAGTACCTGTTTCATTTTTCAGTCTTAAAGCCGCACCGATATGGTCAAAATGTCCGTGAGTAATTAAAATCAATCTGTCTTTATCTTTATTTTCCTTTAAAAAATCCGAAATATCCGAAGAGTAAAATCCCGGGTCGATAACTATTGCAGATTTATCGGTAGAAACAAGATAACAATTTTCTTTTATCAGCCCGATAACTATCTTTTCAATCTTCATAAAAAAGAATTTTCCTTCTTTCAAAAACTATTGTTTTTTAGCCCAAATATCGGTATCAAGAATAATGGTAACCGGTCCGTCATTTATAAGGCTAACCTTCATATCGGCACCGAAAACACCCTTTTCTACACTCTTAACACCGTTATTTATAAGTTCATCGCAAAATTTATCATAATATTTTGAAGCAGTGTCGGGCGACATAGCATTAATAAAAGACGGTCTGTTGCCCTTCTTTGTATCGGCGGCTAAGGTAAACTGCGAAATACAAAGAATTTCGCCCTCAACATCAAGTATGGATTTATTCATTTTTTCGTTTTCGTCTTCAAAAATTCTGAGATTTGCCACCTTTTTTGCAAGTAAATCAATATCCTCGGGTTTATCTCCTTCCATTGCACAAAAAAGAATCATATAACCCTTTTGGCATATACCTACAACTTTTCCGTCTATTTCAACATTTGATTCTAAGACTCTTTGAACAACTGCCCTCATTTTCCTATCCTTTCCACGCTAAACACTCCCGAAACCTTTTGGAGTCTTAAAACAATGCTTTTTAAATGTTCTACACTTTCGCAATTAATGGAACAAATTATACCGCAATTACCACCGCTTTGTTGTTTTGCCGAAATTGACGAAATGGGGACATGCATATTGTTAATAACACTGATAACATCTCCCAAAAGTCCGTCTCGGTCAATAGAAACAATTTGCAAAGTTGTGGCAAAATTATCGGATTTTTTAACACTCCAATGTGCCGGAATCCATCGCTGAGGCTGCTCACACTGTGAAATATCCTTCGGAACATTGTTGCAATCTCTTTTATGCACCGAAACACCGTGTCCCCTTGTAATAAATCCGATGATTTCATCGCCGGGAAGAGGTGCGCAACATCTTGAAAGCTTAATAAGACAATTATCAATTCCCTCAACCACAACACCTTCGGAGGAGGTTTCTTTTGGTTTTGATGTTGTTGGTATTTCTGTGGACTTTGAAGCCTGAAGTTTTTTGTTATAATCGTCCCTGATTTTAGGCATAATCTTTGAAAGAAGAATACCGCCGTAGCCTATGGCAGCAAAGAAATCATCGCAATTTAAGAAATGGTTTTTCTTTGCAAGTTCTTCGATAAATGTTTCGTATTCTTCATCGGCAACAGATATGCCCAATCTACGAAGTTCTCGTTCAAAGTTTTCTTTACCCTCGGCAATATTTTCAGCGCGTTTTTCTTTCTTGAACCAAGAACGGATTTTTGATTTTGCCTGATTTGTAACGGCAATATTCATCCAATCTCGGCTTGGTCCTCTACCTGCCTGATTAGATGTCAGTATTTCTATTACTTCACCTGTTTTTACCTCATAGGTAAGTTGAACTATTTTACCGTCAACCTTTGCACCTACCATTTTTACACCTACCTGTGAATGTATGGCAAAAGCAAAGTCTATTATTGTAGAACCCACCGGCAAACTGATTACATCGCCCTTTGGAGTAACGGCGAAAACATCTTCCTGGGATAAGTCAACCTTAATGGACCTGATAAGCTCAGAAGCATCTCCCGATTCCTCTTGATTATCAAGTATTTGTCTAATCCAAGCGAGTCTTTTTTCAAGCCTTTCGTTATTCCCTTTAATTCCCTCTTTATACTTCCAATGGGCAGCAATTCCCATTTCGGCAGTATGATGCATTTCGAATGTTCTTATTTGAATTTCAAATGTCAATCCGTCTCTGCTTATTACGGTTGTGTGCAAAGACTGATACATATTAGGCTTAGGAGTTGCTATATAGTCCTTAAACCTTTTAGGAATAGGTTGAAAAATATCATGCATTAAGCCTAAAATGTTATAGCAATCGGCAACTGTATCGGTTATAACTCTTATTGCATAAACATCATATATTTCGTCAAAATCTTTTCCGCCCAAATACATTTTTCTGTAAATGCCGTGAATGGATTTTACCCTGCCCTGAAACGCCAAATTAACACCCGGCATTTCGGTTCGCAGGTGCTTTTCAATTCTTGATTTTATATCTTCTAAAATTTGCTCTCTTTGTTGCTTTCTTTTATCCAAAAATGTTTCTATTTCGTTATATGCAATAGGGTCAAGATGCTTGATTGATAAGTCCTCAAGTTCTTCTTTTACCGGTCTGATACCGAGTCTGTGAGCTATAGGTGCATAAATCTCAAGTGTTTCCACTGATTTTTCCCTTTGCTTATAGTCGGGCATTGCATCAATAGTTCTCATATTATGGAGTCTATCGGCAAGTTTGATTATTATAACCCTGATATCCTTACCCATAGCAATAAGCATTTTTCTTAGATTTTCTGCCTGTTGCTGTTCTTTTGTGGTAAAGTTGAGTCTGCCGATTTTTGTAACACCGTCAACAAGCAGTGCTACCTCCTCACCGAACATTGAGGTAATATCTTCAACCGTAGTATCGGTATCTTCCACAACATCGTGCAAAAGTGATGCAATTATGGAACTGGAATCCATGCCCATATTAATAATGATTTTTGCTACATTTAAGGGGTGAATATAATAGTCCTCATTCGTACATCTTTTTTGTCCTTCGTGTTTGAGAACGCAAAAATCAAAAGCCTTTTCAATTGCAGAAATATCGTATTTTCCGTTTTGTAATTCAATTAATTGAATAAGTTCTTCCTTATCTCTTAATTGATATTCATTCATGAATTCCACCTCCCCTTAACAATTCCAAATATGTATCGGAATCGGAAAGTTCCCGCTTAATTCTATTATTATTAAGCATAATAACTCCCGCTTTTTCCTCGATTAGTGTAAGTTCCTTTAAAATTATTATAGAAATTTCGGTTAAAAAATATCCCAAACTATTAATAAAGTTATAAATTATCTTTTCCTTGCGACAATTTCCGTTTTGAATAAACTTATAAACCTCACCGATTTGTCCCCTTGTGGGAATAGGCAAACTGTTTAACGAACCGTAGCCCGAAAGATAATCGTCAATGGTAAACATTTCGCCGAAAATTTTATCATCGTCAATATAGGAGGGCTTTATTGCCTTAATTATTACCGAAAGCGAAGTAACGCCTTTATATGTGTTGGTATCAAGATTAACGGCTAAATCAAGGCTGTCTCCCACATTAAAGCAGAAGTCATCGGCAGTTACATTGAATAATAAACTTTGAAAAGAACTGCCGTTTTTTTCAAATAACAATCTAAGGTGCTTTCCCTGACCTATGGGACTAATTTTTTGAAGAACAACATTAAATAATCCGAAAATCGGAGTTGAGTTAGCATTACCAAAAGGCTCTAATGCCTTAATTGCATCAACCATACTCATAGAAAGTCCCTGAGGATTTATTTTGAAATCAATATTTATTGAGGGTAATACAATTTCTCTTTCCAAGGCATAATCATTTATTGCTCTGCGAAATTCATCAATATTATCGGGTTTTAAACTGACACCGGCGGCAAGCTCGTGTCCCCCGAATCTTTCAAGATATCCGCTTGTGTTTTTTATTGCCTCAAAAAGATTAAAGCCGGTTATACTTCTTCCCGAACCGTGTGCCATAACACCATCGCTGCTAAGTACAATTGCAGGTCTGCCGTATTTTTCACAAATTCTTGCGGCAACAATGCCCACAATACCCAAATGATAGTTTTCTCCCGAAACTACAATAACTCTGTTTCTGCTGTAGCCCTCGGTCTCAATGGTTTTAATAGCCGATGAAAGTATTGTTTTTTCGGCTTTTTGTCTTGTTTGATTTTCGTCTTCGATTTCGTTTGCGATTTTCAGTGCATCTATCATATTGTCGCTGATAAGAAGATTAAATGCTCTTTGAGCATTTCCCATTCTTCCGGCGGCATTAAGTCTCGGAACAATACCGAAAGACACCTTTGAACCGTCAACAGTATCCCTATCAACACCCGAAACCGACAACAGTGCCGATAATCCCAAATTGCTGTTTTGTCTGATTCTTGTTATTCCCTGCTTTACGATTGAACGATTTTCATTAACAAGAGGCATAACATCGCCAACCGTGGCAACGGCAACTAAATCTGCATAGTCATAAAGCATTTCCTCGGGCTCTTTGTTTTCCGCAACACATATAACCTTAAAGGCAACATAAGCACCGCAAACATCTTTAAAACTGCTGTAATCATCCTGCCTATGCGGGTCAACGACAGCGGCGGCATCAGGCAAAACTTCAGGTGGAATATGGTGGTCCGTTACAACAGTTACTATTCCCAAAGATGCGGCATAAGATATTTCTTCGGTGGCGGCAACTCCGTTATCCACCGTAACAATAAACTGTACACCCTGTTCATTTAAAGCATCAATAGCCGTTTTGTTCATACCGTAACCTTCATTTATTCTATCGGGAATATAAGTTACGACATCAGCACCTCTTGATATCAAATATTTATACATAATAGCGGTAGCAACCACGCCATCGCAGTCATAATCTCCGAAAATTGCTATTTTAAGTCCTGACTCAATTGCCTCGTTTATGCAATCGGCGGCCTTTTCTATATCGGTTAAATCGTGGGGGTCCGCCAATATAGGCTCATCGGTCAAAAACAATTCCATATCATCAAGTTCTTTAATTCCCCTTGTACAAAGCAATAATGCCGAAAAAGGGTCTATATCAAGCTCATTTGAAGCCAATTGAGCAATATTTTTATCAGGATGTCCCACTATCCATTTCTTAAATGCCACTACTCTACCCACCATATCATATTCTATATTATTATTTTACCACTTTACTTTAAAAATTTCAATACAAAAGAAATCAATATATGCATAATGGTTTTTTGAAGCGATGCAATACTCTTTGCAATATATTTTTAAAAGTTGAGTCGCTAAAAGGATTAATGAGAGTTTTTAATTCACTAATAAATATTCATTACCGCCTGATTATCACATAGTTTTACTTATACAACAAACTCCCTGCCGATTGGCAGGGAGTTTATCAATTAAAATGAAATTACCATTCAAATTCATTATTGTCATAAGCTGTTTTGAAAGCTTCTAAACTCATTGGCAAAGAATGATTCTTATCAATTGCTTTTGTCAGCTTTTCTTCTTCACCGTCCTGATGACGCTTACGAATTTGAGTAACATTGCCACCTTCGGCAAAGCAACTGATTTCAACAATATGCTTTACAGGGTTGGCATCCTGAATTGTGGTCCAACCTTCCTCTTTCCAAATGATATTTTTGTTTTTCATAGATAAACTCCCCTTTCTTAATTCTCTAAAAAGCCCTATGTAAAATAGTACCTTTAGGCATTTGATTACACTATATTATTAATTATAATAAATAAAACCGTTTTGTCAATGAAAAGTAATAAAAATGTTTAATGGTTTTTTCAGTCTCATTCCGAGAATTACTTTACAGTTCCTTGGTTTTTATTAAACCGTATTCCGAAAATCACCTAAAACAACTTTCCCGGATTTAAAATATTGTTTTTATCAAAAGCCGCTTTGATTCCACGCATAAGCTCTATTTGAGTTTTGCCGCAGGTATTTAGCATAAATTCTTTTTTTGCATATCCGATGCCATGCTCACCCGAAACAAATCCATTAAGCTCGTTTGCTTTACCATACAAGAGTTCAAAGGCTTTATTAAGTTTGCTTTCCCATTCCTTGTCGGTTAGATTATCCTTACAAACATAAATATGAAGATTTCCGTCTCCTGCATGGCCGAAGCTTGGAATTCTAACTCCGATTTCTTTTGAAACATTATGGGAGTAAATAATAAATTCGGCAACCTTATTTCGTGGCACTACAACATCACATTCGTCCATTTCGGGAGTAGATGCCTTAATAGCCTCGAGAAAAGCTCCTCTTGCATTCCAAACCGATTCTTTCCGTTCATCGGTATCTACAAAATACGCATCTACCGCTCCGCTTTCAATACATAAATCAGCCACAACAGATAGTTGATTTTCAATAACCGTTTCCTCGTTTCCGTCTACAGTTAAAAGCAAGTATGCGGGAGATTTTGTATCGGGGAATTTTTTGCCCAAATATTCTTCTGAAAACAAAATTGTTCCTTTTTCAAAAAACTCTATTGCAGTAAGAGAGGCTTTGGATTTAATAATTTCAGGCACCGTTCCGATAGCATCCTCTATTGAACCGAAAGGAACCAACAGGCTTGTTGTAATTTTTGGAAGAGGAACTAATTTTAATGTTGCCTCGGTAATAATACCGAGTGTTCCCTCACTGCCCACAAACAAGTCAAGCAAACTATATCCTGTGCTGTTTTTAACGACCTTACCGCCTAATTTTTCAATTTTTCCGTCCGGTAAAACAACTGTAAGCCCCATAACATAATCACGGGTAACACCGTATTTCACGGCTCTCATTCCACCTGCATTTGTGCTTATGTTTCCACCTATTGTAGCAGATTTTTCACCCGGGTCGGGCGGATATAAAAATCCGTTGCTTTGGGCAAAATCGGCAAGTTCCATAAGCAAAACACCGGGCTGAACCGTAACAGTCAAATTTTCCTCGTCAAGCTCTAAAATTTTATTCATATTAAGGGTTTCAAGCATTATTCCGCCCTCTAAAGCAACTGCGGCACCCACAAGACCCGTACCGCTTCCCCTTACAACAACAGGGATATTATTAGAGTTTGCATATTCCATAAGGTTGGATATTTCTTCAGTAGAAGACAGTCTTACAAGGACATCGGGCATTTTGCTTATTCCGCCTAATTCATCATGGCTATAATCAATGCTTATTTCATCTCCTACCAAAACCCTGTCTTTACCAAATGATTTATATAAATAATTTATATCATTAACATCTATTTTTTTATACATTTTCGGTCCCTCCGAGCATTTCTGAAAGTTTTGGTATAATTTCATACATATCTCCCACAAAACCATAGTGAGCAATATCAAAAATGTTTGCATTTTTATCGGTATTAACTGCAATAATTAAATCCGAATTACGCATACCGGCGGTAAATTGAACCGAACCTGAAATACCTAATGTAATAATAAGCTTTGGTTTAACCGTTCTGCCTGACAATCCTATTTGATGCTTTGCGTCAAATATTCCTGCTTCAACAAGAGGTCTTGTACAAGCAAT
Source organism: Ruminococcaceae bacterium UBA1734 (assembly GCA_002315765.1). GTDB lineage: Bacteria > Bacillota > Clostridia > Oscillospirales > Acutalibacteraceae > UBA737. Next base: position 13,008 of record DCIE01000072.1, read on the forward strand.
ATTGGCACCGATTTTATCGGCAAACTGTTTAATATAATCAATATCTTCCGCCTTTTTTATTCCTCTGCCGACAGCCACTATAACATCGGCATCGGAAATGTCGGTTTCCTTAGGCTTTGCAACAACCTTTATAACCTCGGTGTTGCTTTTTGTCATTTTTTCCGTAATATCAGCCTTAATAATTTCACCGGTAGGCTCCGTCTTTTCAGGAGCAGAAAAAACCTTATATCTTACGGTGCAAAACTGCGGTCTTGTATTTGGTGTTATAATTTGTGCCATAATGTTTCCGCCGAAAGCAGGTCTTATTTGAACAAGGTCGGTGTTATCCTTCATTTGAAGGATTGTACAATCGGCAGTAAGTCCCGTATGAACTCTTGCGGCAACCTTAGGTGCGAGAGACCTACCCAGCATAGTAGCGCCGACTAAAATAGACGACGGCTTTGCTTTGGCTATAAAATCCTCAAAAGCGTTAGCGTAGGGTGAAATAACAAAATTCTCAAAAGCTTTGTCATCGTAAAGATAAACCTTATCAACACCGTATTTCAGCAATTCTTTTGCACAATTTTCAATATTATATCCTATTATAACCGCTAAAACTTCATGTCCTGTAACAGCGGCTAAATCACGGGCTTTGCCTATCATTTCAAGAGAAACGGGATGAACCTTGCCCTCCCTTTGTTCTGCAAAAACGGCAACACCGTTCCACTTTGATTTATCACAGGTAGGCACAACCTCTTCTTCAAAGGTTATAGCGCCCGGTGCGCCCTTTTTAACGCACATTTTACACATTTTACAACCCGAACCTATGGACAATTCGCCGTTATATGAAATTGCACCGAACGGACACAGTTTTATAAGGTCGTTTGCAACTTGTTCGTTAATTTTATCGTTATGTATTATAAGTCCCATAATATGTCCCTCACACCAACTTATTGGATTTTAGTATCTCTAATATTTTCTTTGCCGAATTTTCCCCTGATTCATTGAACATTTGCTTATCTGAATTTTTTTCAGGTGGGAAAATTCTCTCAACCTGAGTTGGTGAGCCTTTAAGACCCAATCTGTTTTCATCTAAATTTTCTAAATCATTTGCCGTAATTACCTTTACGCAGTCCTTATCAATTGCCTTTTTCCTTTTATATGATGGCAATCTGGGTGTACAAGCGTCTTTATCTATTGCAATAAGACAAGGCAACTTCATTTTTTGAGTTTGAATGCAATCGTCAAGATTTATGGTAACGGTTACGCTTTTATCGTCAATTTCATCCACCGACAATACATTTGTAACATGTTCAATGCCTAACATTTCCGCCATTTCCGGACCAACCTGTGCTGTATCACCGTCGGTAGTTTGCTTTCCGCAAATGATAAGGTCAAAATCTCCTATCTTTTCGACACCTGATTTTAATGCATAACTTGTTGCGTGAACATCAGCCCCCGCGAATTTTCTATCACTTAAAAGATAGGCTTCGTCAGTACCCATATATAAAGTTTCCAACAAAGACGGTATCGCTTGAGGAGGTCCCATGGAAATTGATTTTACAACCGTATTTTCGGTTTTCTCTTTTATTCTTACAGAAGTTTCAATGGCAAATAAATCGTAGGGATTTAATTTGCTTGATACTCCGTCTCGTTTCAGCACACCGGTTACAGGGTCAACCTCCACCTGAGTTGTACTGGGAACTTGTTTTACACATACTACAATATTCATATTATCTCCGCCTTAAAACAAAAACTAATAATGTATAACATTGGTATTTTATCATATTCACTTCAAATCTTCAAGAATTGATAGATAATTAACAATGTTAATCAGTCAATTTAAAGTTAAAGTTTTTTGTAAACATTTTCGTATTAGAATTCGGATAATCACTAAAAAACAAAAATCAGCTACCGATTTAAGGTAGCTGATATAAATATATTGCTGTTTCCGCTTATTTTAAGCAAACGGGTCGATATACTGTAGGTCGTCGACTCCCGCTGATTTTGTGGTATCTCGGTAATCGTTGCCTTCGGAGGTTGCTATAACATCATTTTTTAGTGTGATAACTTCTATTTGAGCTTCATTAAATAGTTTCCTCATAATAGTTCTTTACCTCCGAAATCTGTTCCGAAATATTCACAAGCCGCTTTTGCATAATCATAAAGCGCATTTGCAAGATTTTCTCCGGAATTTGCATAAGAATAAGTCATTGGAGAATAGTAATGTGTTATTTGGTCGGCTCCATTTACTATGGAAATTGACCAAAACGCCGAAAGATTTGAAGAATTTATACCAACAGTATCAATATAGAAGTCTCCGGTTTCTTCGTTTATCTTTACATTTTTTACCTGGTCGGTAATATCGCTGTCGTAAAAAGTCTTACCCTTAAAGCTCTTATCAAGAATTACCTTATAGGTATTCTTAAATTGAGTAAGTGTCATATTTGGGTTGGTAGGTGTAATTATAAACCTAATCTTTGTAGCACTTTGAAGATTAAGAGATGCCGAAATTGTAAACGGAAGAACATCTCCATCACTATTTCCCAAATCGTCCTTATAACATTCAGAGTAGGTGCTATTAGGTGTGGAAGGTGCCGTAGTGGCAATCGTTTGATAAGCCTTTTCCATAAACTGTTGTTGACAATATCCACCGTAGTTCATAAGAGCACTGCAAAGAACATTAAGCGGTGTATCACTTGCCAACTGCTTTTTAACTGCATTACAGTATTTTTCAGGGCTGAATTTCAGTGTCTTATATAATTCGCCGTCATAATAGAAATTAATGGTAATATTACTGTCAAGATATACCGGGTCGTATTCAAATAATAAATATTTACCGTTATCATCCGGAGTTATTGCAGTTTCGGTAGCGTTCTTTTCAAAACTCTTAACCTTAACAACAAATTTTTCTAAGGTGTCTTTACTTAAGCTTTTTCCATCCTTATTTGCAACCGTCATATTTAAAGCTATGAACTCATTAAGAGTTAAATTAACCCTGTATTTTGCGGTTTGCAAATCTTCCGGCAGTGTGCAAATAATTGTTTTGTTGTCGCCGGGCTTAACACTGTAACCACCGCCCGGGAATTCCGAAACATCATTAGCGTATGTTCCCACTGCTTCCAAAGTATTTTTAATTTCGTTTTCATTGGAAATAGTTACTTTGGTGGCATTTTCGGAAGTTCCGGTAAGCTTATAACCGTTTAATTCAAGCTTAAGTTCCTTATCGCCGAAATCAACACTTTCGGAATCTTTCATAAGAACGATTACACAGTCGTCGGCATTTCCGTCCGATTTATAATCTTCAACAGCATCAGCAAGTGATGTGTATCCTCTGGTATTGTCAAGTTCATCAATTATTAAAACAGTACTGTTGTTCGGAATATCGTGTAACACATAGGTATAGAAGGAGAAATTATCTGCTTCGAGTTCAATGAACTTTTTGCCGTTTGGCGATGTTTGAATAGCATAAAAACCGATATTATCACCATAACTCTCGCCTAAATTCGGTTTTGTATCCTTATGATATACCGTAACTGACGGGGCTGCAACATTGGAGTTTACCGGCAAACGGAAAGTAATAGGAGATTTGATGTATTCGTTACCGATTACTGTATCATATCTTGTTTCGATGCCTTTATTATTCTTAACCGCAACCTCGGCAACAGGCTTAACATCAAATGTAGCAGTAGTAACAGTTGTGGTTTCGGCAGCAGCCTTTGTATCCGAAACAACTGCTGATGTAAGATTAACTTTTACCGTTCTATCCACATCTTCTGTCGGAAGCGCATCAATATTGCTGTTAGCAGCGGCATCTGAATTTGTTTTTGCTTTTAACGCTGTTTTAACATCTTCAAGGGAAGCCGCAGTATTGATATTGGTATCCAAAAAACCGGAAATTTCAGTGTTGTTTAGGGTTGAAGAAATGAGGTCGGCTGCTTGGTCAAATGAAATATCATCGTTTCCGCTTGAAGCTGTTCCGTTGGTTAAATCAATTTGTATTTCTTGACTTTTAACCAATATTTTTGTATTGCTTTCTTCTGATATAACCTCAGCTTTTCCAAGGTCAAGTTCCCAAGGAACTACATCATAATAATCGCTGTAATCAGTCTCGTTTTCAACCGGTTTATCGGTAAAACCATCGGCAATAGCAGTAACATCGGTTTTATCATAAAAGGTGTATGTCTTATATTGTTTTCCGGTATTCTCGTCAACAAAAATGCCCTTATATTCACTTTTGTAAATCTTCATCCAGTAATTCTTTAAATTACAAGATGCCGTAGAAGGCAGATAGTTTGTCCAACCTGCCATTGTAGCAACAGAATAAGGTCCCTTTACATAGGAAGCACTGTAAGCTAAACTTTCGGCAAGAGTCTTATTGTCTACAAACAATTGACACCAACCGGAGGATTTAGGGGTATTGTGGGGATAGAGTTCAAGTGTCTCGGCAGCAGCATAACAAGAAAGATAATAGAACTTTTTTTCCCACATTTCACAGCCTTTAGTGTAAAGATAATCATCTTTTTCTTCTTCGGTCAAATTATATACATCTTTCTTTATTGCATAAATGCTTTCAACAAACTCAAAATCATTATGACCGTTTTCTTTGTAAACATCATACTGGGTAACTTTCGGACATATATAATCGCCGCCGTCTGTTAACCAAGTGCCGTTTTCATCGACAAGATAACCGTAAAATGAACCGGCGGCATACAAGTAATATCCCGCATCTTCATATTCTCTGTAAGTTTTATACTTATTGGTAGAATCTTCATTTAACTGACAAAATGTCGTATATTTTATATAAGCCATATCGTCATCATCAAAATAAAATGTTTGTGATGTATCATAGTTTGGGAAATTCTTAAATCGTCCGCCGTAAATATATTTATTTCTTTTATATGTTCCGTAGGAGCGGAATTGCTTGTGGAATGTTCCGCCGGAAACATAAAGTCTGGTATCGGGACAGGTATGCTTTATATTTACTTTACCTTCAAATATTCCGCCGGTAATGGTAATATTCGCACCGTAAGAAATCATAGAACTGGGGCCCTTAAATGTTCCACCGGTAATATTATATGTAACATTCTTCGGAGTTGCTCCGCTTGCAACGGTCTCATAAATATTATAACCTAAATCACCCTCTCCTATAATGGTTCCATCGGTTATATTTACATTAATTACATTCTTTGTGTCGTTAATCTGAAGCCAAATACCACTTGAATCTGCTTCCAAGCACTGGATTTCGCCACCGTTTACATTTATTGTTTGCTCGGTGCCATTACCGTAGGAACGAATAGTATTGGCAGAATAGGTGTTGATTTTTCCGCCATTAATAGTCAAAGTATTATAGTTATCAATAGCAAAGCATATTCCGCCGTCGGCACAGTTGTTAAGATGTCCGGAATTAACGGTTAACTTGTTGTAATTTCCGATAATTTCAGTGCCGTAATTGTACTTGTTCCAATCTCCGCCGTAACCACCGGGATATACACCCTTCATAACCTCATTTGTAATGGAACCATCGCTTTCACCGTTACAGTCGGTATCGGTACTGTCCATAACAGTTAAATCACCTGCATTGTATATTACATAGGAATACGAGCCTGATGCATTAACAAACAGTTTTAATGTCTTTCCGGCGATATCAAGAGTTATTTTTTGACCGGAAGCAACAGTGCCTAATCTCATACCTTCCGCAGAATAATCTGCGAGCATTGTAATAGTGTGATTTGTATTGTTTTTCGGTACAACATCTATGGCAGCTTGTAAGGTTTCAAACTTACCGTCGGTGTCAATGGTCTCGCTTGTTTTACTGTCAACGGCATTGACGGGATTTCCCGAACTGTCGGTAACACGAGCAACATAACCCGTATCGGCACTTGCCGAAAATGTAAACATCGGAACAACCGATATAATAATACAAAGAGCCAATAAAACGCTTAAAATCTTTCCTTTCAAATTAATCTCTCCTTTAATTTTTTGTGGCACTTGCCTAAATTACAGTCATTATATCACATACATATTAATAAGTAAATCTTTTTTTGCAATTTTTTCCTTTTCTTTTTTTCCTTTTCTCACTCTAACAATCTATTAATCCTATAAAAAACAGCATAATAAAAATATAAGTTTTATTATGCCGAAAAGTTTTTATTATGAAAACAATCTCTATAAATCATTAAAGGCTTTTATCCACTCTTCTTTAATAATTTTATGTCCTGCCGATGAGGGATGAACGCCGTCATAAAGCCAACAATCCGCCGGAGCCTTCTTCAATGCCTCATCAAATTTATCCTGCAATTTAATATACGGCAATCCGTATTTTTCGGCAATTTTCCCTGAAGCCTTGGCTTTTTCGGCAACACCCGTTTCAAATCTCTTAAATCTATCCGGTTTTTCCTCGGTGTTACAAGTATTATAGCCCTCTAAAACAAAAGGCTCCATAATCATAATTTTTGTATTCGGAAGGGCTTCTTTAATTTCAGAAACAATCAAATCATATATATGCTCAAATCTTTGGGTGTCAAGTCCGTTGTTTTCTGATATTTCATGCCAAACATCGTTGACGCCTATTAGAATGCTGATATAATCCGGAGATAGATTAATACAATCCCTCTTAATTCTTGCCAACAAATCAACCGACCTATTACCGCTGATACCTCGATTAAGAAATTCGTATTCATTCGGATAAGCATAGCTTAAGTCGGCCTTTACAAGAAGCGGATAACCGATTCCGATTTCCAAATCCGAATTTTTATTTCTTTCTGCATCTGTTATTGAATCACCGAAAAAAAGAATTTTCTTCATATATTACCACGCTCCGATATTTTTTGAAAATGATACAACTTAAAATAGTTGTTGTCAACCTTTTTGTATTTTGATATAATCATTTTGAAATGAGGGATTTTTTTGACAAAAATAATGTTCGTTTGCCATGGGAATATTTGCCGAAGTCCTATGGCTGAGATAATAATGAATGATATGTTAAAAAAGGCAAACCTGCAAAACAAATTTTCGGTTTCATCATCTGCAACAAGCTATGAAGAAATAGGTAATCCGATTTATCCTCCGGCAAAAGCCGAGCTTCAAAGAAGAGGTTTTTCTTTTGAGGAACACTATTCCACCAAGCTTTGCAGCGATGATTATGACAAATACGATTTGTTCGTATTAATGGATAAAAACAATCTTTTTAACATTAAACATATCTTTAATAACGACAATTCTAACAAAATACATTTACTGTTAGAATATACCGGCGAAGTCCGTGATGTTGCCGACCCTTGGTACAGCGGTGATTTCAAAAAAACTTTTGATGACATTTTTAACGGTTGCGGGGCACTTTTGAAACATTTAACTAAATAGTTTCAATTTTGATTTTAGGCAAAAAATCATTTACCTTTTCTTTGCTTACAATTCCGGTTTCCCTAAAGGTTGCATTTGTAAGACCGCAAGCCATTCCGAGTTTAACACAATTAATAATATCGTAATTTCTCGAAAGCCCGACCGCTATTCCCGCCAAGGTGCTATCCCCTGAACCTACCGTATTCACGGGATTGATTTTCGGTGTAACAAAATGTATAAATTCATTTTTATGCAACAGCACCGCACCGTCCCCACCCAAAGTACAAAACGGCATTTCGACTCCCTTATCTCTTAAAGTCAGCAAAGCCCATTTTAATTCATTGTAAGTTTTCATTTCTTTACCGAAATACTCCGAAAGTTCAAAACGGTTGGGCTTAATCATAAAAGGATTTGCATCAATAACATTTCTTAACACCTTTCCCGATGCGTCAACAATACTCTTTCTGTTGTTTTCCTTCGCAATATTTAACAATGTAACATAAAATTCTTCGGTTAAACCCTCAGGCAGACTACCCGAAATCGTTACAATATCTGCTTTTTTAATGTTATTTTTGAAAATATCAAAAAATTTTTCTTTGTCTTCCGGTGTTACTGCACCGCCACCTTCCAATATTTCACCCGAAACTCCGTTTCTATCCGTCAAATTAATGCAGGTTCTCGTTTCGCTTTCGGTAAAAACGAAATCCATCGGAATATTTAAATTCTTAAGTTGATTTTCAATAAATTTCCCGTTATATCCACCTAAAAAACCGGTTATCAGCACATTTTCTCCCAACGCAGAAACGACTTTGGCAACATTAACGCCTTTTCCTCCGGCACTGACCGTAAACTCTAAAGGTCGATTAACCTTTCCCGGTTCATAATTTTCCACAAAATATACCCTGTCAATTGCCGGATTTGCACAAATAGAAAATATCATTACAATTTCACATTCCTTTTAAGTAGACATGATTATATAGCACATAATAAAACTGATAAGTCAGACCGAATTATAACACGATTTACAATAACTGTAAAGCAATATAAGCAAATGAATGACGGTTTTTTCCATAAATAGGTAAAAGTGTCTTGGATTTTTTTATGTTTTCAGAAAAAAACACTTTACAAATTCCACAAAAGGTGCTATACTACGTTTATAGAATTAGTCGGAATATAATATTTGACGATTTTAGGAGGAATTTTTATGAAAAAAATCATTGCGCTAATTTTGGCAGTTGCAGTAGTATTTGCATTGTGCATACCTGCTTTGGCTGTTGAAAGTCCTGTTGCCAAGGTTTACTACAATGTAGTATTGGAAAAGGGTAAAACCGATGGCAGCTCTATTTGGAACGGTAAGACTGCATCCGTAGAAAAGGGTAAGATTGCTACTGTTTACGCCGACCCTTCTCTCGGCACATTCATTAACTGGACTGTTACCGGTGCTGATTACAGTGTTATTAACGGTTCCTTGACTTCCGAACATTTATCCATCGTTCCAAAGGGCGATGTTAAAATTGTCGGAAACTATAAGGCTACCGAAAAGAAAGATAACACCGATAAGTATGTTATCCAGGTTGTAGACGGAGACGGTGTCAACGAAGGCGGCAAAAATGATGCTAACTGGAACAAGGATAATGCCGAAATTTCTGTTGACTCAGATAAGAATCAGTTGGTTGTTAAAGCTGACGAGAATAAGGGTGATTTCAACAACTGGACCGTTTATACAGTTGAAACCGGTTCAAACGGTAAGAGAACCTACAAACAGGCTACCGAAGGTGTTGACTATAAAGTTGTAGTTGACGACCTCGGAACCATTGAAGAACTTATTGAAATTGATACCGATTATACTGCTGATTTGATTTTAAGTTCTCCTACATTGTTTGCTAATGTTTTAGCTCTTGACCCATCTATCAGCAAAGAAGATGCCTTAAAGGACCCTTCTCTTTTGAAAGACATCATTGATAATAACACCTCAAATGTTGCAGGTTTGTTCAAGAAAGATACAGATGCTCTCGAAAAACTTACTTCTAAGTATAACGACATTCTTTTGGATAAGGATTCTTTGCGAGTTATTCCTTTAAACGATATCGTTATCGCAGGTAACTATGACGGTAAAACATCTGACCCTGCAAAGAGTGAAGATTTATTACCTTCCGATTCTGAAAAAGATTCTACTTCACCTAAGAACGGTGAATCAACAGTTTTGTTTGTATTTATCGCACTTATCTCATTAGCAGGTGTTTCTCTTTCAACAAAGAAAGTTCTTTCTAAATAATTTAAATAGATTACTAACCACTCGGAATTAATTTTCGAGTGGTTTTTTTAATAATTAAAAACTTATAAAAAATTGTGTTTAATGGTAAAAGCTTAAAGGCAAAAGGATTTTTATGCTTGACACAATGTATATTTAATGTTATAATTTCTTCTATAATAACGAAAGGAAGTATAGTAAATGAAGAATTTGTTTGAAGAATTAGTTAGACAAAACTTTAGATGCGGACGAATGCTTTACTCCCCTGTTTACAATAAACAAGGTATTATTTACTGTACTCTTTTTTAATTTAGTATATATGTAAATAATTTGTTTTTTGTAGGCTCGGGAGTATTTTTTTACCCTCGCCTTTTTTATTATCTACTGATGGGAGTATTGTTTTTGATTGAATTAAAATCAGTTACCAAGACATTTAATCATAAATTCGGAGATGTTCATGCTGTTAATGACATTTCTCTTACCATAGAGGACGGAGATATTTACGGTATTATCGGTCTGTCCGGTGCGGGAAAATCCACACTTGTCAGATGTATTAACTGTTTAGAGAAACCCACCTCGGGAGAAGTTTTGTTCGATGGGGTTGATTTAGCTTCTCTATCAAACAGCGAACTACGAAAGAAGCGCCATTCGATTTCTATGATATTTCAGGGATTTAACCTATTATCCCAGCGAACCGCCCTTAAAAATGTTTGCTATCCTATGGAAATTGTCGGCATTCCGAAATCCAAAGCAATTGCAAAAGCCAAGGAGTTATTAAAACTTGTTGACCTTGAAAATAAAGAAAATTCATATCCATCTCAGCTTTCCGGAGGACAGCAACAGCGTGTTGCTATTGCAAGGGCTTTAGCCACCGACCCGAAGATTTTACTTTGCGATGAAGCAACAAGTGCTTTAGACCCCAACACAACCCGTTCTATTTTGGAACTATTAAAAGATATCAATAAAAAGATGGGTGTTACTATTGTTGTTATTACCCACGAAATGAAGGTTGTAGAACAGATTTGCAACAAAGTTGCAGTTCTTGAAAACGGATATGTTGTTGAAAGCGGATATGTTAAGGATGTTTTCATATCCCCTAAATCAAATATTGCTAAGGAACTGATACTTCCACAGGCAAAAACATTAAATGAGATTAAAGGCGGAGGAAAAATCCGCATCGTTTTTGACGGTTTGTCAGCATTTGAACCTGTTATTTCAAATCTTACCCTTGAATGTCAAACTCCGGTTAACATATTGGCTGCCGACACCAAGGAAATTGACGGAAAAGCAGTTGGTCAGATATTAATACAATCCCCTAAAAATCCTGATGCCGAAAAGCGAATCGTTAATTATCTCGATTCCCATAATATAAAATACGAGGTGGAAAACGATGCTTGATTTTATTAAAAATATCTTTGCCGGCGGAATGGGAGATATTTATCTTGAAGCCATTCTGCTAACAATTAAAATTACCCTGCTTGGTACAGGAATATCCTATTTAATAGGAATACCCTTGGGCATTTTATTGTATGGCACTTATTCCGGCAGTCTCTTTCCTAACAAACCCGTCAATGCCATAGTGGGATTTGTGGTAAACATTTTAAGGTCGGTACCCTTTATCATACTTCTTGTTATGACACAACCTGTTGCAAAGGCTATTGTAGGCTCTAAAATCGGTGATGATGCTTTTATCGTATATTTGGTTATTGCCGCAGCGCCCTTTGTCGCAAGAATGATTGAATCTTCCTTTAAGGAAGTTGACGGCGGTGTTATTGAAGCGGCCCAGTCTATGGGTTCAAATAATTTACAAATAATACTTAAGGTTATTATACCTGAGGCAAAGCCATCCCTGTTAATCGGGTCGGCTATTGCTATCACTACCATTTTAGGTTACACACCAATGACCTATTTGGTAGCCGGTGGCGGTTTAGGACAACTCGCCATTCAATACGGTTTGTATCGCTTTAATTCGCAAATAATGTATGTGTCTTCTCTGCTACTTATCATCTTGGTACAAATTATGCAGGAAGTTCTTAACAATATTGCAAAGAAAAGCGATAAACGAATACGAAACAATTAAAGGAGAAATGAAAAATGAAAAAACTATTGGCTATTGTACTTTGCTTGTCCCTTTGTGCTTTTGCTTTTGCAGGATGCGGAAATAAGGACGAAGAGAAGACAGAAAAAACAAAAATCACCGTTGCAGCAAGCACCACACCACATGCTGAAATTCTTGAACAATGTAAAGCAGATATGGAAGCTAAGGGTTATGAGCTTGAAATCAAGACAATGGACGACTATGTTGTTCCGAATACCGCTACCGAGAGTGGAGATGTTGATGCAAACTATTTCCAACATACTCCTTATCTTGAGCAATTCAACCAGGAAAACAATACACATTTAGTATCTGTTTTAAAGGTTCATTATGAGCCATACGGTATTTATGCCGGAACGGCAAAGACTCTTAAAGATATTCCCGACGGTGCACAAATTGCCGTACCTAACGATGCAACAAACGAAGCCCGTGCTTTAATGCTTCTTGATGCTCAAGGTCTAATTAAGCTTAAAGATAACACCAAGCTTGACTCAACCAAAAATGATATTGCCGAAAATCCGCATAACTATGAAATCAAGGAAATGGAAGCAGCTTTACTTCCGTCTGTTCTTGACGAGGTTGCAATTGCGGTAATCAACGGTAACTATGCAATCGGTGCAGGTCTTAAGGTTAAGAATGCCCTTGCCACAGAGGATGCTAACTCAACAGCTGCACAAACATACGGTAATGTTCTTGTTGTAAAAGAAGGCAACGAAGAAAATGAAGCAGTTAAGGCACTTGTTGAGGTTCTCAAGTCAAGCAAAATTGCCGAGTATATTGACAGCACATATGACGGTGCGGTTGTTTCACTAAACAAGTAATTTAATATAATAATTTTGCAGAGTAGATGCTATGGCGTTAAGTGCCTTTAGGACGGGGAGTTGCCTATTGGACGAAAGAGTTTCTCTACGGTTTTAGCATCGCATCCCGCTGCCGAAAAAACGGAACTATATCTCCTTTTGTTCGGATAGGTCGGATGAAAGGAGATATTTTTTATGAACACGAAAAAGCAAATAGTAAAAATATGCGTTTGCGCTATGCTTTCGGCCTTTTATGTAGGGCTTGATATTATTGCGGTAAGCGTTAGTGCCCCATTTGGTGGCACAATAAAAATTTCCATTAGCGGACTTCCCGTAATAATCGCCGCTATGATTTTCGGTCCCATTTGGGGCGGTGCAGTAGGCTTTGTAGGTGCATTTTTAGGGCAACTAATCACATTCGGAATGGGTACAACCACCCTGCTTTGGGTTTTACCGGCAACTCTAAGAGGCATTATTATGGGCTTTCTCTTTATCTTGTTTAAATACAACCTAAAACCATATATTCTGTGCGTAGAAACCGTCATCAGTTCACTTATTGTTACGGCAGCAAATACTTTTGCGATGTATGTTGATGCTAAGGTTTATAAATATTCTTTTTTACTGTTTGGAATAGGTCTTGTGAACAGAATAGTTGTAGGTATAATTACTGCTGTTGCTTTTGCAATAATTCTTCCGATTATTTTGCCCTATATTAAAAAGATAATAAAGATATGAAATCAGGAGGTATTCATTTTGGAATACCTCCTGATTTTATATACGAAAATAATATTATTTACACCTTTTATCAAGGCTCTACATCTATGTATTTTGCTTTGTTTTTAAGTATCCTTTTATTTACTATTTTCTTTTTGTTGATTAAAAAAGGAAAAACAGTTACAAATAAAACACAAACAAATGAATAACATACGGCCGATGAAAAGAAGCCCAACATATGAATTTTGCCCATGGTAAAATAATGAATACTCTTGAAATTAAAGAATAAATATGTGTAAATTTTGTTTAAGTGTGTATTTACATCACCGCTTGTAAACTTCAATGCCAAAGAAAAAGCCACTACAAAACCACAATATAAACACATAGGGACAAGGCTGTATAAATAATATTTTCCCTTTCCGGGAACCTTTATTCTAAAGTGAAACAGCCTTTTAAAAAGCAAAGCAAAGAATATCAAATTAACAACTATAATAATTGCCATAGCAATCTGGTATTTTCTGTAGCGGACCATCAACTCGGTTGCCAAAACGGAAGGAATAATTCCGCCGAGAGCAATTTTAACCGTTCTGTCAATCAATAAGAATTTCTTAATTTTCATCAAATATAAACCTTCCTAAACAACAATATAATCGTTAATATTTTTAACCGCATAAATATGTCTTTCTATTCTGTAAATCGGAAAAGTATAACTCTTTCCCACTTTATAACCCGTTGAACCTATCATCCAGTATTTATATCCGTTTGGTAAATTCGGAAAAACAACTGTATTTGTGTATTGACGGACAATATTAATTTCAGTGTTTGAATAGTAATCATCATAATAAATATCAACATACTTAATAGGCGAATACGATTTATTTAGTCCACACAAATGCATTTTAAGCGAAATAAAGTCCAGAATATTAAATTGCCCATCACCGTTACCGTCAAACCATAAATCATCGTGAGTGATTTTATCAATCAATGCATCTACCATTATAATAAGTTCGGAGGAATCCACCTCGATGTCATATGTCTCAGCGGCTGTGCAGGTGCTTAAAGGTACTAAAGCTATTAAAATCACGGAAATCAATAAACTGATAAATTTTTTCATATCCCCTATTCCAACTCTATATATTCGGTATCAAGACCGCTTCTTAAAAAGCTTGTAACATTAGAAACTGAATTATCTGAAGCATTACTCGATATGGTTGTTTTACTAATCTTTGAAGTGTTGTTATTCAAATTATTGCTTACAGTATTAGAACTGCTTTTGTCAGATGAAGAAACCTTTGATTTAGACGAACTTGCAAACGAACAATCAGAATTTGATGTGCTCTTGCTTTCAGCATACTCGGTATTTTTATTGCTTGTTTGACTTGATTTTTTTGACTCGCTGCTGATATCAGTCTCGGTTTCATTGCCTTTATAAACAACCGAAGCGGTAACAGAGTCGGTGCTTACGACATTCAAGATGCTTGTATTAGTGTTTTGGACATCACTTTCAATAGTATCTTGGGATGCTGTATTATTAAACGAAGTGTTGCTTTTTGTGCTGTTTACAGACTTTTTGCCGCAACCGCAAAGGACAACAAAAAAAACAAAACAGGTAATAAGAACTTTGAAATTCATGGCCACACTTCCAATATTTGCATTTTTTATCATTATATCACTTTTTTTGATACTTTTCAATAGTCATAAATTAAGTTCTTTACAAAACGAAAAAATATTACAATCTTTCTTATGGAAGGATTGACATATTATAGTGAAATTCGTATAATTTACATATACTAAAAGAAAATCAAAGGATTTGCTGACCGATTTTAAATAATTGTTGTCATTCATTATTCGTTATGAAAAAAATAATAAAAATTCTTGAAAAAAACCGAAAACTAATACTGTTTCTCGTATTTGCCAAAAGTTTCATTTTAGGCGGTACAAAGGGTCTTAAAAGGAAAAAAGAAATACTGTTAGGCGGGAAAAAAATCTATATTCCCCCTACTCAAAAATTGTCGGAAAAACAGCGTGAATACCAAACAAATTATCCCTTTGTGAAAAACACAAAATTCTCTATTCTTGTACCTTTGTACAACACCCCGAAACAGGTTTTAACCGAAACGATAAACTCGGTTTTGGAACAAACCTACGAAAATTTTGAGCTTTGCTTGGTAAACGGCAGCGATAGCGGATACGAATATATAGAAAAATACTGTACCGAATTATCCGCTGAAGACGACAGAATAATTTATAAAAAGTTGCCGCAAAACAAAGGCATTTCCGAAAATACAAACGAATGTATCGGTATGTCAAGTGGTAACTATATTGCCCTTTTTGACCACGATGATTTGCTTCATCCTTCCGCATTATTTGAGTACGCAAAGGTTATTGAGGAACAAAATGCCGATTTTATATACTGCGATGAGGACAAGTTTGCGAAAATAGGCAAGTTTTTCGACCCGTATTTCAAACCGGATTTTGCCATTGACAATTTAAGAGCAAACAACTATATTTGCCATTTTACGGTTTTTAAAAAGTCCTTACTCCACAAAGTCGGAGGTTTCAGAAAAGAGTTTGACGGAAGCCAAGACCACGATATTATTTTGAGGCTTACCGAAAAAGCCGAAAAAATCGTTCATATTCCAAAAATTCTTTACCGCTGGAGAGTTAGCAACAATTCTGTGGCAAAAAACCCAAATGCCAAAACCTATACTTCCGATGCAGGAATAAGGGCTGTAAATCAACATTTTTCAAGACTCAACATTAATGCTTTTGCCGAAAGTTCAAAAAATCACCCCAATTTTTACAGGATAAAATACAAAATAGAAGGAAATCCTCTTGTTTCTATTCTAATTCCAAACTACAATCACATTAAAGAACTATCCCGTTGCATTAATTCCATTATCCAAAAAACCACCTATAAAAACTACGAAATAGTAATTATCGAAAACAACAGTAATAAAAAAACCTTCGACTACTACGAAACCTTAAAATCATACCCCAATATCAAAATTGTCATATACAATCCTCCCACTAAGGATTTTAATTATTCGGCAATTAATAATTACGGAATAAAATTTACAAGCGGTGAGCATATCATTCTTCTTAACAACGATGTGGAAGTTATCACCCCTGATTGGATTGAAGAAATGCTTATGTTTTCCTGCCGTAATGATATCGGCGGTGTCGGCGCTATGCTTTACTACCCTAACGATACCATTCAACACGCCGGAGTTATTTTAGGTGTCGGCGGTGTTGCAGGTCATGCTTTTAAATACTTTCCCCGTGGATTTGACGGTAATTTCGGCAGAACTATCATTCAACAAAACTATTCGGCGGTTACTGCGGCTTGTATGATGATAAAAAAGTCGGTTTTTGAAGAAATCGGTGGATTTAACGAGGATTTAAAAGTTGCTTTTAACGATGTCGACCTATGTATGCGTATTAGGAAAGCGGGTTATTTAATCGCTTTTACTCCCTACTGCGAATTATACCACTATGAATCCATTTCAAGAGGTTCCGAAAACACTCCCGAAAAAGAAAAAAGATTTAATAACGAGATTAAAACTTTTTGCACCCTCTGGTCGAAAGAATTAGAAAAAGGAGACCCCTACTACAACGAAAATCTAACCTTAGAAAGGGAAGATTTCGGATATAGATAAAATTACGGCGAAGGATTTTTCCTTCGCCGATTATTTTATTTGGCTTTAATATATTTTGTGCTCCAAGCACCGTAATAATACTTTTTACCGACTTTTTTGTAGGCTCTTACACGGAAATAATATCTCTTGCCCTTTGTAAGGTTGTTTTTTGTTGCCGTTAGTTTTTTTGTTACGGTTACTTTTTTGTATCCGCTGTTCTTTTTTGTAGAATAATACAGCTCGTAGCCTGATACTCCGCCAAGCTTTTTCCAAGAGCAAACCACCTTTTTGCCCGAAGCTTTCAAAGAAAGTGTTGTGCTTCCCGGCAAAACTTTGAACTGCAAAATTTTAGTTCCGGTGAAATTACCCTTAAACTTAATGGTAACATTATGTACACCTATTCTATTTCTTGTTTTTGACTGGGTAACGGTGTAATTGCTTTTAGCGATTTTTTTACCTTTGCTATCCAAAACCGTTACGCAGGGCGTTTTCAATTTTCCGTCATATATGTATGTGGTTTTAGAAAGTTTAATGGTCTTGGGATAATAATATGTTTTTACGATTGATTTTTTATGTCCGCAATATTTACAGGTATTTACTATACCGCCGTTATTCTTCAATGTTGCTTTAGTTAGAACATTTTTATAGGAATGGGTTTTATGAGATATTTTTATATCGTAATAACAATTTTTCGGTGCCTTGTTTTCGTTTTTGTTCTTTGCCTCAACCTTTATATAAATCACACCGTTATTTGAAAACACATTGGATATGACGGTATCTTCTTTCGCATAAACCGAGGCGAGTTTGGTTTTTAAGTCAGAACCGTAAACCGTTATTTTCCATCCTGTACCGACTTTATCAACGGCGGTGGATTTATTGATTTTAAAGGAAATACTGTTTATACAACTTGAATTTATTTTATACCAATCAATATCATCACAAAACTGCAAAGCACCGGTGTATGACTTGTCATATTTAACGGTATTAGCCAATGAAATAACGCCATTAGTCTCGCTTTCAAAATAGATGTCTGACATTTCGGTAATTTTTATGTCGTAATCACAAAAATCAGGCGAAAAACCGGAGATTTTGTTATAGGCTTCGATTTTAATCAAAAACTCTCCCACAAAGGGTAACTTATATGATGAACATTTTGAGGTAACATTTTTATATTCAAAAATCGGAGTTGAGCTGTTATTTTTATAGAGTGAAATATTAAAACCGTCATTTATGGTTTCGATATCACTTTTGTTATTTATATTGAAGTTTACAACAAAATAATCTTTAGTAGCTTTAAATTTATACCAATCGGTATCATCCGTACTTTGTAAAGCACCCGAATAACTGTATCCGACGGAAATGTTGTTTGCCGTATTTGATTTGTCATTGCTTTCATTTTCGTAATATTTGTCGGTAAACTCCGTTATTTTTATATTATACGGACAAAATATAGGAGCATTTTGAGTTGAAGCCTTATTACTTGCCTCTATCTTTATCAATATTTCCCCTGAGTATGGCAGTTTCGGAGAAATTCTATTTGCCGTAACTGACGACATTGAAAAGATTTTTGTATTATCGGCTTTATATATACTGATATTCCATCCCAAGTTAATTGTATCAATATTTGTATCCTCGGTTAATGAAAATGCAAAAATAAAGTGTTTTTTATTTGTGTTGAACTTATACCAATTAATATCATTTTCGGAATACAAAAAATCTGTTGCTTCTTTGCTTAAAGTAATATCAGTCGCATTGTCGGAACTATTGTTTTCCGACTCGCCAAATGACAATACATCAAAGGAAATAAAGCAAATAACAAGAATTACAAATAAAACCGAACCGAACTTTGTTGCCTTTTTGAACATAATTATGACCATTCCTTACCGCTTTCGCTTTTAGGCACAAAATGACCAACGAAAGGGATGGTCATAATATGCCATGTTTTTCGGTTGCCTCGCAAGAGGCGAGAAAAACGGTGCGTTATATTTTTTAAGTTTGGAAGATTTATCTTTCAAACTTATACCTCGTTAAAAATATAATAAAATTCCTTAACCCAAAAGCGCATTTTTCGACTTTATTCTACCATAACATTAATAATAAGTAAATAAAAATACTGAATTTTAATTATTAATTATATAAAAAATCCACAAGAGTTTTCATCCCCTTGTGGATTTAATAACAGTTCCTTCTGCTTGTTAATATTTCTTTATTTTTACAACTATAATTCCGATTCCGAGAAGGATAATTGATATGCCTAACCAAATATAATTTGACAAATCAATTTCTTTATCTTTGGTTTGGTTTTCCGCCAAATCTCCCGTTTGCATTTTTTCGCCGTTGCTATTTGGCTTACCCTTATTATCCCTGTCGCCACCGCCAAAGCCGTTTTGATTTTGACCGTCATTTTCATTATTGTTCGTAATGTTATCATCAGAGGAACTACTATCCCCATTTGAATTTGACATATCGGGCGGCTGCATCATTCCGAAAGATGCGTCTGTTTGATTGCCGTTATTATTAAAGTCCGGAGGAGTTGGTCTTTCCTCATTACCGTCCGGCATCTGCGGAGTTGTATTACTGTCATCGCCATCCGGTTTTTCAGGCGGAGTTGAGTTTTGGTTTTGATTAGGATTAAAACCGCCGTTGTTTTCCATTCCGCCTCCCATAGCACTGTCGGAAGAAGAATTATCTACCGATATTTCCGTTTTTGTATCTCCGATTTGAAGGATTACGGTATCACCAACCGAAATGTCAGGGCTACTTAGAATAATCGATGTGAAGGAACAGGGAATTTCTTTTGAGATAATCTCTTCCCCATTTTTGTCCGATAAACTCAAGGTGTCGTTTGCATTACCCGAAACTGTTTGCATAATAAAGCCCTGCTTTGAATCAGTATCAGGACCTTCTGCCATTTGACTTGAGCCACAAGCAATAACATTTCCGCCCGAAATCGTGCATTTACCACCGTTTTCACTACCGTAGTCCAAGGCATTATTTGTACCGCTTCCCACAAGGCTTATAAAAACATTTCCTCCGGTAATATTTATACTTCCGTTGGAGTCAAATCCATCGGCGTCTCTACCGTTTTCGTTAATAACGGTAACACTTCCGCCGCTTACCGTAATAAGGGAATTATTGCCGCTTCCGTTAGCATTCAAACCGTCATCACTTGAAGAAATGTTTACCGTACCTCCTGCTATAGGCAATATGCAGTATATCATTACTAAAATATGCACCGTTACCTGATATCTCTGCATCGGTCTTATTTAGAGTGATTTTTGAAGCCTCACTTGTATCCCAATCGGCATTTAGGTCATTGGCGGTAAACATTTCGTTTGTACTTTCGTCTTCTTCGCGGTGAATGACGGTAATCCCCAACTTCTCACCAAACATAAAAAGCACTGTAATAACGAGTGTTATGGAGATGACAGCAATACAAATTTTATCAATATGTTTGCTTTTTGTCATGTTCGCCACTCCTTAACCCATATAATCGCCGTTGAAACTAACAAGCACTGCACTGTTTACACCTTCAAAATCGGATAATTTGTTAATGAAATCGGTGTTGTCATCTTTAAGACCTATTTCCATATTTACTTCAATAAGACCTTTTTGAGCAGATTTTGATTTAATTACCACTCTATCAACCTTTGAATTTATATAATTAAGCGCATAGTCTTCGCTTTGCTTATTTTCGCAGGAGAGAACAAGAATATACGGATTCTTATGGGGCTTTTTATTAACAAAGAAAAGAAGAACAAGACCGATAATAACACTTCCGATAACTGCAAGTGGAATCATACCGGCAGCAAGAATGATACCTGCGGCAATGGACCAGAAAAGGAAAGCGATATCAAGAGGTTCTTTAATTGCGGTTCTGAAACGAACGATAGATAATGCGCCCACCATACCGAGAGAAAGAACCACATTTGATGTTACTGCCAAAATAACCTGGGATGTAATCATAGTAAGAGCTATTAAGGTTACGCCAAAGGAAGAAGAATACATTACACCCTTATATGTTTTTTTACTTAAAAAAATTAAAATTCTTTAATTATTTCTCTGATTGTTTGCATAGAAAGGTCTATTGAAGCGATTTCGTCTGCACAACGCTTTAATTCTTTTTTAATTAAGTTTTCATCTTTAAGATTCTTTTTGTATTTTAACTGATGTTCAAGGGTTGCCCAAAAATCCATCGCTATTGTTCTTACTTGAATTTCCGCATTTACGCCGAATTCTTTCATTTTCACACATAGGTGTATGCTTCTGTAACCGTTTGGCTTAGGAAATGATAAATAATCTTTCTTTTGCACCACCGTTAACGATGAATCGCTTTCTAATTTTTCTATAATGTAGTGAACATCGCTTTCAAATGAACAAATAATTCTGAGTCCTACTGCATCAAAAACGGTATTTAACGCAGTATTAACTGTTACAGGCAGATTTCTTTGTTCTAATTTTTTAATCATACTTTCCGGTTTCTTTATCCGAGATGTGAAATATACGATTCTTTGAACATCACTTTCACTATCGGATGTCTCTTTCAGCGATTCGGCTATCTCATTTAACTTATTTTGGGTAGATAATAGTTTAAGGTAATTATCTGCACCGTAATAGTATGCATAGTTCATATTCTTACTCCTTTCAAGCAAATTATAAATGCCAAAACTAAAATATAATTAAAAAAGGATGAAGAAATATTTTAGTTTCTTCACCCTAATTATTATTCAGATATTAAATCGGCAATTCGGCAGTTATTACAAAGTCGTTGCCGGTCTTTGTTGTTGCCGTAATATTACCCTTATGACCTTCCACAACGGCTTTTGCAATAGAAAGACCTATTCCGTGGCCACCGGTTGATGAATTTCTCGAAGTGTCATTTCTGTAAAAACGGTCAAACACATGAGAAATACTATCTTTTGAGATTGCCTCATTTGTTTCATTAGAAACCGAAAGTACAACATATTTTTTATTTAATGTCAGGTCAACCGTTATAGTTCCGTTATCACCGGAATATTTAACCGCATTTTCAAGAAGTATTGAAACAAGCTGACGAACGGCATCGGGAGAACCGTTCATGGAAAGATTCGGTGTGATGTTTTGTAAAATGCTTATATTTTTAGAAGCCGCAAGTGCGTTAAAGGAATTTACCGTTTCAAAAACAATGTCCGAAATCGGCATATCTATTTTTCTTATAATATGGTCCGACTCTTCCATTTTAGAAAGATAAACAAGATTATTTGTAAGCCGGGTAAGTCGTTTGGTTTGATTGCGGATTTCGTTTAGTTCTTCATTTTCGGTGTCGCAGGAAAGCAAATCAACATTAGCGTTAATTATTGTCAGAGGTGTTTTTATTTCATGTCCGGCATCGGAAATAAATCGTTTTTGCTTTTCGTAGGCTTCACTTATCGGTTTTACAATTTTACCCGATACAAATAAAAATGTAACAAAAACTATAATACAACCGAAAAATCCCACACCTATACTTGTCCATAGGAAGGTATAAAATGCATCTATTTTTCTTCCGCAGTCAAGAAAAATTATTCTTGTTCCGTTGGCTTCTGTTTGTTTAAGATATCTGAATTGACCGACAAAACCTCGTTGGCTTTTTTTATTAACGACTTTTTCAATATAATCATTTACCGAATCGCCATCTACCGATATAATTCTTGTTAAATCCGAATTTATTATTTTGCCGTTATCGTCAATGGTTACCGAAAAATATCTTGACTCATAAGGTACTTCGGGGGACATACCGCGAGGAACAAAATCTTTAGCATCACTATCGGGTTTTTCGGGCGGAGTTTTATCATCGGAAAAATTGATATCGGGAATTGAAATAACACCGAGTACCGAATCGCTTTCATTTACAACTGAAGTGAAATTTACAATATTCATTATCAGCAGTAGTACCGACATCAAAACAATCATTGAAATAGTTGCAAGAATGGTAAATTTTCTTTTAAGTTTACTTATCATTTAAGTCCTCCAAAGAATAACCGGCGTTTCTTGATGCCTTAATTTGAACATTTGCGTGAAGTGCGGTAAGTTTTTTCCTGAGATATGAAATATAAACCCAAACCACATTTATTTCCGCTTCGCTATCGTAACCCCAAATCTTTTCCATAAACCGTTCGGTTGATAAAATACGGTGAGGATTGCAAAGAAAATACTCCATCATCTGAAATTCTTTATTCGCAAGACGAAAACTGCCGAAAGGTGATGACAGCTCAAAGGTTGCCCTATCAAGAGTAATATTTCCAAATGTTATCTTTGTATCGGCTTCACTTTTACTTCGTGTAATTGCTCTGATTCGTGCTAAAAGTTCTCTTGTATCAAACGGCTTTGGCAGATAGTCATTTGCTCCGCTGTCAAGACCTAATACTCTGTCTTCAATTTCGGACTTTGCCGTAAGCATAAGAACCGGTATTTGGTTTCCTTTGCTTCGTATGGTTTTAAGAACCGTAATGCCATCCATTTTCGGCATCATAATATCAAGAATCAGGGCATCATAGTCCCCGGTATCTAAATATATAAGTGCCTCTTCGCCGTCAAAAACCGCATCGGCGGAGTAATTATTTTTTTCTAATAGTTTAATTACTGCTTTTGAAAGCGCCCTTTCATCTTCAGCTAACAGTATTCTCATAAGACAATCTCCTTAATTCGTTTCCTTAATAATAAATCAGAATACTTAAATTAAGTTAAAAACTCTTAAATTTCTCTATTAGATATTAGAAATTATGATTTCCGCCTTTCCGGAAATTTTAAACCCGAAATCAGCCGGAACAAATACACTGCTTCCCTTTTGCAGTTTGAGCTTTTCTTTTCCGTAGGAAAGCTCACATTCACCGCTTAAAACTAAAATCGAAACAAAGCTTTTTTCGTTCCTTATTGTTGTAGAACCGTCAAGGTTAATAAGATTTGCCGTAAAAAATTTGCAGGTTGCAAGTTCGGTTAAAGTGCCGAAAGAAGTAATACTTGTGTTCTTTTTTGCTTCTGATTTGCCGGGTTTTTTATCTATTACTTCACTTGCCTGTTTTTTATGTAGTTGTCTTGGTTTTCCGTCAGCGCCGAGTCTTCCGTAGTCGGAAACCCTATAAGTTGTATTTGAATTTTGTTGTATTTCGGCTATTAGTATTCCCTTGCCTATTGCGTGGAGAGTTCCGGCAGGAATAAAAAACACATCGCCCTTTTTAACGGGAACAAAATTACAAATATCGGTTATTGTGTCGTTCTCTATTTTTTCGTTTAGTTCCTCACTTGTTACTTCCTTATTAAGACCGTAAATAAGTTTTGCGTCTTTTTCGCAGTCGACAATATACCACATCTCGGTCTTTCCGAACTCGCCTTCGTTTTTAAGAGCATACTCGTCGTCGGGATGAACCTGAATAGAAAGTCTGTCTTTAGCATCAATAAGTTTAATAAGTAACGGAAAATACGGAAATGCTTTAGACTTTTCACCTAAGCAATCATTACCGAAAATCTCTATTGCCTCGCTTAAGGTCTTGCCCTTTAGCTTTCCGTTAACAACAACGGATTGTCCGTCCTTATGGCAAGAAAGCATCCAAGCCTCTGCAATCTTGTCCTTTTCGCTTTCAAAGCCGAATTCTTCTCTAAGTCTGTTTCCGCCCCAGAGATAATCCTTAAGCGGCGCTTTAAGTAATAACGGATACATAATAATCACCATTTCTTTCTAAGACACAAAATTCAATAATAATCGCCGAAACAGTGATTATTATATCGCATCTTAATATTTTTCAGCGTGTTTTTTCACGCTAATACCTTCTTTTATATTTTTTCATATTTTAACACTTTAAGAAATAATAATCAAGAAAAACAAAAACTTGACAGCGACGACATAATGAAATTTTATTGAAAAAAAGAGATTTGTACTGTATAATAATCAAAAGAAAAGCGAGGTAACAACTATGAAAGAAATTGTATTAAAGTTTTTGGACGATAACAAAATCCCCTACGAAATAACAAATCATAATCCTGTTTATACAATGGATGATATGATAAATGAAGGGCTTGATAAAAAAGGAACTCTTGCAAAAAACTTGTTTATCAGAGACCAAAAGGGTAAACGCCACTTTTTAATAACCGCCCATAATGATACTGCTGTCAACCTAAAAGAATTAGGTGAAAAATTAGGTGTGGGAAAGGTCAGCTTTGCATCACCTGAAAGACTGCTGAAATATTTGGGATTAGAACCGGGTTGTGTTTCTCCTATGGGACTTATTAACGACAAGGATAATGCCGTAGAATTGGTGCTTGACCAAAAACTTCAAGGTTGCCAAAAAATGGGTGTTCACCCGAATTGCCACGATGCTACACTTTGGATTTCTTTTGCATCATTGCAAAAATGTGTAAAACTTATGGGAAATGACTGCAAAATAATAAAATTGTAGACTTTTCACTATTTTAAGTTAATGTTCAAAAAATTGTTTTTTTAATAATCTTTTCCAAAATCCACATTATTTACCTATTATAATGCAAAGTATTGTTCACACAATATACTTGCAGACGCAAAATCGCAATATAAGGGGTGAAAATGATGGCTAAGAATCAAGCAGCAAAAAACGCTCTTAATCGTTTTAAGATGGAAGCTGCTAACGAAGTTGGTGTAAACCTTAAAGACGGTTACAACGGTGATTTAACTTCTAAGCAGGCAGGTTCAATCGGTGGACAGATGGTTAAAAAGATGATAGAATCTTATGAAAACAGCATGAAGTAATCTTTTGTTTCTCCGAAAACGCCTACCGGATAATCCGATAGGCGTTTTTTGAATAATTTGAATAAAATATACTCCTCTTGGCACATAATAATAATGATAAAGTTATCAGAGGTGAAAAAAATGTTTGATAAAATCTGTCTTATCCTTTCAATTGTAGGTTCTCTAAACTGGGGATTGGTCGGCTTGTTCCAATTCGACCTTGTCGCATGGATTTTCGGTGGCAGCGATGCTATTTTGTCCCGAATTATCTATACGGTTATTGCACTTGCCGGTGTTTGGTGCATTTCTCTGCTTTTCAGAAACGATGAAGATGTAGTTGTGGCACATTGATAAATGTTGCGGCTTTTAAAGAAAGGCTCCGAAATTCACATTTTACCGTGAATTCCGGAGTTTTTTGAGTTGTTTTTACGACATTTTTCATTATTTATATTTTGCTATTAAATATTGGTTTCGGTAATTTCCATTCTTTCCGAAACACTCTCGGTGCAAATCGAAACAATATAATTTTTAAAAGCCTTACAATTTCCGTAAAATGTTTTATCTTCGATGGTTTGCGATTTCCCCTCTAACAAAGGAAGGGTATCGACCTCTTTAAAATCAAGGTTTATTCCCTTACCCACTGCTTTGCTGAGACATTCCTTCATTGTCCAAATTTTAAAGAAATTACTTATCTCATTGTCTTTTAAACAATTCATTTCAGAGGTCGTAAAAACCCTTTTTGCAACACCTATACGGGTGGGATTGATTTTTTCAATATCAACACCTATATTATTATGGCTAACCGCTAAAACGCAGTAATCTCCGCTATGGGAAATGCTGAAAAATTTTCCGAGTTTAGAAGAATAAGGTTTGCCGTATTCGCCGTATTCCATATCACTTTCATCAATGCCGAGCAAAGTTTTTAATAGAACAGCCACACCGTAACTTCTAAGCTTATCCTCATTTTTTATAAACTTTTTGCTTTTTTCATATCTTTCAGGAAAAAAATCTCTGCAAATATCCTCATTGACACCTTTTTTTATGTCCAAAATATAAATTTGAGCCATCTTTTCTCTCCTAAACAGTCTTTTATTACATTATAAAAAAACAAGATACTTTATGCAAGTAAAAAAATTACGGCGGTGCATTTTTATATGCATCGCCGTAAAATCTAATAATCGTATCCGCAGGAAATTGCGTTTTTATTAACCTCTAACAAGTCTTGATGTCTTGCCGAAACAATCTTTTTCAAAGCCTCATCAATACCAGAATAGGAAACAACGCCGGTTTCCTTAATCAGTTTTCCCACCATAATCATATTGGCAAGTGTAGGAGCATTTATATCCTTTGCCATTTGTGTTGCGGGAATATAAAATGTTGTAACATCCTGTCTTGTTACCTTACGGTCGATAAGTGTTGAGTCAACAAATATTACACCGCCGGGAACAACATCATTTTCGTATTTATCAAGGGAAGGCTTATTCATAACAACAAGAACATTCGGTTTGCTGACTATAGGAGAGCCTATAGGTTCATCCGAGATAATAACACTGCAATTTGCGGTGCCTCCACGCATTTCAGGACCGTAGGAAGGCAACCAACTTAACATTTTTTCCTCTTGAAGTCCCTTATAAGCAAGGAATTTTCCTGCAAATAAAACACCCTGACCGCCGAATCCTGCTATAAGTATTTCTTTTGTCATTATTCTTCCCCCTTTGAACGGTCCTTATAAACACCGAGAGGATAATAAGGAATCATTTTTTCATCAATCCACTTAAGTGCATTTTGAGGAGTCATTCCCCAGTTTGTAGGACAAGCCGAAACAACCTCAATTAAGGAAAATCCCTTTTTATCAACCTGATTTTTAAAAGCCTTTAAGATAGCTTTTTCAGCTTTTTTAACATTTGCAACACTATTGACGGCAACTCTTTCTATGTATTCGGGACCGTCAAGTGTGGAAAGCATTTCGCAAACCTTAATCGGATAACCTGCAACCGATACATCTCTGCCGTAAGGTGATGTTTGAGTAACCTGACCGGGAAGTGATGTAGGTGCCATTTGTCCGCCTGTCATTCCGTAAATAGCATTATTTACGAAAATAACGGTTATGTTTTCGTTTCTTGTTGCGGCGTGTACCGTTTCAGCCATACCGATAGATGCCAAGTCGCCATCACCTTGGTATGTAAATATAATGTTTTCAGGCATTGACCGCTTAAGTCCTGTTGCTACGGCAGGTGCACGGCCGTGGGCTGCCTCAACCATATCACAGTTAAAATAGTTATACGCCATTACAGCACAACCAACCGGTGCTACACCCACAGTTTCTCCTTCGACACCCAGTTTATCAATGGCATTTGCTACAAGGCGGTGAATAATGCCGTGGGTACAACCCGGGCAGTAGTGAGTTTCGCAATCAGCAAGACTTTTAGGTTTATCAAAAACTATCATTACTTATTACCTCCCTGCATTTTTTCAATAGCCTCCAAAACCTGTTCCGGAGACGGAATCATTCCACCTGCACGATTGCAAAGAACAACCGGCTTTTTACAATCGGTGGCAAGTTTAATATCTTCTATCATTTGTCCCATTGAAAGTTCAACCGAGATAAATCCTTTTACCTTATCTGCTAATTCCGCAATAGGTTTTTCGGGGAATGGCCAAACGGTAATAGGTCTTATAAGTCCCACTTTTATTCCCTTTTCTCTTGCCGCCTTTACGGCATTTTTGGCTACTCGTGCCGCAATACCGAATGCAACAACGCAAATTTCGGCATCTTCGGTCATAAAGCTTTCATATCTTGTTTCATTCTCGCAAACGGTCTTATATCTATCGAAGCGTTCAAAGTTTGTTTCTTCAAGCTTTTCGGGAACAAGATAAAGCGAATTAACAATATTATGCTCACGGCTGTTTTTTGTACCTGTAACTGCCCAAGGCTTATCAACGGTTTTTGCGGTATTTTCCGGAAGCTCAACCGGTTCCATCATTTGTCCCATTGTACCGTCGGCTAAAATCATAGCCGGCATTCTGTATTTATCTGCAAGGTCGAAGGCAAGTGCGGTTAAATCCGCCATTTCCTGAACCGATGCAGGTGTCAAAACGATAAGGTGATAATCTCCGTGTCCGCCGCCCTTAGTTGCCTGGAAATAATCCGATTGAGAAGGTTGTATGCCACCCAATCCCGGACCGCCTCTTTGTACATTTACTATTACTGCCGGTAAATCCGAACCTGCAATATAAGATATTCCCTCCTGCTTTAGAGAAACGCCGGGGGAAGAAGAAGAAGTCATAACTCTCTTTCCCGATGCGGCAACACCGTAAACCATATTTATTGCCGAGATTTCACTTTCGGCCTGTAAAAATACGCCGCCGATTTTCGGCATCTTTTTTGCCATATATGCCGCAAGTTCCGTTTGCGGTGTTATGGGATAGCCGAAATAATGAAGGCAACCTGCCCTAATTGCGGCTTCTGCAATAGCTTCGTTGCCCTTCATCAAAGCCTTTTCTTTCATCTTTTTCACCATACTTTCAAAAATTATCTTTCAACTGTAATAACGCAATCCGGACACATTACCGCACAACTTGCACAGCCGATACATTTTTCCGTATCGGTTATGGTGGCAGGTGAATGTCCTTTCTTATTAAGTGATGATTTATCAATTATCAAAATATGTTTCGGACAAGCCTCAACACATAAACCGCAACCTTTGCATCGGTCGGTTTTAAAGGTTACTTTTGCCATAAAAGTTCCTCCGTTTTCTACCAATATTTTTCTTGTAATTTCATAATAAAATATTTACTTTCATCATCGCAGACTTTTTTGTCAATTGAAGTAAATGCTATGGGAAGTCCGGTAAGCCTTGACAGTTCCTTTGCAAGTTCCGAGGTTTTTTCCACATCTTCTACGGTGGTTTCCTCTCCGATGTTTGAATTATTAACTATACCTGTAAAAGGAATATTACAAGCCATTGTTATTTCATCCATAACAGTTTTTGCTTCTAAGGGAGTTTTTGTAAGAGGTCTGTAAAAATTAACAACATAATAGTTTTCAAAATTATTTTCCTCTTTAATACGGGAAGAAAATCTACCGAGAGCATAAGCTCCCGCATCATCTCCGCCCACATCTATAACACCGTACCTTGTGATGTTGTCAAAAAGAGAATTTGCACCTGAAGGAATTGAGGGCAGGTCAA
Source organism: Ruminococcaceae bacterium UBA1734 (assembly GCA_002315765.1). Lineage (GTDB taxonomy): Bacteria > Bacillota > Clostridia > Oscillospirales > Acutalibacteraceae > UBA737. The sequence goes on from DCIE01000072.1 coordinate 42,732, forward strand.
CATTTGTGTTTGCAAAGGGCAAACTTATTACATCAATACCTGCATCCTCAAGTTCTTTCTCGCTGTCTTTTGTGCGAAAATAGGGATTTACAATATCCAAATCGGCAATAACGGTATTAAAACCTTTGCTTTTAAGATAAAATGCAAAATTTACCGCTATATTAGTTTTACCGCTTCCATAGTGTCCGCAAAAAAGGGTTAGGCGTTTCATTTATAAATATCCTTTTTTCTACGCCTTAAGACCTAATTTATAAGTCCAACCCATATCGTCAGCAACGGTTCCTGTTTGCATACCGTAAAGGTTATCGTAAAGTTTTTGAGCAATCGGTCCTACCTTACCATCGGAAACCATCATATCTTCGCCCTTAATATTCAGCCAACCGATTGGAGAAATAACAGCAGCTGTACCACTTGCGAAAATCTCCTGCAATGTTCCGTCCTTACTTGCGGCAACAATTTCGTCAATGGAAAGTTTGCGTTCCGAAACCTTAACTCCCCATTTTTTAAGCAACTGAATTACAGAATCTCTTGTAATACCGGGAAGAATTGTACCCGAATCAAGCGGTGCCGTAATAACCTCATCGGCAATACGGAAAAAGGCGTTAGAAGTGCCGATTTCTTCAACATATTTATGTTCTTGTGCATCAAGCCACAAAACATCCTTACAGTCATACTGCATAGCATCCTTAGAAGCTCTCATACCGCCGCCGTAGTTACCGCCTACCTTGGCATAACCTGTACCGCCCTTGGCAGCACGGATATACTTATCCTGAACGAAAATACGGGTTGTTGAAAGTCCGCCGTCATTAGCGGCATAATACGAGCCGGTTGGACTTAAGATTATCATAAAGCGATAGTGCTTTGCGGGAAGAACCGAGAATGATACCTCATCGCCGAAAATAAACGGTCTTATGTAAAGCGCGGTGCCGGGGGCTGAAGGTACCCAATCAATATCCTCCTTAATAACAGCCTTTACACCTGCAATAAGCAGGTCCTCGGGAAGTTCGGGCATACACATGCGTTCATTAGTACGCAACATTCTCTTTGCGTTCATATCAGGTCTGAACAACTGAATATCACCGTCAGGTGTGCGGTATGCCTTCATACCCTCAAACATCATTTGGGCATAATGCAATACGCAGGAAGCAGGTTCAATTGCAATAGGCTCGTGAGGTACTACTCTACCATCGTGCCAACCTATACCTTCATCATAATCCATACAAAACATATGGTCGGTAAAATACTTTGCAAAGCCGAGCTTTGTTTCGTCCTCCGGGCGTGGTTTTGGGTTTGTTGTTCGTGTTACTGGAAAATTGTACTCCATTTTTAAAGACTCCTTAATAATAAATTATATTTTATAAATTTCGGCTCGCCTATCGGCAAACACATTTATAGACTTTCTGATATCCGAGAGTATCTCGGTATTGCAATCGGCTGTTATTATACACTCTTTTTCTTCAGCCGAAACTATGGTTTCTCCCCAAGGGTCAACCACCATTGAATTTCCGCCGTACTTGGTTTCAAGAGCAGTACCGCAGGAATTTGAACATACGGCAAAGATTTGATTTTCAATCGCCCTTGCCGTTACAAGAGCCCTTAAATGAGGCACTCTTATTTTAGGCCACTGGGAAACCATAAACAAAAAATCGGTTTGTTTTTTTGCCGTTACGGTTCTTACAAGCTCGGGAAATCTTACATCATAGCAAATAATAAGGGTGCATAATCGGTTATCAAGATAAAACTCAACAGCCCCATTGCCCTTTTCAAAGTATTTATCCTCTCCCATAGGGGAAAACAAATGACTTTTATCATACTCGGCAACACATTCACCTTTTCTGTCAAACACATAGGCCGTATTGTAAAGCCTATCGTTCTTAACATTCGCCACCGAACCTGCCACAATATTTATGCCATATTCTTTGGCTAATGCCCCAATCTCTTGTTTTACTCGTTTACCGTCTATATCGCAAAGTTCTTTTTTAATATCCTTCGGTGAAAATCCCACATTCCAGGTTTCGGGCAAAACCACCGTATCGGGATTATCAGATAAAGATTTTTTTATTAAATCCTTTGCTTTTTCAAAATTTTTATCGGGAGCATTTAGTTCCATATCCATTTGTATTACTGATATTTTCATAAAATCCTCCTAAAGTTTATTTCTTTGTATCTTACCGCTTGTGGTCTTAGGGAGTTCGTCTCTGAAAATTACCAAACGAGGGTATTTATAGGGTGCGGTATGTTTTTTAACATAATTTTGAATTTCGGTCTTCAGTTCTTCGGTGGGCTCTGTTCCCTCTACAAGAACGATACTTGCCTTAACAATTTGTCCTCTTACTTCATCAGGTGCCGCAGATACACCACACTCAAGAACATAGGGTAACTCCATAATAACGCTTTCGATTTCAAAGGGTCCTATGCGATAGCCCGAAGACTTAATAACATCATCAACCCTACCCACATACCAATAAAATCCGTCTTCATCCTGCCAAGCGGTATCTCCCGTATGGTAATATCCGTCGTGGATAGCCTCTTTTGTTTTTTCCGGGTCCATATAATAGCCCGTAAACAATCCGCAAGGTATTCCGTCCTTAACATTAACTACTATTTCGCCTGTTTCACCTATGGCGACAGGATTTCCGTTACTATCAACGATTGAAATATCGTATATAGGACAAGGCTTACCCATTGAGCCTATCTTATGAGGTGCACCTCTGAGATTTCCTATCATCATAGTGCTTTCACTTTGTCCGAATCCCTCAATGATTTGAAGGTTTGTGGCGTTCTTAAACTGCTTATAAACCTCAGGGTTTAACGCCTCTCCTGCTGTGGTCATATGCCTAACAGAAGAAAAATCATACCTCGAAAGGTCCTGTTTTATCATCATCCTAAGCATAGTTGGCGGTGCACAGAAGGTTGTAATTTGATATTTTGCAAACAAAGGCAATATTTTTGAAGCATCAAAGCGGTCAAAATCATAAACAAAGGTTGCCGCTTCACAGAACCACTGTCCGTAAAGCTTACCCCACATAGCCTTTGCCCAACCCGTATCGGATATGGTAAGGTGGAGTCCGTCCCTTTCGCAACAATGCCAATATTTCGCCGTAACAAAATGTCCGAAGGGATATTTGTGATTATGTACTGCAACCTTGGGAAATCCCGATGTTCCGGAAGTAAAGAACATAAGAAGCGGGTCATCGCCGCAGGGTGAATCCTCTGTGCGTTCGAAGTTAGAACTGAAAATCTTATACTCCTTATCAAAATTTCTCCAGCCGTCCCGACTTCCGTTTACGATAATCTTATTAACAATTCCCGAATAGGATTTCATTGCCTCATCGGCAGAATCGCAGGAAATATCATCAGCGGTACAAATAAGGGTTGTAACACCTGCCTTATTAAACCTATACTCAAAATCGTGTGCCAACAACTGACTTGTTGCCGGTATTGCAATAGCTCCGATTTTATTAAGTCCTATCATAATCGGCCAAAATTGATAATTTCGCCTTAAAACAAGCATTACCCTATCGCCTTTTTTAATACCCATTGAGCTAAAGTAATTTGCACATCTCGCCGATTCTTTTTTAATATCCGAAAATGTAAACCTTCGTTCGGTATCGTATCTGTCAATATGAAGCATAGCAAGTTTTTCGGGATTTCTGTTTGCTATTTCATCAACAACATCAAAAGCAAAGTTAAACTTTTCGGTATTTTTAAATTTAATAGAAGTGGGTGTTCCTCTATCGTTCATAATAACATCAACATAATTTTTATAAATTCGGTCGGTGTCGTCTTCCTTAACCTCTTTTTCGGTTTCAACAGCCTTAATAGGTGTAAGCTCAGGTATCGGTTCGCCTGTTGGATTTAAAACGATTGCATAAAATTCACAGTCTTTTCCGCCTACAGCTATCATTCCGTGAGGCGTGGAGGAATTAAAATAAATGCTGTCCCCTGCCTCAATAATTTCGCTATGCTCACCTATTTGAATCCTTAGCTTACCGGAAATCACAATATCAAGCTCCTGCCCCTCGTGGGTTGTAAGCTCAATATCCCTTGTTTGTGCCGACTCATCATACTTACTTCTTACATATAGAGGCTCGGCAATTCTGTTTTTAAAAGAATATGCCATATTGTAATAGGTCATTCCGTGGGCATTGGCAATTTCCTGTCCCTTGCCTTTTTTTGTTAAGGTAAAGGACTTAAGTGTAGGGCTGTGTCCCTCAATAATATCGGTTACATTAACTTCAAGTGCCAAAGCACAGCGATAAAGAAAAGCAAAATTCAAATCGCCCTGTCCGCCTTCACAAGCTAAGTATTCCTCAACACTTACATCGGTTTTTAATGCCATTTCTTCGGGACTGACTCCCTCTATTTCACGCAGTTCCCTGATTCTTCCTGCCATTTCCTTGATTTTATAATCAAGTCCGCTTATTTGTTGCATTCTATAACCTCCTATTTGGGACAAAAAACAAAACACTCGTCCCAAAGTAAAATACTTTGAGACGAGTGTTATAATCTAACTACCCGCGGTACCACTCAAATTGCACCAAAGTGCCACTCAGGTTCTGACAAACCGTATGCGTTAACGCAGCCTACACGGAAGGGCTCTACTCGTTAAAAAAACTTTCTTCCCTTCGGCTCGGAAGTTACAACTTAATTACCCCTACCGATAACTCGCACCAACCGTTATCTCTCTTAAGATGGTATAAAAAAGTCCTCTTCGTCTTTGCCTTTATGCTCAAAGTATAATATATAGATGTTAATTTGTCAATAGTTTTTTAAAGTAGGTTGCGCTGAATCTTTCCGTTGGTGGTTTTGGGAAGCTCGTCCTTAAATACCACAAGGCGGGGATACTTATAAGGAGCCGTATGACTCTTAACATAGTTTTGTATCTCGGTCTTTAATTCCTCGGTTGGCTCAACGCCCTTCATTAATACGATACTTGCCTTAACAATTTGTCCTCTTATTTCGTCAGGTGCGGCAGATACTCCGCATTCAAGAACATAAGGAAGTTCCATAATAACGCTTTCGATTTCAAAAGGTCCTATGCGATAGCCCGAGGATTTAATAATGTCATCAACTCTACCCACATACCAAAAATATCCGTCCTCATCACGCCAAGCAGTATCGCCGGTATGATACATATTTCCTCTTTTACATTCTTGAGTTTTTTGTGGGTCCTTATAGTATTCCTTAAACAGTCCCACCGGTTTTCCTTCATCAAGTTTGATTACAATCTCACCTGTTTCACCGTTAGCCACTTCGTTGCCCTCAAGGTCGACAACGGCAATATTGTACTGCGGTGAAGCCTTGCCCATAGAGCCTATTTTTGTCTTACCGCCATATAAATTTGCAACCGTAAGAGTGGTTTCGGTTTGACCGAAGCCCTCATAAATTGTCAGTCCGGTTGCATTCTTAAACTGCTTGGCAACCTCAGGATTAAGTGCCTCTCCTGCTGTTGTCATATGCCTAACAGAGGAAAAATCGTATTGTGATAAATCCTGTTTCACCATCATTCTCAGCATTGTAGGAGGTGCACAGAAGGTTGTAATGCCGTACTTTTTAAACATCGGCATTATATCCGAAGCATCAAATCTATCGAAATCATATACAAATACAGCGCCTTCGCACAACCACTGACCGTAAAGCTTTCCCCAAAGGGATTTTCCCCAACCCGTGTCTGATATGGTAAAATGAAGTCCGTCCTGTTCGCAACAATGCCAATACTTTGCAGTTACAAAATGACCTAAAGAATAGGTATGGTCATGAGCCACCATTTTAGGTTCGCCCGTTGTACCCGAGGAAAAGAACATTACAGCGGTATCTTCACCGCAAGAAGTGGTTTCGTTTCTATGAAAACTGCTTGAATAAACAGGATATTCGCTATCAAAATCTCTCCAGTCTTCTCGGCATCCGCCAACCATTATTTTATGAACAACGGTTTCACAGTTTTCGGCAGCCCTTGAAGCGCATTCAGCCACATCACCATCAGCAGTACAAACTATTGCTTTAACACCTGCTGACTTAAAACGGTACTCAAAATCGTGGTCCTTTAAAAGATATGTTGCAGGTATGGCAACGGCGCCCAGCTTATGAAGTGCTATCATACAGAACCAGAACTGATAATGTCTTTTAAGCACCAACATTACCTTATCACCCTTTTTAATACCGAGAGTTTTAAAGTAATTGGCACATCTTGCCGATTCTTTCTTAATATCAGTAAAGGTGAAATGGCGTTCGTTCTTTTCACGGTCAATATGAAGCATCGCAAGTTTATCCGGGTATTTTTTAGCAATTGCGTCAACCACATCAAATCCGAAATTAAACTTATCTGTATTAGCAAAACCGATATCCTGCAAAACTCCGTTTTCATCTTCCTTGGTCTTGACAAATTTTTCGCATAAAAGTTTTGTAGCAGGTCTTGCGGAAACAACACTGTTACGGATTGATTCCTCTTTTGTATCCTCACCCGGCAAAACAACCGCTAAAAACTGACAATCCTCTCCTCCTACGGCTATCATTCCGTGGGGTGTGGAAGAATTATAATAAATGCTATCGCCCTCATGAAGAACCTCTTTGTTGTTGCCTATTTGTACCAACAAAGAACCCGAAACCACAAAGTCAAACTCCTGACCGCTGTGATTTATCAAATGAATAGGCTTTTTTTGAAGTTCGGCGGAATACTCATATTTTACCCAATATGGTTCGGCAATCTTATTCCTGAATTCAGGTGCCAAGTTAGCGATATCAATACCGTCCTCCTTGGCGGTTTGTTGGCCCTTGCCTTTTCTTGTTACGGTATATGAAGAAAGTTTGGCACTTCGTCCTTCTAAAAGCTCGGTAATTTCTATATCAAAAACAAGCGCACATTTATGAATAAATGTAAAAGGCATATCACTTTTACAACTTTCAAAAGCAATATAATCCTCAACAGACACCTCGGTCTTTTTCGCCATTTCTTCGGCAGAATAGCCCATAATTTCTCGCATTTCCTTTATACGAGATGCAATTTCAAATAATTGGGACATTACACTTTTTGACATAGAAAAACCTCCATAAAAACACAAAACTCGCCTCAAGTAATTCACTTGAGACGAGATATTTACTAACCCGCGGTACCACTCAAATTGCACTAAATAAGTGCCCCTCAGACTCTAACAAGTCTTATGCATTAACGCAGCAATAACGTAAAGAACTAATCGAAAACTTTCATTCTTTCGGCTCAAAAGGGATAAGAATATACATACACCTGCCGAGATTACACCATCCTCGACTCTCTTTAAAGCTTTAATTGCACATTCCGTCTTTATCACAGCTTTTATTTGTTCGGTATTCAATTTGCAACTAAATATTATCACATTTTCATATGGTTGTCAAGTCTTTTAGTCATTTTTTTGTTATTTTATCGAAATTTTAATGTTCTTGTGTTTTAGGTCTCAACATTAAATCCTTTACAACGGTGTCAATAGGATAATTTTCATACAAAACTTTATAGCAGGTTTCAACTATCGGCATACTTACATTATACTTATTAGCCAAATCGTAAGCCAACCTTGCGGCATAATAACCTTCAACCGTTCCCACTTCGGCAAGGGCTGTTTTTATATCAACCCCATTTCCCACAAGGTTTCCGAAACGGTTATTTCTACTATGTCTTGATGTACAGGTTACAACCAAATCACCTATTCCGGCAAGACCTGAAAAGGTGCGTTCATTGGCTCCCATTTTAACACCGAGTCTTGACATTTCCGCAAGTCCTCTTGTAATAAGTGCGGCTTTACTGTTATCTCCAAGCTTTAGACCATCGCATATTCCGGCACAAATGGCAATTACATTTTTTATTGCACCGCCCAGTTCTACACCCACTACATCGTCGCTTGTATAAATTCTTAAAAATTCACTTGATAATTCATCCTGAACAATGGATGCCGCAGAAATGCTTGTTGATGCCGCCACAAGAGATGTGGGAATATTTCTTGCCACTTCTTCGGCATGGGAGGGTCCCGAAAGCACAACAACTTCGCAATCAGGATTTTTTTCCTTTATTATTATTGAAAGGCGTCTATAACTTTCCCCTTCCAATCCCTTTGACAAATTAACGATTATTCCGTTCTTTTTGTACCTTGAAATTTGTTCGGCAACCGAAGCAACTGCCACAGACGGCGTGGCAATAACGGTAATTAAAGAATCTTTTATTACCGACATATCGTTTGTGATTTTTATATCCTTCGGAATTTCAATGCCCTTTAAAAGTTTTTCGCTTGTCCTCTTTTCGGAAAGCATTTTTACTTCGTCTTCAAATGGGGACCAAAGGGTTACACTATGTCCGCAATTATATGCCGATAAACCCATAGCTATTCCCCAACCGCCGGAGCCTAAAATTGTTATTTCAGCCATTCTTTTTTCCTCCGAATGCAAATTTGTTTTCGGTGCCGTTTATTAGCCTTTTTATATTTTCGGTATGTCTTACAAAAATAATTACCTCATAAACAAGGCAAATGACAAGTTGAGGAACAAACGGTATTTCGCCATTATTAAAAATCAGAGTACATACTATAACCGCTGTAGTTGCCAATAAAGAGCTTAATGAAACAGTCTTTGATATTAACATACCTATAATAAACACCAAAAGTCCTATGACGATTGCCTTTGGGCAACAAAAGAGAAATATTCCCAGTCCGGTAGCAACACCTTTTCCACCTCTGAACCCAAAGAAAATAGGAAAAATATGACCTATCATACAAGCCAATCCGCATATAAAAGCCCCGTAAACCGGGTTTGCCCAAAAAACTATTTCTTTTGCCGCAACATAGGAAAAAACCAAACTACCAACCAGTGCTGCCGAAAACCCCTTTAACATATCGCAAACAAAGGTTAAAATTCCGGTTATTTTCCCTCCAACCCTCAAGGCATTGGTGCTTCCCGCATTTCCGCTTCCGAAGTCCCGTACATCTTTTTTTGTAAACGCTTTAGTGAAAATAACAGCAAAATTAATGCTTCCCAGCAAATATGTGCCGATTACCGTAGCAACTGCAAAAAAAATCATTATTTTTCTCCTCTTTCTCTAATAACAAATCTAACAGGAGTTCCTTCAAGACCGAAGGTGGAACGAATTTGATTTTCCAAATATCTTTGATAGGAAAAATGAAACAAATCAGCCCTATTACAAAATGCAACAAATGTGGGAGGACAGGTTGACGCCTGTGTCATATAATAAATCTTTAACCGCTTTCCTTTATCTGTAGGAGGTTGTACTCTTGCGGTTGCATCGGCAAGAATGTCATTAAGCTTGCCGGTGGAAATACGCATTGTATTTTGAGTATGAACATATTTTATAAGCTCAAAAAGTCTGTCAATTCTTTGACCGGTTTTCGCCGAAATAAAAATAATAGGTGCAAATGGCATAAAAGAAAAGTCGTTCATCAGTTTCTTTCGGTAACTATCCATTGTTTGACCGTCTTTTTCCACTATATCCCACTTATTAACCGCTATTATACAGCCTTTTCCCTGTTCGAGGGCAAGTCCCGCAACCTTGGAGTCCTGCTCGGTAAAGCCCTCCTTACCGTCAAGCATTATTACGCATACATCGGCTCTTTCAATAGCCATTTTTGCTCTTAAAATACTGTATTTTTCAATTTTGTCTTCAATCCTGCTTTGTCTTCTGAGTCCTGCGGTATCAATGAAATTAAATTTACCGAACTTGTTTTCCACCAAAGCATCAATAGCATCTCTTGTAGTACCGGCAATATCAGATACAATAAGACGGTCTTCACCTAAAATCTTATTAACCAAAGAGGATTTTCCGGCATTGGGTTTTCCGATAACGGCAACCTTAACTGTGTCCTCGTCATCCTCATCGTCAAAAGCACCATCGGGAAGATTTTTAAACACCTCGTCAAGCAAATCGCCGGTTCCGTGTCCGTGAACCGAAGAAACGGCAATAGGGTCCCCAAGTCCTAAATTATAAAACTCGTAAAATTCGGCAGGTACATCTCCCACCTTATCGCATTTATTCACACAAAGCACAATGGGTTTTCCGCTTTTTTGGAGCATTGATGCAATTTCCGCATCGGTTGCGGTAACACCGGTTTGCATATCCACAACAAACATAATAACACAAGCGGTATCAATGGCAAGTTGAGCCTGAGCTCTCATTCCCGACAGAATAATGTCATCGGTTTTCGGCTCAATACCCCCTGTATCAACCAACATAATTTTATGGCCTTCCCACTCGGTATCACCGTATATTCTATCACGGGTTACACCCGGTGTATCATCAACTATGGAAAGTCTTTTACCGATAAGTTTATTAAAAAGTGTAGACTTGCCTACATTCGGTCTTCCTACAACGGCAACAATCGGTTTTGACATTAAAACACTCCCTTTCTTTCATCCCACAATGGATTCTATAAGTGAATATCCATCGCATTCCGTAACTTTTATACCAATGTTTAGTTTTTCGGAAAGTTCATCTACCGTAATGCTATCCAAGAACATATCGCCCTCACTTCTGAGCATTGATGACGGTATCAATATTTCTTCCCCTAAATCTTTATTCTGTAACTGGTCGTATATATCGGTTGCCGTTACAAGTCCCGCAACCGTTATTCTCTCTCCGAAATAGTGATTGACTATTCCGAAAACATTACATTTAAGTCCTTTTACCTTTTCTTCGCATTTTAAAGCAATATCTTTTATCAGCGGATATGCCGCAACTCCGGTAACAAGTGTAACCGTTTTATTTAATGAAGCACAATCCAAATCTTCTAATGCATCGTAGGCTTCCTTTTTAAGCAAAGCCCACATTCCCACACCGTTTTCAAGCTGCAAAAAATCGCCGTAATAATCAGCCTCGGGCATTTTTCTTTTGCTGAGCAAATAAAACTCATCCGCAGCATAGCAACGCCGTTCGCCATACTTTTCTAACGAAGTATCTCCGAATTTCTCAATTATATCAATTGTTTCACCGGCTGTGGTTTCATTAAAAGGAACAAGCTTTGCCAATCCTTCACGATGATTTGACAATCCAACCGGAACACAGGCAATACACTCAACATTTTCGTATTCAAGTAGGTCGTTAAGACTTTTTTCCAACTCTTGTCCGTCATTATATCCGGGACATAAAACAAGCTGACAATTCATCTTTATACCGGCACTGTTAAGTCTTGGTATTATCTCTAAAACCTTTCCGGCATTTTTATTCGCCATCATTTTTACACGAAGTTCGGGATTTGTGGTGTGTACCGAAATATTTACGGGACTGATATGCATTTTAATAATTCGGTCAATTTCGTGCTCGGTTAAATTTGTAAGGGTAATATAATTTCCGAATAGGAATGAAAGTCTTGAATCGTCATCCTTAAAATAAAGGCTGTCTCTCATACCTTTCGGTAACTGGTCAATAAAGCAAAATACACATTTGTTTCTGCAAGACCTTTTTTCGTCCATTAAATATGTATTAAAATTAAGGCCGAGTTCCTCAAATTCCTCTTTTTTTGTCTTTTTTTTCTTTATTTTTCCCTTATGGTCTATATATTCAACAACAATTTTCTCATTACTTTGATAAAAACGGTAATCAAGCACATCGGTTATTTCCTCACCGTTTATTGTTAGCAATGTGTCTCCCGGTTTTATCCCGAGTTTTTGTGCAGGACTCTTCTTTTCAACCTCAAAAACCGTTACTGCCATGAATATATCACCACCTAAAAATAAAAGGGGAGGACTTTCTTCCTCCCCTTATGCAAAACTGATTATTCTGCAATGTCAACAACCTGACGACCGTTGTACTTGCCACAAGTGGGGCAAATTCTATGCGGACGCTTATAAGCACCGCAATCAGCGCATCTTACAAGTGTTGGAGCATTAAGCTTCCAGAGGTTGTTTCTTCTTTTATCTCTTCTTGCTTTTGAAGTTTTTCTCTTTGGTACTGCCATCGTAGTATCCTCCTTAAAAGGTTATATAAATTTAATTATTAAGTAAATCTGCGAGCTTAGCAAGCCTTGGGTCGATACTTTCGCTCTTACATTCACAGTTTCCCTCATTTAAGTTCTTTCCGCAGGAAAAGCAGTATCCTTTGCATGTCTCTTTACAAAGGTGCTTCGCAGGAAGGCTTAAGAACACTTCGGTAAATACGAGCTCGTCCACATCGAGTTTCATATCGGGAACCGTAATAATAGTATCGCTTTCCTCTCCCTCAATGGAAGTGGCAAGCATTTTGTCAAGCTCAATACTGTAATGCTTTACAGTATCTTTGCCGCATCTATCGCATGGCGCATCAAAATCATAGTCCATAAAAATATCAATTTCTACCACACCGGCACGATTAAAAACCTTGCCTTTAACCGAAACGGGGGTTTTGAGCGGAAATCCACCCGAAAAATCGGTTTCACTCATATCCAGTGAAGAGTCGATAGAAATTTCTTTGCCTATGTTGGCAAAGACACTTTTAAGGTCTAAAACCATTTTTGCACCACCAATAAAGCAAAACGGCACGGATATAATTATATATATAATGTACCACTTTGTCAAGACTTATTTTTCAAATATAAAAAGAGCCGACAATAAGCCGAGTTCTGTCAAGCACGGTTATCTATCTCGACAAGAAATTGCTTCCTTGCTCAAGCCGCTCTTCGTGGCACACCGGGCAGGTGTATCGCCACAGTCAGCGTTGCTCCGAATAGGGTTTACAGGCTTTCAATGTCTCCAAAGAAAGCGGTGAGCTCTTACCTCGCCTTTCCACCCTTACCGAATTAATCGGCGGTATATCTCTGTTGCACTTTCCCTAAGGTTACCCTCGGCGGCCGTTAGCCGTTATTCTGCCCTGTGGGGCTCGGACTTTCCTCACAAATCTGAAATTTGCGCAACCGTGTAGTCGACTCCGTAATTATTTTACCACAAAAAAGTCCTTGTGTCAAAAAGTAATTTACACGAATAGTATATTTTTAGAAAACTATTGAAAGTCGGGTGCAATTTATGAAAAGTCCTACTTACTTTTTAGCCGCAAATTCTTTTGAAGGTTTTATTTCCAATTTTAAAGATAATTATAATCCCCTTACAGGTTACAGTGCCTACATAATTAAAGGAGGTCCGGGAACCGGGAAATCCTCTTTCCTTAAATATGTGGCAAGAATTGCCCGAAAGCGAGGTTATGAAGTTACCATTTGCCCCTGCTCTTCGGACCCCGATTCTCTTGACGGGATAATTATAAGTGAGCTTAAAATAATAATTATCGACGGAACAGCACCCCATATTGTAGAACCGGTTTATCCCGGTGTATGCGAAGAAATAATAAATTTAGGTAGCTTTTGGGATTCGTCGTATCTAAAATCAAAACGCTTCGAGATTATTAATATAACAAACATTAACAAAGCCCTTCACAAGACCGCTTCACGCTATCTTTTGGCTTGTGGGGAAATTACCAAGGAAAACCTAAGTATTTTAGACAAATACACAAAAAAAGATAAGGTATTGAAATTTGCTCAAAACATTTGCAAGAATAATATTCCTTCAAAAAGTTTAAATATCGGCGAAGAAAACATCAGATACATTGAAGGTGTAACTCCAAAGGGAGTAATAAGTTTTACCGAAACCATAACCGACTCGGTTAAAAATATGCTGATAATAAAGGACAACCAGGGTTCTGTTTCCGGAAATGTTACCGATTATATAAGAAATTACGCACTGTCAAGAGGTTATGATATTATTACCGTTAAAAATCCTTACCTGCCCAATTTATTAATTGACCATATTGTTATTCCCGAACTTAGCTTTGCTGTTGTAACCGAAAGAAATAATTTAAAATTTCTCACTGACACCCGAAGAATTCACGCAAGAAGATTTATGGATATAGGAGAAATAAATCGGGTTAAAAACCGACTGAGTTTTAACAATAAGATTAAAAACGAACTTTTGATGTCGGCGATTGATACTATAAGAAAGGCAAAAATCACTCACGATGCACTGGAAAAATACTATATTTCTTCCATGAACTTTGAGAAAATGACCGAATTTGCCGAAAATTTTGCCGAAAAAATACTAAAGTAATCTTTTTTGTTAAAACTATTTTGGGTGAGGATAGTTGAGCAAAATTAAAAATTTTTTAATTGGCATATTAATAGGTATAGTAAATTCTTTTTTCGGCTCAGGAGGGGGTATGCTTGTCGTACCCCTTTTAAAAAAACAGGATTTTGAGCAAAAGGATGCTCACAGAAACGCAATCGCAGTTATCTTGCCCATTTCGGTAATAAGTGCTATTATCTATATTTATAGAGGCAGTGTTAAAATAAGTGATGCTTTTCCTTATATGATTACAGGCTTATTAGGGGCATTTTTGGGAACAAAAATTCTTGAGAAAATATCTCCTAAAATACTAAAAGCAGTATTTTCGGGATTTATGATTTATGCAGGTATCCGCCTGCTTTTCAAATGAATATCCTGGCCCTTTTAGCAGGGCTTTTTTCAGGGATATTAGGCTCTATGGGACTTGGCGGCGGAGCAGTGTTAATAATATATTTATCGGTATTTAAAAATGTGGGACAACTTAAATCCCAAGGCACTAATCTAATATTTTTTATTCCTATTGCCCTTTTTTCGGTAGTTTATTACACCTATAAAAAACAAATTAAATGGAAAACTGTTTTGCCCATAATAACAGGCGGTATAATCGGCGGATTCGGCGGTGTACTATTGACAACATTAATAAGCGAAAAACTCCTCTCGAAAGCCTTTGGTGTTTTCCTTATTTTATTAGGCATTAAGGAAATAGCAAATCTCATAAAGCAACTCTTGAAAAAGAAGAAAAACAATGATATAATGTAAACGAATAGATGTTCTTTTTTATTAAAGTGAGGAGAAAAGATATGGAAAAAGCACCTCTTACCGAAAAACAAACTGCCGTTTATAATTTCTTGGTTAAAAAATCGACAAAAGGACTTCCTCCCACAGTCAGAGAAATTTGCGAAGAAACCGGAATTAAGTCCACATCCACCGTTCATGCCATACTTAATGTTTTGGAGGAAAACGGTTACATAAGCCGTGATGCAAAATTTTCACGGGCAATCAGAATTGAAAATGATTTTAAATCGGCTTTTGTTCCGCTTGTAGGAAAGGTAACTGCCGGACAACCGATTTTAGCTGTTGAGCAAATAGAAGACTACATCCCCTATCCCACCGACAACTCTGACGGACTCTTTGCTCTGAAGGTTTCGGGACTTAGTATGAAAAACATAGGCATACTTGACGGTGATATTGTTATTGCGGATAAAAACAAGCCTTGCAAAAACGGTGATATTATCATCGGTATGGACGGCGATAGTGCCACTGTAAAACGATTGGTAATAAAGGACAAGCAGGTAATATTTATGCCCGAAAACCCGGATTTTTCACCTATTTATCCCGAAAAGCCTTCGGTTTTGGGAAAAGTTATAGGAAGTTTTCGTAAATATTAGGAGTAAATTTTGTGATAGTTATGCAAAAATCAGTTGAATTATTTACCGATGGTGCCTGTTCGGGAAATCCGGGTCCCGGAGGTTGGGGTGCTATTCTTCGTTTCGGAAACCATATTAAAGAAATCTCCGGCGGAGAAAAGGAAACCACCAATAACCGTATGGAGCTTACCGCTGTTATTAAAGGACTTGAAGCTCTTAAAGAACCTTGTTATGTTACTTTAACCACCGATTCAAAATATGTTTCAGATGGTATCACAAAGGGTTGGGCGGAGTCTTGGCAAAAAAACGGTTGGAAAAAAGCCGACAAAAAACCTGCACTTAACCCCGACCTTTGGGAAAGACTCTTAGAGCTTCTTAAAAAGCACGAGGTTAATGTAAATTGGGTAAAGGGACATGCAGGTCATCCCGAAAACGAACGGTGCGACGAACTTGCAGTTGCTTATTATAAAAATCTTTCGGGCATATAATTATGAATAGAAAAAAATATATTAATAAAATAATTACCTCCGCCGTAATTGCGGGACTTTATGCCGGTGTTACATATTTTTGCGGTATTTTAGGCATTGGATACGGACAAATTCAACTGAGAATTTCGGAAGCTCTTACCATATTGCCCATATTTTCTCCCACCGCTGTTTATGGTTTGACAATCGGATGTTTTTTAGCGAATATTGCATCTTTTAATCCTTTAGATATGATTTTCGGCACTTCGGCAACCCTAATCGCTGCCGTAATCAGTTATTTACTGAGAAATGTTAAAATAGGGAAAATCCCCTTTTTGTCTATCCTTTCACCTGTTATTATTAACGGAATATTTGTGGGCCTTGAACTGTCTGTTTTGATGGATAGCGAATTTCCGTTTTTAATTTTAGCATTTTTTGTCGCCGCAGGTGAAGCGATTGTTTGCTTTTGCCTTGGAACTCCGCTTTATTTGTTCATTGAAAAGCATAGACAAAAATTTAACAATATGCTGTAAAAAATGTTGACTTTTTAGTTTTTTGGATTATAATTTTATGAAAGATACGGTGATTTTTGTGATTGCTTTTATTATTTCTTTTTTATTTGCCGTTTTACAAATGTATTTGCTAAAAGAATTGGTATTTAACATTACTGGGGGAAACAAGTCGAAGGTAGTTAAGATTTTCGGCATAAAGTTTCTGTTATACGGCATTGCAATAGCTTTGTTTATGTTTAAATTTATGAAATATATTATGTTTTGCTTTTGCGGTTTTACTGCCGGTATGCCACTTGCAGCATTCGGATATTTCATTTATTGTTCATTTATTAAAAAAAAGTGATTTCACGGGGATGATAATTTGCTAAATATAATTTTGCTTTGTGTGTCCGCAGTGTGTTTGGCATTGGGAATAGTTGGTATTGCCGCAACAAGGCCCAAAATAGCCGAAAATTCGGATAACAAAAAGGTAAAAAAGAAGCGAAGACTTTTTACCGTACTTGCCGTTTTCGGCGGATGGTTACTTATCGGAACCCTTATTTCTATGATAAGTCTTAAAAAATCCGGCTTAAAGGTTGAGTTTGAGTTATTCAGCGACAGAATAAATTTGTTTGGTTTTTCTTTTGCTAAAACGACCGTAATATCCTATTGTATTACCGTTTTAGTTTTGCTTTTGGGGTTAGTATTCAGATTTTTCATTTTCCCTAAATTCTCATTTGACAAACCGAAAGGATTTCAAAATATAATCGAACTTGGCGTTGAATCCATGGAAAAGTTTGCAAAAGACAGTCTTATGGACTATTCGGGGCAGTTGGCACCGTATATGTTTACACTGGCTGTTTATATGATTTTTTCGGCAATGACCGAGCTTTTGGGACTGAGAGCTCCCACATCTGACCTTATTTCAACCTTTGCAATGGGACTTATTACCTTTATCCTTATTAATTTTTACGGAATTAAGAAAAAAGGTGTTGCAGGTAGACTCAAAGGTATGGCAAAACCCACACCTCTTGTTTTTCCCATGAAAATTTTAAGCGATATAGCCGTTCCGGTTTCCCTTGCATGTCGACTTTTCGGCAATATGCTGGGCGGTATGATAGTTATGGATTTGCTTAAATCGGTCCTCGGCGGATATGCCTCGGGTATTCCGGCTATTGCAGGACTTTATTTCAACCTATTCCACCCTGTAATTCAGGCTTACATATTTATAATTTTATCAATGACCTTCATTAACGAAGCCATTGAATAATATATTAAAAATTTTTAGGAGATATTTACTATGAACGCAATTGGTGCAGGACTCGCAATGTTAACAGCTTTCGGTGCAGGACTCGGTATGTGCTTGGCAACGGGAAAGGCAGTAGAATCAGTGGCTCGTCAGCCTGAGGCTTCGGGCAAAATCAACTCTATTCTTCTTTTGGGTTGTGCTTTGGCTGAATCTACCGCTATTTATGCCTTCGTTGTAGCACTTGTTCTTGCCGTAAAATAAGAGGTAGTATAAATGAATATTAATTTACCTGAAACTGCCGTTGATTTACTTTTAAACATAATTAACATTATTGTTCTTTTTATTGTTGTAAAAGCGTTGGTTTACAAGCCTGTTAAGAGGTTTTTAGATGAAAGGTCTGACAGAATAGCAAAGGAAACCGGCGCCGCTAATGAATTAGTCGAAAAAGCCAATGAAACACTTAAAATCAAAGACGAAATTCTTGAAGAAGCAAAGAAAAAAGGCGAAGATTTAGCCGACAAGGCATACAAGGAAGCAAAACAAAGCGCCGACTCCATAATTGAAGATGCTAAGAAAAAGGCAAAGTCGATTGAAGATAAAGCCGAAGAAAAGGCAAAGGCCGAAAAGGATAAGTTACTCGCTTCCTCAAAGGATGAAATTGCAAACCTTTCTATTACTATTGCCGAAAAAATCTTAAAAAGAGAAACAAACCAAGAGGATAATCAAAAGATATTGGATGAGTTTTTCGGAAATGAGGGTTAGTTATGAAAATAATCATATCTGTCCCTTCAAACACCGATGATTCCTACTTTCAAAATATATGTAGCGGATTTAAAAAGAAATATGGTGAGGACACGGCGTTTGTTAAAGAAATCCGTGATGATATCATCGGCGGATTTATCGCCGAGGCAGACGGAATGGTTTTTGACACATCGGTTGCCTCAAAATTAGAGGAAATAAAGAGAATTGTTTTAGATTGATGCTTTATTTCCTTATCTTATATCCCTGAAAGGATATGGTGAAATAATGTCTGAATATACCCCACAAAGCATAAGCGAATATCTTAAACACCGTTTAGATACTCACAGGGTAGAAACTATAAGTTATAGGTACGGAACAGTAATAAAAACCGGAGACGGTGTATGCCGTATTTCCGGTTTACCTCAGTGTAAATACGGCGAATTATTGCGTTTTGAAAACGATGTTTACGGAATGGTACTCGACCTGGAGGAAGATAGGTTGGGTGCTGTTATTCTTGATAGCAGTAACAGTGTTAAAGAGGGAGATACCGTTGTAGGCACCGGCAAAGTTGCCGAGGTACCGGTGGGTGAAGAATTACTTGGGAGAGTGGTTGACCCTATCGGTCGTTCCCTTGACGGCAAACCTCTTTTTTCAAAGCAGTTTTTACCCTGTGAAAGAAAGGCTCCGTCTATTATTGACCGCCGTCCCGTTGACACCCCTTTGCAAACCGGTATTTTGTCAATAGACAGTATGATACCCATTGGTTTGGGACAGAGAGAGCTTATTATCGGTGATAGACAAACCGGTAAAACTTCTATTGCTATTGATACAATACTAAACCAAAAGAACTCCGATGTTATCTGCGTTTACTGCGCTATCGGTCAAAAAGCATCAACTATTTCGGGTGTTATTGAAACCCTTAAGAAAAACGGTGCTATGGACTATTCGGTTGTTGTTGCCGCAACTGCCTCCGACTCCCCTGCTATGCAATATTTAGCACCATTTGCCGCCACAAGTATTGCGGAATGGTTTACGGAAAAAGGCAAGAATGTTCTCGTTGTGTATGACGATTTGTCAAAGCATGCCGTTGCATACCGCACTATGTCCCTTTTACTATTAAGACCGCCCGGCAGAGAAGCGTATCCGGGTGATGTATTTTATCTTCATTCAAGACTTCTTGAAAGAAGCGCCTGTTTATCGGAAAAATTAGGTGGCGGTTCTTTAACGGCATTACCTATTATTGAAACGATGGGCGGAAACATTTCGGCATACATTCCTACAAATGTTATTTCCATTACAGACGGACAGATTTTCCTTGAAGACGAATTGTTCCACAGTGGAATAAGACCTGCAATCAATACCGGTCTTTCGGTATCTCGTGTGGGTAGAGCTGCACAAAGCGGTGCGATGAAGGCTGTTTCCGGAACACTTAGAATTGAATTGTCCAAATTCCGTGAAATGGCGGTTTTTGCAAGATTCGGAAGCGATGTTGATGCTTCTACCGCAAAAATGCTTAAAAAAGGTCAAATCCTCACCGAGTTATTTAAGCAACCGAAATCAAGCCCCTACTCGGTATTCAAAGAGGTTGTACTTTTGCTTTGTTATAAATCCGATATTTTTTATGATATGGATATAAAAGATATTAAGAGCTATTCTTCACAGCTTTTAAAGTATGTTTACGAGGACTCTTCTGCCGTTGCATCAAAAATTGATTCAACGGGTGTTATGTCAGAGTCAGACAAGCAACAAATAATAAGCAGTATTATGGAATTTAAGGAAAAACACAATGAGTAACTTAAGTGAACTTAAAAGTCGACTCAATGCCATAAAGCAAACAAGACAGATAACAGGCGCTATGTACCTTTTGTCAACTTCTCGTATGAAAAAAGCTATGCAAAATATTGATTACAACATTGCATATATGCATAAGCTTCGTTCTACAATGAAGGATATCATTTCAAAAGCCACCCAAAACGAAATGCATAACCGTTTCATCCAAAAGCAGGGTGAAGGTGTAAAACTTTATATCTCGGTGGCCTCGGATAAAGGTCTTTGCGGAAGTTACAATTCGGATATCGTAAAAGAAACATTAAGGATTATGGGGGATAATTTCTCCGACTCAATCCTTCTTTGTGTGGGAAATGTTGCTAACGCTATGTTTAAAAACGCCGGATATACTCCCGATTATAATTGGTGTGATGTTTTGTCGAAACCGTCCCTTACCATAGCATCCGGCATTTCCAAAACCATTATAGACTTATATAGGCAGCATGAGGTTAATGAGGCTTATGTCATTTACACCGAATATGTTAATTCATCGGTTCAAAGGGCTGTTTCAAAACGCATTTTACCTCTTTTGGAAAAGGATTTTGAAGACATTGAAGATGATTTTAAATACAACGCATTTCCTATTTACGAGCCTTCTATTGATAATGTGTTTGACCTATTAGTACCGCAGTATGTAACCGGATTTATGTACGATGTATTTATGCAGTCTGCCGCAAGTGAAAACTCGGCACGAATGAGAGCAATGCAAAACGCAACCGATAATGCTGACGAAATGATAGATGAACTATCGGCTGAAATTAATGCCGAAAGACAACTTGCCATTACCAATGAAATATTGGAAATAGCCGCTGCCACAGATATTACGGGTAGCGTTTAACAAATTATGTATAATAAATTCCTACTTACTTTTGAAAGATATGGTGATTATCATATATGAGTAATTTTACCGGCAAAATCATTAAAATTTCCGGACCTGTAATTGATGTTAGGTTTGAAAACGGAGAAATACCTCCGATATATTCTTTACTAAAAGTTTCCCATATGGATAAGCATTTGGAGACTGCCATTCATTTAGGAAACGGTGTTGTCAGAACTATCGCCCTTGAGGCAACCGAAGGTCTTTTCTGCGGTTTAGAGGTTAAGGGCAGCGGAAAGGGAATTACCGTTCCTGTAGGCGATTCGGTTATCGGACGAAGCATTGATGTTTTAGGTCGTCCTATTGACGGCAAAGGTGAAATAAAAACCACCGAATACAGACCTATTCATACAAAAGCTCCCGGACTTGATAAACAAAAAAGTGCTACCGAAATCCTCGAAACCGGAATTAAGGTTATTGACCTATTGGTTCCCTATGCAAAGGGCGGTAAAATCGGTCTTTTCGGCGGTGCCGGTGTGGGAAAAACAGTTCTTATTATGGAAATGATACATAATATTGCCACAAATCACGGCGGTTATTCGGTGTTTACCGGTGTAGGTGAACGGTCAAGAGAAGGCAACGAGCTAATTTGCGATATGAAAAAAAGCGGTGTAATTAACAAAACCGTTCTTGCCTTCGGACAAATGAACGAGCCTTCGGGAAGCCGTATGAGAATTGCTATGACAGGTCTTACCGAAGCCGAATATTTAAGGGATGAAAAAAAGCAGGATGTGCTTTTATTTATAGATAACATTTACCGATTTGTACAAGCAGGTAACGAAGTCAGCGCCATGTTAGGAAGACTTCCCGCTGCCGTAGGTTATCAGCCCACATTAGCCGATGAGTTGGGTGATATTGAAGAAAGAATTGCCTCAACAAAAGACGGTTCTATCACCTCGGTTCAGGCGGTATATGTTCCCGCTGATGACCTTACCGACCCGGCTCCTGCTACAATTTTCAGCCACCTTGACGCCACAACGGTACTCTCAAGAAGTATTGCCGAACAGGGTATTTATCCTGCCGTTGACCCTCTTGATTCCTCAAGCCGTGTATTAGAGCCTGAAATTGTAGGAACCGAACACTACAGGGTTGCCCGTAGCGTACAGGAATGTTTACAGCGATATAATGATTTAAAGGATATTATTGCAATTTTAGGTATGGAAGAATTATCCGAAGAAGATAGAATTACTGTTTACCGTGCAAGAAAAATACAAAACTTCCTTTCTCAACCTATGTTTGTTGCCAATTCCTTTACCGGTATTGAGGGTAAATTTGTAACCCTTAAAGATACCGTTGAAGGCTTCCGCCAAATTGTTGACGGAGAAGCCGATGACATTCCCGAATTGGCTTTTTCTATGGTAGGAACCATTGATGAAGCTCGGGAAAAAGCAAAAACACTTTAATTTCAGGAGAAAATTCCATGAGTGATTTTAAATTGGAAATACTCACACCGGAAAAACAAGTCTTTGACGGATTTGTTGAGGCGGCAATTTGCCCCACTTCTGACGGTGATATTGAAATTCTAAAGGGCCATCAAAATCTTGTGGCTGCTTTGATTGAAGATGAAATCAAACTGAAAATCGAGGGCACTTGGCAAACCTATATTATCTCGGAAGGTTTTTTCGAGGTTAGACCGGATAAGGTTATTATTTTTTCTTTACACTGTGATAAAATTGAGGACTACAAAAAGGAAAAAGAAAAGCGAAGACTTGCCTTGGAAAAAGAATTAAAAGAACACAAGGAAAACCTATCCAATGCATTTATAAACAGCCTTGACCTTTCAAAACTGATTATTTCTTCTCACAAAAAAAATCATAACATTAATTTTTAATGAAAAAAGCGACCGTTCCACCTTAGAACGGTCGCAATTCTTTTGCTATTATAGGCTTAAAAACTCAAATTTAGAAAGAAATGCCGAAAGCTTTTCAAAGTCTTTTTCCACTCCGCCCACAACATCACTTTCAAGATTAAGCGGCATAACCGGGTCATGAACCGAAAGTCGAAGAAGGAACCAACCGTTTTCGGTGGATACCCTTATCCCCTCTCTATTGTCAGGGGCAACCGTATATCCCGATTCTTCATTAGCATACTTTAAAAGTTCACCAATTACCTTAAGTCCGTATTCTTTAAAGTCAGGTGTGGTAATATTATATCTGAGTTCTTTTTCCTCAACAGGCATTTTAAGTGGCTCTAATATTTTTTCAAAATCAGTACCCTTGGCAAGTTCGATTACTATTTTGGTCATCAAATATGCACCGTCATCAAGAAAATAGTTTTCCTTAAGCGCAGCATGTCCCGATGTTTCAATAGCAAGTGGGCTTTCGGTACCTTCTGAACATAATTCCACAGCCTTATCAATAACATTCTTATATCCTCGGCGGTAACGGTAGTGATTTCCTCCCAACACTTCTTCAATATAGGTCTTAAGTCCATCACTGGTAACCGAATCGGTAACAATGGTTCCGCCTTTTTTGCCATCTAAAGCAATATACGAAGCAAGAGCAATAAGACGGTTTCTGTTAATTTCTCTGCCGTTCTTATCAACACAACCTGCTCTATCAACATCGGTATCAAAAATAATACCAAGGTCGGCACATGTGTTCTTTACTGCACTGCAAATACTTTCCATTGCTTCTTTATTTTCGGGATTGGGAATATGATTTGGGAACATTCCGTCAGGCTCTAAGAACTGGCTACCGCTAATATCGGCACCCAATTTTTCAAGAACTTCAGTGGCATAAAATCCACCAACACCGTTTCCGGCATCAACAATAATATGGTATCCCTTTAACGGCTCGTTGCCCTTATCTACACTTTTTATTATTTTATTTCTTAAATTCTCCGCATACAAGGTCATATAATCTTTTTCGATTATTTCACCCTCGGTTTCGCATATAACCTCTTCGCCTCTTGAAGCAAGTTCCAATATTTCCGAAATATCGCTTCCCTCAAGTCCACCGGTCGGCAGGAAAAACTTTAATCCGTTACGGTCGAAAGGGTGATGACTTGCGGTTATTTGAATAGCGGCATTACAGTTTAAATCCACGGTTGTCATAAACATTGCCGGAGTTGAAGCAAGACCGCAATCGAATAATGTAACGCCTGATTTTTTAAGTGCTTTTTTTACCTGTCGGCAAATCCTATCGGCGGTAATTCTTGAATCGTGTCCCAAAGAAATCTTAAGTTCATTTGCAGGTATTCCCACCCTATCTTGAACGAAGGATACAAATGCCGATGCAATATCATAAACCGCTTGGTCGGTAAGTTCAATGGCTTTTCCGCCTAAATCACTTGCATATCCTCTGATATCCGTTCCGCTTTTTAAAAATTTATAATCCATTGTTTTGTTCCTTTACAGAGATTTTAGGTATTTAATTCTTTCCTTCATTTCGGGAGAACCGATTATATAACTTCCGGCAACCAAAACATTTGCTCCTGCTTTAACTGCCGCTTCGGCTGTTTCGCCGTTTACACCGCCATCAACCTCTAAGTCTATTTCAAGACCTCGTTTATTTATTTCATTTCTAAGAACTTTCAATTTTTCCAAAGCCTCAGGCATAAACTTTTGTCCGCCGAATCCCGGCTCAACCGACATAACAAGCACCATATCACAAAGAGGCAATAAATCAAATATTTCTTCCGGCTTTGTGCATGGTTTAATAGTCATACAGGACTTTACACCTAAAGCTCTGATTTTTTTGAGTGTTTCCGAATTATCGGAACCGGCCTCAAAATGAAAGCCCAAAATATCGGCATATTTTGCAAAATCCTCAATATATCTATGAGGCTTATCTATCATTAAATGAACATCAAGAGGTAACCTTGTATGTTCCTTGATTGATTTAATCAGCGGATTGCCGAACGAGATATTCGGAACAAAATTACCATCCATAACATCAACATGGAGCATATCCACTCCTGATTCTTCCATTCGCTTTATTTCATCGGTAAACTCCAAAAAATCAGCCGACAAAATAGATGGTGAAACCTTTACCATAACAAATACCCTATCCTTATATTATTTTGCGTGAAACTCACACATTTTTTATTTATTAATAAACACAAGACCTATTATACAGATTATCACACCGATAATTTTATTAAATGTGATTTGCTCTTTAAAAAACATATAACCTATAAAAATAAGTATAATTGAAAGAAAAGCACTTTGCATAATTGATGCAGTGCTAACCTGCCAACCGACTTTATATGCATAAATAAAGCCCACTTCAAGACCTATTATACATATACCTAAAATAAAAGGTGCCCAATTTAGTTTTTCGTATTCCGATGCAATATTACCGTTTTTGTTAAAAACATAATATAAGATAAATGAAACTATGGCACCGATTAAATATGTAACTGTAAGTGATGCGAATGGGTCAATTCTTTTAGGCACGGATTTTGCCGCAATTTGATAAAAAACATTACTGGCAACAACCAAAATTATCGGCCAAAAATACCCAATCATAAAACACACCTAACCATCTTTAGATTAAAACTCTATATTTTAACCAAATTTTTTCCGCTGTTAAAATTATCCATCATATCGCAAATTGCCAAAGATACTTCTTTATCAATGTTGCCGATAATCTTTTTGTTCTCAATAGCTCTTATAAATGCCACAAGCTCGTATCTTATTCCCTCGCCGTCAAGCTGATAGAAAAATCTTTTATTCTCGTTTTGATTTTCATATCTTACTTCAAAATAATCGGTTTTCCACCAAGGCGCCGGAACATAGATATATCCCTTATCACCGGTTATGATAAGCTCACCCTCGGATTTTGCACCCTCGGCAACTTTTACCGATGCGGTACTGCTTTTATATCCGAAATTAACACGGGTAAAAACATCATCACCGTTTTTATCGAACCTTGAATAAATTTTAAAATCATCATAATCGGTACCGAGCAATTGAAAAATAGGAAGCATTGCGTTAGGTCCCCAGTTTTTAAAACTGTTATATCTCTTATTTTCTATAAAACTATTCATATTTGTACAGGTTACATCAACCGAAAGCACTCTGCCGATTGCGCCGGTTTTAACCATTAAAATCAGTCGTTCATAGGCGGTTGAATACGCCGAACGAATAGCGTCCATCAGTACCAGATTATTCTCATCCGCTATTTTGAAAAGCTCCGCACATTGTTCCTTTGTTTCGCAAACAGGAGACTCGCAAAGTACATTTTTACCGCTTTCTAAAGCCTTTTTTGTAAGCTCATAATGGCTTGAAATAGAACCGTGAATATAAACGGCATCTAAATTTTTAAGAAACTCCGAATAATCATCGGTAACAAAAGGAAGAGATTTTACTTCCTCACTCATAGCAATAATATTATCGGTACAAATTGAATTTATTTCCACACCGTTGACATACTTGCTCTCTCGCTGAAAACGGCTTAAAAAGTCAGCCAAATCACCCTTGATACCTAAGTTTACATTGCGATTTTTACTTCTTATTTCAGAACTGGAAATACCCCTTGTTCTTTCAAGATAAATAACCCTGCAATAATCGGAAATATAATCGAATTTACCCTTCCAATCCGAGCCTATGGCAAAAATATCAACACCGTACTTTTTAATATCGTCAATTTTTTGACCTTCATATTCCTCAACGATTATTTGGTCGGCAAGTCCGGTGGCTTTAACAGCCTCAATCCTTTCAATTAAGGATTGTTGAACATTGATTTTTCCTCTTAATTGGTCATAACCGTCAGCCGTTACACCTACAATCAAAAAATCGCCGAGTTGTTTTGCCCGTTCAAGCAGTTTTATATGTCCGATATGAAGTAAATCAAAAGTGCCGTATGTTATTACTTTAATCATAATATTCCTCTTTGATTAAGTTCCTTTAGCGCCAATATCAGTTTGTCATAATGAGATTTATTAAGGTCGCCGATATGTCCTACCCTAAAAATCAAATCCTTTTGCTTTCCACCATTTGGACATACCCACATTTTATATTCATCCTTAATAATACTGAATATTTCATAGGCGTTTTCCTTTTGGGGATAAAGGGCGGTTACGGCATTTGACGGGGTTTTTGTAACAAGCTTTAACGGCAGGTCCTTAATGCCGTCTCGGAAATATTCAGCCAAGTCAGCTATTCGCTTAACCTCGCTTTCAACACCGCCGTTTTGTTTTATTTGCTTTAATCTCTCATTTATTTGAAGTAGAATTCCTACAGCCGGAGTAAAGGGAGTTTGTCCCCTCTCCATATTTTTAAGCATATCTTTAATATCAAGATACATACATTTGCAGGTGTTCTGTTCCACCCTGTCTATTGCCTCTTTAGATAAAACAATAACCGAAATTCCCGGAGGACAGGCAAGAGCCTTTTGGGAACCTGCAATCATGGCACCAACCGAGTATTTTTCCATATTAAAGCTGTCTGCTAAAAATGAACTTATTGAGTCAACCAACAAAAAAATATTATTCTTTTTACAAAATTCACCTATAACCTCAATATCGTAAAGGGTTCCTACCGAAGTTTCATCAAGATTTACAAGCAAACCCGTATAGCCTTTTCCTGAAAATTCATCAAGCATCTCATAGGTTACATTATTTCCTATTTCAATTTTAATTTCGGTAAAATCAAGCTCATGCAAAGCACAAAGGTCGGCAAATCTCTGTCCGAAGCTACCGCCGTTAATTACAAGCAGTTTATCATTCTTGCCAAAGAAATTCATTACGGAAGCTTCCATTGATGCCGTTCCCGAGCCTGTAACGAAAACTACTCTTGCATCTTCCTTTGCTCCTGAAAATTCCTTAATCAAGGCTTCATTTTCAAGCATAATTTCCGAAAATTCCGGGGTGCGAAAATAGGGTACATTCTCGGCTCCTATCTTTCTAACCTCCGGACAAGACATTACCGGTCCAACTGTAAAATTAATCATCATATTTCAACTCTATATCCTTTATCATTATGGGGTATTCTCTTATCTTCAGGCGGTAATTTCATATAATCGCCGTAAAGATTTGAAAGATAAATATCGTAATTCTTATAGCAATAGAATTCCTCATCCTCAAAAGGCATAAGACAAACCGGCTCCATATCTTTTTTTAGCCATTTTTCTTTTTTACCGTACATTCCGTTCATTCCGGCAACATACTCTGCCTTTTGATAATCCACCTCTCTGCAAATGTTTTCAAGATGACAGGCAAGTTTCATACCGCCAATCATTTTAAGAAGCGGTCTTACTACATTCTTTGCCACTGCCACTGACTTGCCTCTACTGCTGATATTTGGCTTAGAAAGGCAAAGAAGTAACATTTTTCTGACAAATTTAATTCTTGCTACCTGAATTGAAAACAACAAATTATTTGTGTAAACTCCGTCCTCAACGAAGATTTCAATGCCGATGTAGGGACAATCATCATCCCGGGCGAACTCGGCAACTCTTTTAACATCATATCTGATATATCTGATAAAATGTCTTGCAAATGTGCCGTTTCGACAGAAAATAAAATCTCTTCCATTTGGTAATTTCAGTTTTTTATCATTATAAAGAGATATTAATTTCTCGTAATCAGGCCTTGTCATATTAAGGTCAATATCATCATCCCAGGGAATAAAACCCTTATGTCTTATCGCACCTAAAAGTGTTCCGCCTGCCAAGGAGTATTTTATATTGTTTTCTTTGCATATAAGGTCTAATTCCTTTAACATTTCCAAATTAGCCTTTTGCATTTCCTCTAAAGATAAATATTCCATAGATATTACGAATTATCCTTTCCGGCTTCAACAATTTCCGCATTGTGCTTGTTTCTATCCTCAAGTGGAGGAAGCTCCATATATGTGTCTGAATAAATAGTAGACAAAATGTGGTCGTAATCCGCAGAACCTATAATCTCTATGTCTTCAAACTTGTATTTTGCAGGTTTGTCAAATTTCGTTCTTTCAAATGTTTCTTTAAAACCGTATGCCGCTAAATAATTAATAACATACTCGGTATCGGAATCATAGGGGTATTTCATAAGAGTTTCATTAATCTTTATAAGACATTTTCTATAATCAATAATTTTGTTTAGGAAGGTGAAAAGCGAAGCTGCTTTAATTGCAACAGTTCCCGCTAAACTTCTTTTTCTCTTTTGGTCAACAAGCTCGTTAAACTGCAAAATTTGGTTTAAATTCCACCAAAAACTAAGCCTTGTTTTATGAACTATTTTCTTAATACCTTTACTTGGAAAACCGTCCATGGGAATTAAATCTATCCAAGCACATTCCTCTCTCGGAATATTTGCCGAACGGTTGATTATTTTAATAGTATCCTTTTGAAGTCTTGCCCATGAATATCTGTAATCCTTATCGTTCGTATAATTTACAAGCCGATATCCATCACGGAATTTATCCTCTTTTAACTCCAAAAACTTATTATAGTCTTCCCTTGGCATACAAACATCAACATCGTCATCCCAAGGAATAAAGCCATTGTGCCTAACAGCACCCAAAAATGTGCCGCCGAGAGCATAATACCTAAGGTTGTTTTCTTGGCATATTCTGATAAATTCCTTGAGAATATCCAGTTCTTCAAGTTGTAACCTACGAAGACTATCTTCCCTACCCATAAATTAATTCCCCTTTTTAAGTTTACCTAAAACACCTTTAAACAGCGGTTTAACTGTATCCCTATAAAACAGCATTGCAATAAGAATTGCAAACAACATAACTATAACTGTATTTTTTACGGCAAAAATAATCCAACCGAAATAACTTATATTGTTGAACACAAAGAAATTTTCGGATATAAAATAGCACAAAACACCGGCAACGGCAAAAACCGCAAGTCTGCCGAGAGTTTTAAGCGGGTTTATAAATAAAATGTTATTTTTTAAATAGAAAATATGCACTAAGGTTCTAAATGTCATGGCGATAAGAGTGCCTACCGCTACTCCTATCAAACCGAATTTGTTTACAAGAATAACGGAAATTACCACATTTAGTCCGCTTTCAATATAAGCATATTTTTGTATCTCTTTGAACTTATTTGCACTATATGCCATATTAACATGTGGTTCTTTAATACAAAATGCCGTTTCCGAAAGAATCATCAGCCAACCAAGCAAGGGATGAAAATAATTTGCATCATTTATTCCTTTTGTATAAACCTGTACAAACGGTGTTATCAAAAGTCCGCCGGATACAAATAAAATAAATGTGGCAAAAAATATAATGGTTTCGTAGGTATCGAAAACCTTGTCCAGTCTTTTTTTATCTCCGCTGACATAGGCATGTCCTAATGTGGGAATAATGCCCTCCGAAACGGACTGGATAAGTCTTTTCAGACCGCTTGTAACAAGAAAATAAACCGAATATATTGATACGCTTTTCAAATCGGTAAAAAGTGTTAAAACAACGATATCGGTATTATTATGTATAAAAGCGGCAACATTTATGCCGAAACCGTTCCATTTCTGAGCAAGAGCATTTTTATCCGGTTCGGCATTCTTATCAATATCATAATGTTTTTTTACATATAAATCAAAAAGTAAGGGTTGCAAAACATAAATAATCGAACCTACAAGTTTTACAATATGAATGCTTCCGCAAAATTTTACCAAAACCGCAACCGAAATTGTATTTAAGATGATGCAAAGCATTTGCACCAACGAAGTTATATATACCTTTTTATCTGCTCTTAAAAGTGTTCTCCAGGTAAGAGAGAAAAAGTATTGCATAAACAAATTTATGCTTAATATTAGGGTTAGGGTTGAAACATATTTATAATCGAAGCTGGTTTTAACAAAAATCGGATAAAGAGCCGCTAAAACAACAGTATATACAACAAATACAAAGCCTATTTTTCTGAAAAATCCGCTTGTAGCCGACACAATTTTTTCTATTTTCGACTTGTTTTTTTCCGAAAGCGGTTTATAAAGACAGGCAAGGATTACTCCCGTTACTCCGCCTTCTACTATGGTAATATAGTTTAAAAATTGTGTCAATGATGAAACAAGGCCGTTGACCTCAGAGCCGAATGTTTCAAGAAGAAGCCTTGGGATAATAAATCCGCTTACTATAGTTATAAGCTGCAGAGAAATAGAACATACAGTATTAAAAAGAGTAATATTTTTAATTCTTTTCTCTATCATTATATTCTTCCCTTAAATATTTAATCAGTCTATCGTAACCTTCAAGTACGGTATATTCAGGTTTAAACCCGATTTCTTTTATTTTAGAATTATTTAATATCATATTGTTATCCGGAGCAAATGAACCCGGAGCAATATCAAACTTAACACTGATTTTGCCATCTGCATAATGCTTTGCCAAATACTCGGCACATTCTCTTATTGTCATAGGCTCACTATCGGAACATGCGTTATATGCCTCGCCGTCTTTACCGTTTAATAAAGCAATCATAATTGATTTGACGGCATCGGTTGTATAACAATAGTTAATAACCGTTGTACCCTGTGTTTTAAGGACTATATCTTCTTGATTTATTACGCAGTCGCAAAACATCTTGAAAACCCGATTTTCTTTTAAGGATATTCCCGGACCGAAGGTTTGAGCAAGTCTTACGGTTTTTGCGGGAACACCATATTCCGAATAATAGGAATAGCAAAGAAGTTCACACATTCTTTTGCTTTCGGGATAGGAGCTTCTGGGAGAAGAAAGAGAAACAAATCCTAACTTTTCTTCGGTTACGCATTTGTCATTCAGTACTCCGTACATCTCCATTGAGGAAACATAAAGAAATGATTTAACCCCTGACATTTTTGCCTGACGAAGAATATTATTTGTTCCGTTTAACGAAATTTCAATGGTTTCAACCGGATTTTCAAATAAAAATTTCGACTTGGTAGGACAGGCAAGATGTATTATATAGTCAATATCCATTTCTCTCGGCATATAGTTTTCCACACTTGCCTCAATAAAAGAAATATTACTGTTCTCTCCGAAAAGTTTCTTTGCATTCTCTATATTTCTTACAAGCAAAATAAGTTTGCAGTCTGTTTTAAGCAGTGCCCTTACAAGCACCGAACCCACAAGTCCGGTAGCGCCTGTAATAAATATCTTGCTGTTCTTAATTCGGCTGTCTTTGAAAATATGTGAATTTGAAATGTTTTCAATATCTTCACTGAATATTTTTGACATTCCCGTTCCTCCGTATTTTACCGTCAATATGCTGTTTCCTCATAAAAATGACCTCCGGCAACAGCAAAATAAACGGATTATATACTATTTGCAATAGTTGAGGATTGATAAATGAATGCAGCGCCAACATTAAAATAATATACTTGCAAATAGTATTGTTTCTTTTTTCCTCTATAATAATCACAAATACAAAAGCAGTTTCTATAAGTACCAAAACTGCTATTCCCTGATTAAGCATTACATTGATATAACCGTTATCTACCACATTATTATGTGCCTTACCGGTAAGCCCTTCTCGTCTGATGTCATCTAAATCAACCCACTCGATATCCTGGGAAAATGCAGTAACTCCATATTTCTCGACTGCCTGATTCATAAGATGAATTCTTCCGCTTAATAATTTATCTGCCGTATAAAAAAACGAATCTCCGGTTTTATAAGTATAAGCCAAGAAAATTGAAATAACCGTTAAAAACGGCATACTTAAAATAGCGATATATTTTACAAACTCGTTAAAAGTCTTATTCTTTATATATTTATGGATAATCGATAGTACCATAACAGCTGCGGCACATACTATTTCAAATCGGGTATTGGTGGCGAAAAATAAAAATAAATTTATCACAAAAAGAATCAAATACTCGTATATTTTAATTCTATCCGACCGTAAATAAATATATACACAGGTTAATGAATAAACAAAAATTGCAGGGTAAGTAGCAAATGCAAATCCCAAACAGAACCTGACGACTCTGATATCCGGACGAATATAGTAATCATTTGGTATTATTCCCACTAAAGACAATACCATAATCAATAAAACCAAAGCCGTTTCGCAAATAAAAAACACCTTTAAATTGTTTTTAAAGGAGGTACCCTTTGCTGCAACTATTATTATAAACAGTTGTAAAAGCAGTTTTCCGTTTCCGGTAATCATACTGACAAGAAAGCAAACTGCCAAAGAAACAAGTATAACTTTGTCCCGACTTTTATATGTCTTAAAGTCAATTAAAGCAATTTTAAATACCATAGGGATGAGAGATGCATATTTGCAAAGCTTTAATGCAAGAGCAACTTTTCCGCTGATATTTGTTTTTTCAATCAGTATTACAGTAAAGACAAAAATAATTAAAAAAACTCGATATATGACTGCACTGTTCGCTTTGAAAAAACGGAATGCTTTTTTAAATAAACCGCCCTGCCTTACCATAGCAAAAACTCTCAACTCCCCGATTTAAGATTTATTTCATTAGGTTATACTGTGAACCGATTTTATTTGTTTTACCGAGACCGAAGGTTTGTTCATTTTCCTTAAATTGCATCAAAGCTCTGAAAATATAAACATCCTCAGGTGTTGTTATTTTTATATTCCCCACATTACCCTCAACCAAATGGGTTTTCATCCCAAGAGACATTAAAAGAGTACACGCATCGACAATGTTTTCATAACCGTTTTCGGATTTTCTCACCGTATCATGTGCGGAAAGAATATCCTTTAAATAAAAGCTTTGAGGTGCCTGACCGATATAGGTTTCACTTCTTGTTGTAACATCGCTTACGGAAACACCGTCTTTACTGATTATGGTTGTTTCGCTTTTCGGTATTACGGTTATGGCACTTCCGTATTCTTTGACGCTTTCGATATTATCGCTGATTACCTGGGATGAAACAAAGGGGCGAACTCCATCGTGCAGTAAAACCACCGAATTTTCAGGTTCTCTTTCACTAATATACTTTAAACCGTTATATATTGAATCCTGTGAGGTCTCTCCTCCGGCGGTAATTCCGCATACTTTTTTAAGAGAATACATATCCACTAACCGTTTAACATAAGGAATATATTCCCCTAAAACAACAAAGTATATTTTATCAATATTCGGATGATGCTCAAAAATTTCTGCAGTATGAATTATTATCGGCTTACCGTTGATTTCCAAAAACTGCTTAGGGATTTCACTGTTCATTCTTCTACCGCATCCACCGGCAAAAATCAAAACAACATTATTGTTCATTTTTTGACCATTCCTTCGACTCAACAATCTTTCAAAGTAATAATAGGCAAATTTAACCATTATTCGTACATACGGTAATTATATCACAACTCATAGATAATTGCAATAAATATTTACGGTATAAAAGTACATAAATCAAGCTTAAACAATCAAATTAAAGCATAATATTGACACTGTTTTTACAATGTGATATTATTTATAATATAGTATTTCTGTATGCAATCAAAATATTAAGAGAGGCTTTGAAATTTTATGTTAGAAACAGGAACAAAAGCGCCGAATTTTACCCTAAAAAACCAAAACGGTGAAAACATTTCCCTTGAAGATTTAAAGGGTAAAAAAATCATTCTTTACTTTTATCCTAAGGATAATACTATGGGTTGCACCAAACAGGCTGTTGCATATTCGGAACATATTGAGGATTTTTCCGAATTAGGGTACGAAATAATCGGTGTAAGCAAAGACAGTGTTGCATCACATAAAAATTTTGAAACTAAACAAAATTTAAAAATTACCCTTCTTTCAGACACCGAAAAATCCGTCATAGAGGCTTTTGATATATGGAAAGAAAAGAAGCTTTACGGAAAGGTTTCCATGGGTGTAATAAGAACTACATATATTATCGACGAAAAGGGCATTATCACCTTTGCAAACGATAAGGTGAAAGCGGCTACCGATGCCGAGTATATGCTTTCGGTACTGAAAAATGCCTGAAAAAATACCGATGCAACGGGTAATACAAAAACTTGATGAGTATTATTCAAAAAATGATACGGCAGGTGCAATAAGGCATCTTAATTACTGGGCACAAGAAGCCGAATTATGCGGTGATTACCGTGCACTTATTACCCTTTATAACGAAAAAATGGGATTTTACCGTAAAGCAGGTAAAAAAGACGAGGCATTCTTATCTGCTGAATCGGCAGATAATTTAATCGAAAGGTTAAAATTGACCGATACAATTTCAGCAGCTACCGTTTATGTAAACTGTGCAACGGTTTACACGGCATTTGATTGTCCAGAAAAATCAATACCGTATTTTCTGAAAGCCGAAAGGATATATAAAGACTTATCCGATGAATACGATGACAAAAAAGCCGGTCTTTATAATAATATGTCCTTGGCGTATCTTGGTTTAAATCAATACGAGTGTGCCGAAAAATATTGTTTGTCCGCCATAGAAATTATGAAACAAATTAAAGGCGGTGAACCCGAACAGGCAATTTCCTTACTTAATCTCGCAAACATATTTGAGGCGAAACTCGGTCTTGAAGAAGGTTGGGGAAAAATAGAGGAATGTATAGAAAATGCCTCAAAACTGCTTAGTTTGCCCCATTTAGAAGAAAATGGCAACTTGGCATTTGTTTTTAGCAAATGTGCCCCAACATTTGATTATTACGGTTATTTCTCCTTTGCAAACGAATTAAAAGAAAGGTCTAAAGAAATCTATGAAAGGTCTTGAAATCTCCAAAGCATATTGGAAAGAGTACGGCGAACCTCTTTTCAGAGAAAAATTTCCGCAACATTTCGAATATATTGCCGTAGGTTTAGTTGGTGCCGGTTCGGAATGTTACGGATTTGACGATGAAATATCACGGGACCACGATTTTGAACAGGGATTTTGCATATTTTTGCCTTCGGAAAATAAAGTTGACCGCCGAACCGAATTTTTAATGGAACGAGCATACGCACTATTACCAAAAGAGTTTATGGGTCTAACACGCAGCAAATTTAATCCTGCCGGCGGAAACAGACACGGTGTATTCAGAATAAGTGATTTTTACAACGAAATGACCGGAATACCCAATAAACCCACCAAAATAACCGAATGGATGGCACTCCCCGACTACGCATTGTACGAGGTTACAAACGGCGAGGTGTTTTATGATAAGTTGGGACGATTTACCGAAATCAGAGAGGCTTGGGCAAATCCCCCTAAAGATTTAATATACAAAAAAATGTGCGGTAATCTTATTTCCATGAGTCAAACCGGTGAATACAATTATCCCCGTTGCATTTTACGAAAAGATTTTCTCGCAGCAAGACTTACTGCCAATGAATTTGTAAAATATGCTATGGGTGCCGCATTTTGGACATTAGGCAAACCTGTGCCGTATTATAAATGGTGCTTTAGGGCTATGAGTGAAATTCCCGAACTTTCTCCGATTTACCCCTTTCTTGTCAATATCATCAACCACGAAGACACCGAAAACTCAATAAAATCCGCTTGTGGTGAGATTTTAAATTTGATTAAAGCCCAAAATATATTAGCCGATATGCCAAGCGATTTACAGTCGGCAGCACTTATGTTAAACAAAAAAATCAGCGATGTTGACCTTAGAAATCTAAGCCCATTGGCAACAGTTTAATAATAAATATTTATACGGCTGAAAACACAGTCAAGTCAAAACTTCCGACTAAACTGAAAACTTCAGTCCCATAAAACGACCCATCTATGTTTCTGTTATTTCCACATCCTTTTATCGCATAATTGTGGTAGGATTCTTATATTTAAAAGTCGACACCTTCGAAAACTCGAAAATGTCGACTTTTTTATTTTTGTATAACAACCCGAAATTGTGCCCAATAAGAATAATACAATAGAACCGTTCCCTTGATTGAATACAGTTTGTATTATATTCCTATAAATGAAAATATTACCAACCAGATCGCAAAGCCTATTATTGCCCCTAACCCGGCCGATTTTGCTTTCAAAGGTGATTTATCATGATTGATAAGTATTCGGTACGATGTGGGCATCGTACCCTACAATTAATTGCTCTAATTTTGAAGAATTTTGCTGATTTTCTCTGCTATTTTAGTAGTTTCTTCGTTATTAAAGAGAGCAAGATTTTCATATTCCCCATTCCCAAAATCCTCTAAATTATCCAAAATAATCTTTTTAATTGCGGCGGTATCTCGCTCATTTATACTTATTAAATCATTGAGAAAATATATTACATCGGTTATATATAATCCTTGATCTTTCTCGGCATCCAGCATAATATTACAAATTTCATCATACTTCTTTTCATCAATTCCAAGTTTACTACACATCAGGTACATCCGCCATTTATCAGGTATAGTATCATCAAAATAATCAATGTCTACTAAATTATATTCAAAAGGAAATTCGCAAAAATCAAATGGGTACGGCTCTTCAGGTGGATATTCATCGGTAAATGGATATGCCGGATCAAATCTATCAATAGTAAATGCTTCTATTAATTTTTCTACCTTAAAGTCTTGTTCTACAACCTTGCAAATAACATTGTATTCTGTAGAACTTACAACTTCTATCACAGAATAATCTCCTATGAAATCGTAGACTTGGCTCGCCGATAATGTGCCTTCTAATACCGTGCTAGAACTATTTGCTATATATCCCACTTTTGTATTTCCAACATCCAAAACCTTAATTGCCTTTTTATCAAAGCGATTATCGGGTTCCTTACTACATATTAACTGCCTACCAGCCGAGAACGGAAAGCGTCCTTTATATTTATAAATACCAACAACTGTCAACCGTATTTCTTGATTACTCATTATATTCTCCTCTTTGTAATGTTATAAATCATATTAAATGATTACGCTTCACAAATGCTGACTCATTGAAATCATTATATCATACACTCGTAAAAATTACTATAAATAATGCACTTACAAAAAGTCGCAAGTTTAAATATTATATAATCCTTTCGGGCATTCGGTACGATGTGGGCATCGTACCCTACACACCTTAAAGATTTTGAATTGTACATTATAAATTATGAATTATGCATGGTATCAAGGCAAATGCAACCGAGAGGATTACCGAAAACCGCACCGCAATCAATCGCTATATGGCGGTTTCCTTTCCATATTTTCCCCATACTGTTTTTATCAATAAAACCTGTTGGGGTATGCCCTGTTACAATAATCCTGTTTTCATCATATACCTGTTCATAATCCGGCTCGCCGATGATAAAATCTGTCATTCTGCATTTAGAAAAATCATTAAACTTTTTCTTTTCCGGCACTGTGTGAGATAGAAAAAAGTTGTTTTGGTTACATTTTGCAAAAGTTCTTTGCTTTCACAGTCACGAAGCGTTCGAAGAAATTGCAAACGATGTAAAATTTCCTCGAAATAATTACCGATATGCAATTCCGTAATCGTTTGCTTTGTATCTTCATTATCATATTTGATTGCAGCATCAAGTTTACCTGAAAATCCGGTAAGAAAAACGGAAAGCTTAGCATCTTCCATTGTGATTGCCCGACTACCCTCACCCATAAGACTGTTCAACCGTTCATCAAACAACTCAACCTCTCGCAAAATTGTTGTCTCGGCATCCGGTGATAGCCACAGCTTGCGTTCACTGTATAACTTTGTAATCCACTTGTCGCCCTTATAAAAACTATATTCGTGTCTTCCTCGCTGATGAATATTACAGGTGATAATATATCTGTCGTCAATTTTCACACAGCATTTAGAAGATTTAATCTTCTTCACATATAGGTTTTCGCCTTCCCTGTATTCGTTCTTATTCTTCATTTGTTCAATCATTCTTTACACCTCGCAAAAAGAGCACCCATCAGACAAGATGAGTGCTCGTCAGTTCCATCGTTCAAGCTTTAGCACCTTGCCTGAAGGCAGGTTGCTGTACGGTCAAAGGGCTTGTCCCTAACGCACTCTCTATGAAATCAATATTCAGTTTTCCGAAGTTGTCCTCGATTGGACTCACATTGTAGCAAACCTCAATAAAGTTGTCAAGTAAAAAGCCGTTCCGTCAAAAAAATCGGCGCAATCAACATATTTTTGCAACAATTATATCGTTTGTTTGTTTAAAAATCACAATCCGCTTGATGTATCACCCTTGGAAACAATTCTGCCGTAAAAATCTCTGGTTACATCCTGATTGCTGTCATACCTACCGAGGATTCTTCCGTAAAAATCTCTAACAACCTTATCCATACTGATAGATGCGTAGTGGTCAATTTGCAAGCCATATAGATAATCCGATACAGACCAAGCTGTATTCTCAAGACTGTCTTCTTTACCGGAGCCGTAAGTATGCGAAAGTGCAAGTTGACCTTCAAAACTGTTATACGGATTCCCGTTTACATCAAGCATTCGGATATTTGCCATCGTATCTCGGTTGATATGAAGAATGGAATAGGTTTTATTATTACGGTCAACGGCAAGCAAAAACAGAGCATCAGACTGTTCGGTATTCCGATACCCGTTTTCATTCAGTATTGCCGCTTCGTACTTATCAATACCAATCAGCAGGAATGTTTCCACATTTTCTTTTTGAACATACCATTTGCCATCCACAAGATATTCCGGGCGACCGCCCTTTTGGTAGGCGTAGGCATCACCGCCCGAAGCATCAATTTTGCCGAAGTATACAGTCGATAATTACATAATCGTAATTCTTCTTAACCGTGCTGAGATAGGTATCCAAAACTTTTTCACGGTTCATCATGGTTACGAGGGACAAATCCATTCCAGACAGTTCTATATTTGACGGAACAAGGTCAACACCCTCAACCTGATGAATAATTCCTTCACCCGGTTCGATTTCTTCATCGTTGATTGTTTTCCACATAAGACTTGAAATTGTATCCTTTAAGTCATCGTTATTTTGATAACCGCAACAGATAGTCAAGTCACCCTGCGGATCACAATCCACAAGCAAAACATTTTTGCCCATTCTTGCAAGACCGACTCCCAGATTAAATGCCGTGGTTGTCTTTCCGACACCGCCCTTTTGATTGGCAACAGCAATTACCTTACATTGCATTTCGGTTTCCTCCTCTCTTAATATTTAGCCGAAGTCCAAGTTCCGGCTATGTAAAAAAGGGCATAAAAAAAGACCGTAAAATCTTTATATGTAATAAAGAAATTACGG
Source organism: Ruminococcaceae bacterium UBA1734 (assembly GCA_002315765.1). Taxonomy (GTDB): domain Bacteria; phylum Bacillota; class Clostridia; order Oscillospirales; family Acutalibacteraceae; genus UBA737. Next base: position 82,807 of record DCIE01000072.1, read on the forward strand.
TCTAATCGTAAGCCCCGGTTCACGACCATGTGACGGAGTTCTCAATTTTCAGAAATGAAAAAAGGACTTGAATTTTCAACTTTTTATCAAGTCGTAAGTTCAAGTCCATAAGGTTCACTATTTTATCAATTTTTGTGTCCGGTAATTCGATTTGAAAACAGTCTGCAAAAAGCACGAAAACCCTTGATTTCTCAAGGGTTTTCAGTGTTTGTGCCTTTTAGGGGCACAGGTATGGC
>DCIE01000044.1 GCA_002315765.1 Ruminococcaceae bacterium UBA1734
TCCCTTATGAACATCCGTACCATAAAAGAAATCACTTTTGTCGTTTCAGATAAAGGTGATTTTTTTATGCCAATAAGGCCAAAAATCGCATAAATCCCGTAAAATAGGGCTTCGAAGCAGTAAAAAACGCTGTTTCGGAGCCCTATTTTTACTTGTTGCCCCTCCGACGGCGGTATAAATACAAACGACTTTTTGTGTTTCTTTACGTTGCAAAGAAATTTTCGCTACGAGCGGGCGACGGGATTTGAACTATAAACAAAACAAAAACACTCTCGACGGTTAGCAAAAAACTTCGCTAATCATCTGGGCTATCTTTATATCAATATTCTCATACACTCGACTTATTTTATGATGCTTTGTAAAATAAAAAAGCATCCGCCGAAACGGATGCAAATACTCTAAAATTATCGTAGAGTACAATACTCTTACAATTATAATATGTCGAATTTTGATGGTTCTATTATAGCTGATGTCGCCGTATTTGTCAAGATGATTTGTCTAAAACGGTCGAATTTGTCATAATAATATTTCTTTTTAATCTTTTGACGGCCTAATCGGCTGATATTCTCCGTCAATATTCGAGTCAGAAAGGAATAGCATTATGGCAAGAACAGGTGAAAATATCTATAAACGAAAAGACGGAAGATGGGAAGGCAGATATATAAAATCATACTCTGCTGACGGAAAAGCAAAATACGGATATGTATATTCAAAAACTTATGCGGAGGTGAAGATGAAGCAGAGTGTTGCAATAGCCGAAAGCAGAAACAAAATCGTGCAGGTTTCAGAATTGCATTTATTTTCGGAAATTGCTGAAAAATGGTTACAAAACATTAAGCTGAATTGCAAAATATCCACCTATAATAAATATAGGAATACCTACGAGAAACAATTAAAAGGTGTTTTTGGAAAGTATCCGATTTCAAAAATCAGCGGTGAAATGATTGATAATTTTACCGCAACTATGCTGACAATCGGCAGGACGGATGGATGCGGTTATTCTAAAAAATCCGTTCAAGAATTTTGTAATGTAATAAAACAGGTCTTTTCGTATGCCGAAGAAAATTACGGTATTCTTCCGCAGTTTTCAAAAAAGAAATTGTGTATAAGGAAAAATCAATCGGAGATTAAAGCGATAACCCCATCCGATATTCAGTCTTTATGCAAATATCTTTTGACCGACACCACATTATATAAAGCCGGTGTGTTGATATCTTTGTATTCAGGCATAAGAATCGGTGAACTTTGTGCATTACAGTGGAAGGATGCAGATAATTTCTCCGTTGCTTGATTTGTTTGATAGCAATATGACCGCAGAGCTTATTCAAAAAACCGTTCCGACTCTTGTTATTGACAAAAATTTTGATATGCGAAGGTACGATTATCTTCACGGTAAATACGGTTACGCAGAAGACGACGGCGACGATATTTCAACCGTAGGAATTATGTCGGGAGAAATAATCGGAAATCCTTTTGTATTTGAAAAGAAAATAAAACATTATTGGGGTACGCAACTTTATACAGGCAGTTTAACAATACATTGGACAACCTATACTGTCGTAAACGGAAAAAGACAAGCCCAACATCATACTCAGGTTCTTCACGCTTCTGTCAGAAAGCCCCGACCATTCTTTATATACCTAACAGACCTTGTGTATGGAAATGAAGCGGCTCCGGATTTATCGTTTTCAAGACTTAAAACCCACGCCGAACAATTTTCGCAGGGCAAATTAAAATCGTTTATTAAATCGAGAACGAAAAAAATCAAAAAACTTGCCAAGGAAAATATTGATAAAGGCTTTACAGAGCTCGGAAACGAAGAGTTTGATGCACTATTCGGTGCGTTTGACCGAAATCACGAAGTGCAGTTTAGATTGCTTTTTACCCCTCTTGCACAAAAGAACCTTTTAAAGCTAATAAAAAATAAACTCCCTTACGGTGATGATTTTGATATTGTAAAAAAGAACTGTATAAATATTGTATGTTCCGACCACGCACAAAACCGGAAATTTAATATTGACGCTACTGAGTATTATTCTTATGATGTTGACTTGTGCAAAAACAGTTTTATTAAACTGAACGAGGATTATTTTGAATCTGTTTATTTTGATTTTGCACCGTTGCTTTCAATTCCGATGTATCAGCAGATTAAACCGCACGAATACATATACAAGGATAGTTATAACAGAAATTACACAGTAAGAGAAGCTGAGGTTATGGCAAATCGAATAGGCTGTAATGTTTTATCTCATCCTGCCTCTGTTACTCCTGCAATTCTGAAAACAAGGCTTGTAAACAGCGAAAAAGATATTGATAAACTTTCTGTTCACGCATTGTCATATAGAACGGTAGCACGAGTTGATTTTATACCGGTACGCGGTGGGGACGGTCGTTGGCATAATGTTCCCGTACCGTGGTTATTATACATTCCGTTGGAACAGGAAACTCAGGTTGAACTTAAATCTCTTGATATGTCAGAACGGGATTACAGACACAGTCCATATGCCGATGATACCGAAAGCCACACATTTTATCATTCTATATTTACTACTCTCGGCAAAATTTCATTAAGCGAAGACAGCGCACCGAATGAAAAAGACCAAGATGTTTCGGAATATGGTGGTATTACCGAATCGTCAGAGTTATCAGACGAAATAGAAAACGAAACAAACGAATAAAAGGAGAAATCAAAATGGCAAATCAATTAGACGAATTAAATGATCAAGTTATGGAAGAAGGCAGAGATGTCGGTGTTATTGCAAAAAGAATAGGGGTTGAGGGTTCAACAAGTGCAACTATCTTAGAAGTTGTTCTTTGGATATGCGGAATAATTCCCGGAGTTGTTTACTTTATAATCAAAAAGAAAAGGGAAAGTTATTTTAATCAGTTAGAACAAAAGCTTCAACACGATGCTTCGGCGATTGATAATTACTTAGAACAAAGAGTAATGATTTTACAAAACTGTGCAAAGCTTTTGGATAAAGCAATAGACCTTGATAAAGACACTTTTGAAAAGGTTGCAAAGCTCCGTAGCGGTCATTCCGACGACAACGGAAGAAATGAAGTATCTGCCGAGCTTGAAGGCATTAACCATTCAATAAATGTTGCATTTGAGCGATACCCAGACCTTAAAGCTCATCAGGAAATAGCAGATGCTATGCAACAGAATAATTACCTTCAAAGAGAAATTACGGCTGCAAGAGAAGTGTATAACGACACGGTAAACACTTGGAACCGTGAAATTTTCCAGTGGCCTATCAATCAGACAATCGCACATAAGAAAAATTTCACAACCCGCATTCCGTTTGCCGCAAGCTCAGAAATCAAAGAACGCGCAAAGGAAGTTTTCTTTTAATACATAGGAAATAAAAATCGAGGTGATCATCAGTGTTTGACTTTAAAAAAATTACGGTCGAAAACGAAATCGGTATGCGTAGAGAAGACAATCCCGATTTGTTCAATTCGGTTTATCGCCAAATGTTTGGCGAAGATTATGAGCGTGAAAATGCAAACGGTTTTGAGATTAATGACGATAATGATTATTAACTAAAAAACGAGCAAGTCAATTCTCTTTGATAGAACTGACTGCTCTCCGTTATTTACTATTTGTTTGATAATTCGAGAATAAGATTATAAGCAAGTTTGAATCCAAACTTGAACGCTTCAAATTCAGCCATTAATGCCATTTCATTCAGTATGGAATCGTACTTTTCAATCCATTCGGTTTTGCTAATCTTGTTTTACAGCAAAAAAGGATAACCTTCAAATGTGCGTTTACCTGAATATGATTGTACGAACTATATATTTTCTAAATCCCTTATGAACACCCGCACCAACAATCGACAATTCTCGAAAGATGGTTGTCGATTGTTAATTTTACAGCTTTTACATTTTTTATTTAAAAAAATTAAATATTGCTTGTTTTTGGGGGATAATTGTAGTATAATGGAAAAAAATGCTTAAGGAGTAATATTTATGTTGGTTTCAGCAAAAGAAATGTTGACAAAGGCTAAGGCTGGTAAATATGCAGTCGGTCAGTTTAACATTAACAATCTCGAATGGACTAAGGCTATTCTTTTAACCGCACAAGAGAACAATTCCCCTGTAATTCTCGGTGTTTCCGAAGGTGCAGGAAAATATATGTGTGGTTATAAGACGGTTGTTGGTATGGTTAAAGGTATGATTGAAGAACTCGGAATTACCGTTCCTGTTGCTCTTCATCTTGACCACGGTTCTTATGAAGGTGCAAAGAAGTGCATTGAGGCAGGTTTCTCTTCTGTTATGTTTGACGGTTCTCATTATCCCATTGAAGAAAACATTGAAAAGACAAAGGAACTTGTTGAAACTTGTAATAAATTAGGTCTATCTTTGGAGGCTGAAGTTGGTGCTATCGGTGGAGAAGAAGACGGCGTAATCGGCGGCGGAGAGGTTGCCGACCCTAAGGAGTGCAAGATGATTGCTGATTTAGGTGTTACAATGCTTGCCGCAGGTATCGGTAATATTCACGGTAAATATCCTGAAAATTGGGCAGGTTTAAGTTTTGATACCTTGGCTGCAATTCAAGAGCTTACAGGCGAGATGCCCTTAGTTCTTCACGGCGGTACAGGTATTCCGGCTGATATGATTAAAAAGGCTATTTCTCTTGGTGTTTCCAAGATTAATGTTAATACCGAATGTCAGTTAAGCTTTGCCGAAGCAACTCGTAAGTATGTTGAAGAAGGCAAAGACCTTCAGGGCAAGGGCTTCGACCCGAGAAAGCTTTTGGCTCCGGGATTTGAAGCAATTAAGGCTACTGTTAAAGAAAAGATGGAACTTTTCGGCTCAATTAACAAAGCATAATTGATTATTAGTTTTATTACTATCGGTTTTGATTTTTTATCAAGACCGATTTTTTTATTAAAAATAACTACCAATTTTTGTGAAAGTTTGTTATAATAGATTAAATAATAGATGGATAGGGTGATTGAAATTTTTAAAATCGAACGAAAAATTATTGACGGAGCCATAAAGAATAAAAATATCATTATATTCTTTTCCGTAATTATTATCGGAATGATTGTACGAATTTGCGGTTTGGGATGCTTGTCGGGAGATATGAGTTCTTTTCTTATTCCGTGGTATAAGACTTATTTGTCCGGTGGCGGTCTTTCCGCATTAAAGGACAGCGTAGGGGATTATAACTGGGCATACCGCACTATAATTGCCCTCATTTCCGAATTTAAAGTCAGCGTTGATTTATATGCGGCTTTGATAAAGATGATTTCTGTATTTTTTGATTTTCTTTTGTCAATATCAACTGCCTATTACTTGACAAAGATAACAAAGAAGGGCAACAGTTTTTTTATTATCGTATTTTCTGTGGTTTTGCTTTTACCCACCGTTGTTTTAAACTCGGCTTATTGGGGACAATGCGATTCTGTTTTTACTACATTTATTATTATTTGTCTCGGAGAAATGTATTTCGAGCATTATAAAACAAGTTTTGTCTTTTTAGGACTTGCTTTTGCCTTTAAACTTCAAACAATTTTAATAATTCCGTTTATACTTTGCTATTATGTCTATAAAAAGAAATTCAGTATTTTAAATTTCGGAATAACAATTTTTGTATTTTGGCTTTCGGGGATAGTTGCATATATTATGGGAGCAAATCTTTTTTCGGCATTTACCATTTATTTTAACCAAACCGGAACATACGAAAAAATGTGGCTTGGTTTTCCCAGCTTTTGGGCATTGGTAGGGGATAGATATGACTATTTAAAAAATTATGCCGTATTCTTTACTGTTGCGGTTTGCGGTATTATACTGTTTTTAATTCTTTTGAAAAAGATTAGACTTAAAACATCAATCGACTTTTTTGCTGTTGCAACACTTACGGTCTGGACTTGTCTTATTTTTTTACCTGCTATGCACGAAAGATATTCTTTTCCGCTTGATATATTATTGATAATTCTATCTTTCCTTGACAAAAAATATATAAAATTTGCAGTTGTGGAAATTATTTACAGTTTGCTTACCGGCGCTGCGTTTTTATTTGCAAATGGTTTTTCGATTTCACCGGTAAACTCGGCAATTTATTTAGGTTTGTATTGCTATTACTTCTATACCGTGTTGGATTTTAAAACTGCGGAAAATAAAGCCGAAACTGTAATTGGCGAATAATTTTAGGGGACAAAATGGATAATAAGAGATTTGAACAACTTTTACTCACAGTACAAAAGCCCGGAAGATATTCGGGTGGGGAAATTAACAGTGTAATAAAGGATAAAGAAAAGGTTGATGTCAGGTTTGCTTTTTGTTTTCCTGATAATTACGAGGTGGGAATGTCCCATCTGGGAATGAAAATTCTTTATTCTCAGTTTAATCAAAGAGATGATATTTGGTGCGAAAGGGTATTTGCTCCTTGGCCTGATTTTGAGCAGGTTATGCGTCAAAATAATATACCGCTTTTTGCTCTTGAAAGCCGAGATGCAATTAAGGATTTCGATTTTATCGGCTTCACCTTGCAATACGAGCTTTCATATTCTAACATTTTAAATATGTTGGAATTGGCAGGAGTTCCTTTGCTTTCTAAAGACCGAACCGATTTCACACCCTTGGTTGTGGCAGGTGGACCTTGTGCCTGTAACGCCGAGCCTATTGCCGATTTTATTGATATTTTCTTTTTGGGTGAAGGGGAAAAATCCGATTTAGAGGTTATAGACCTTTATAAAAAGTATAAGAAAAACGGCGGCAGTAAGGAAGATTTCCTGAAAGAATGTGCAAAACTTGAGGGTGTGTATGTTCCTTCACTTTATGATATTAGTTATAACACCGACGGCACGGTAAAATTAATAACACCAAAAGGCGGTGCACCCAAAACCGTTAGAAAGAGAATAGAAGAGGACCTTGATAAAACCTATTATCCCGATAAATTTGTAGTTCCTTACATAGAGATTGTACACGATAGGGCAGTGCAGGAAATTTTCAGAGGTTGTATCCGTGGTTGCCGTTTTTGTCAAGCAGGTTTTATATATCGACCTGTCAGGGAAAAATCCGTTGAAACTATTTGCCGACAGGCTAAGGCTATTTGCGATAATACGGGATATGACGAAATATCTTTATCATCTCTCAGCACAAGTGATTACCGAGAGTTAGAGCCCTTGCTTAACGGACTTTTGGAATGGACCGAAAAGGATAAGGTCAGTCTTTCTTTACCGAGTCTTAGAATTGATAATTTTTCACCGGAACTGCTTGAAAAAATAAATCATGTCAGAAAAAGCGGTCTTACATTCGCCGCCGAAGCAGGTACACAGCGCCTTAGAAATGTTATTAATAAGAATATAACCGAGGAAGAAATCATAAGAACCTGTAAAACTGCCTTTGAGGGTGGTTATACTGCCGTTAAGCTATACTTTATGATGGGATTGCCCACCGAAACTTATGAGGATATTAAAGGTATTGCCGATTTGGCGCAAAAAATTGTTGATACTTTTTATGAAATGCCGAATAAGCCGAAAGGAAAGAGTGTATCCGTCAATATCAGTGTTTCGAATTTTGTACCGAAACCCTTTACTCCTTTTGAATTTCACCCTCAGATAACAAGAGAAGAAATTATTGCAAAGCAACAATACCTTAAAGAGTGTATTCACTCAAGGAAAATTTCTTTCAGTTATCACGAGAACAAAACAAGCTTTTTAGAGGGAGTTTTTGCAAGAGGGGATAGAAGGCTTTCTTCGGTAATACTTGCCGCCCACAATAAAGGATGCAAGTTTGATAGTTGGGACGAATATTTCGACCTTCAAAAATGGATGGACGCTTTTTCCGATTGCGGACTTTCTCCTGAATTTTACGCAAATAGGGAAAGAAGCTACCAAGAGATTAATCCTTGGGACCATCTTGATTATTGTGTTTCAAAGGAATTTTTGATTAGAGAAAACGAAAAAGCAAAACAGGCGGTTACCACACCACATTGTCGTAAACAATGTTCTAACTGCGGTGCTAATGTGTTCGGAAAGGGTGTTTGTTTTGAAAAGCGTTAGATTATATTTTACTAAATGCGACAATGCCCGATTTGTTTCACATCTTGATATGAACCGATTTATGATAAGAATTGTCAGAAAATCAGGTCTTGATATTTGGTACACCGAGGGCTTTAATCCACATCCGTATATTACCTTTGCACTTCCTTTACCCCTTGGCTTTGTAGGGCTTTATGAGATAATGGATATTAAGCTTAATGATGACGATTTTGACATTTCTTTAATACCCGAGATGCTTAATAAGGTTTGTCCGCCGTATATTCATTTTTTTGATGTTGCCGAACCGGTTAATAAAACCGGAAAAATCGCCTTTGCGAGTTATGAAATAACCTTTGACGATAAGGGTGAAATACGAAATAAATTAAATACTTTCCTTGTTAAAAAACCTATTTTAGTCCCAAAAAGAACAAAAAAAGGCGATTTCAAGGATATTGACTTATCGGAAAAAATCAAAGATTTTTCCGTAACTGTCGAGAATAATACCAAGCTTACCTTGATTTTACCCGCAGGTTCAAACGACAATATAAATCCTTCACTTTTGCTTGAAGCATTTTACGGCGAAAATTCCGATGAATATTTTTGTTATGATGTGGTAAGAACAGCGATTTTTGACGAAAAAATGAAGAAATTTGTATGATGGGTTTTACGGAATGTAAATGAATACTGTTTTGCCTTCCCGGAGTGTGGGAAGACCGCTTGCGGTGGATTATATACAATTTTATATTTGCCTTCCCCAAGTGGGGACCGCTTTAGCGATTGAATATATACAATTTCATATTTGCCTTCCCCAAG
>DCIE01000020.1 GCA_002315765.1 Ruminococcaceae bacterium UBA1734
AAATGTTTCCTATGACTCTTCAAGATATTTCTATGAAGCCGAGTTTACACTACCTGCCGATGCCGACAGTGTTAGAGGAATTGCAGATGTTAAGTTTGTAATTAACAACAATGACGGCGGTAAGGGATATATTGCAAATATTCGTGTTTACGAAGAAGGCAAGTACATAAGTCTACTTAAGAATGACGGTTTTGCCAACGGCTTCAAGGATTGGTGCGGAGATGGTACAGCCACACCGTACAGCGGTAAAAACTACACCTTGTCAAATTACGATAGTTCGGTATTCGTATTCTATTATGATGACGAAATGTTTGATGACGGCGACTGGGCAGGTGTAGGAACCAAGACCGAAGAAGAGCAAAAACCCGAAGAAAAGAAAGAAGAAACCAAGCCGGAAGATGTCGTTGAGGATACGGACGATACCGACGACGAAGAGGACGATACACAGTTGTTGACAACCGGTTCTATCAGGGGCAAGGTTGTTGATGGCAAGAATGAGCCTATTGAGGGCTTGTCGGTAGTTTTAGGTGAGGATGAGCAAACCACCGAAACCGAAAGCGACGGTCGATTCTACTTCTATGATGTTGAACCCGGAACATACAATATCTATTTCTTAGATCCAAACGGCTCAAAGGTTTTGGCAAAGGAAGATGTTGTAGTTGAGGCAGGTTATCAAACGAGAATTTCCACATTCAGATTTTCCGAGGCTAAAAAGTCTTCGGCTGACGAAACGAGTATCGGCAATGTAAATTACGGTATTGTGTGCGGATACCTGTATGATGCTGACGGCAAGGCTCTTGAAGGACAAAAGTTGTATCTCGGTACAATTGCCCGTAAGATGACCAAGAAAAAGGGTACATTCCAATTCAACAATGTTCCTGCCGGTAAGTATGACCTATATACAACACTAAGTGATGGTTCAATTTGTATTTTAAAGAGAGTAACCGTCAAAGCAGGAAAGGGACAAATTCTAAAGATTAGAATGCCCGGAGAAGGAAGCGGAATTGTATTGCCGATTGCTATTTCCGGCGGTGCGGTCGTTATTTTAGGCGGTGCAACTGCAGCATTCTTAATTCTTAAAAAGAAAAAGATTTTGTTCGGATAATATTTTAAATCGGGTGATGAAATTCATTACCCGATTTTTTAGTATTTAGTTGACAATATATTATTACAAGATATAATTAATATATATAATTTATGTTTAGGAGAAAAGTATGAGAATTGTTGAATCCTTTAATGAGGGTTGGAGATTTCATAAGGGTGATATAAAGGTTAATCTTCCTGTGGATAAAGGCCCTGTTTACGGTCAAAGTAAGACCTGTCGCAAAATGATAGGTCCGGCGGCATATTATTATTTTGATGAGCCGGATTGTTACGGTAGAGATTTTGAAATAAAAAGCGAGGGTTGGGAAAAGGATATTTCCTTGCCTCACGATTATGTTATAGACCAAGACCTTAATAAGCAGGAGAATAATGCCCTGGGTTTTGTTCATTATGATAACGCCTGGTATAGAAAGCATTTCTCTTTGGAGGAATATAAGGACAAGCGTATTGTTTTGGAATTCGGTGGCATTGCCGGAAAATCCACCATATATTTAAACGGTTGCTTGGTTAAGCGCAACTATTCTGCTTATAACAGCTTTTGCGTTGATATTTCCGATGTGGCATTTTTTGATAAAGAAAATGTATTGGCGGTTTTTGTAGACACCTCTGAGCCTGAGGGTTGGTGGTATCAAGGCGGTGGAATTTACCGTGATGTCAACTTGGTGGTAACCGACAGCATTTCTATTGACAGATACGGAGTTTATGCACCGTATAAAAAAGTTGACAATGAAAATTGGGCGATTGATTTTGAAATCACCGTAAGAAATGACAGCGAAACAGAAAAAGAGTTTTCCGTAAAGTCCCTGCTTCTTGATAATGAGGGAAGAGAAGTTCTTTCGGTTAACGGACAGTCAAAAGTTGATGCTTTTTCAAAGAAAACCGTTGTTTGTTCCGAAATAATTAAAAATCCGAATTTGTGGGACACGAAAAATCCATATTTATATACCATTAAAACCCTTCTTTCGGTTGATGGAGAGGAAATTGACGAAGTTTACGAAAATATGGGCTTTAGAACGGTTGAAGCCGATGCAAACAAGGGACTTCTTCTAAATGGTAAAAAGGTTATAATAAAAGGTGTATGTAATCACCAAGATTTCGGCCTTACAGGTCTTGCAGTGCCCGATAATATCGTTAAATATAAGATAAAGCTTATTAAGGATATGGGTGCCAACGGCTTTAGAACAAGCCATTATATGAATTCAAAGGCAGTTATGGACGAGCTTGACAGACAAGGTATGCTTGTTATGGACGAAACAAGATGGTTCGAGACTACAGCTGAAGCCAAGGAACAACTTAAGGAGTTAATTTTAAGGGATAGAAACAGACCAAGTGTAATTATATGGTCAACCGGTAACGAGGAGCCTACCGTTATGAGTGATGTGGGCTACAAAATCCAAAGAAATTTATATAATTTTATTCGTAAATACGATAAAACAAGACTCATTTCCCATGCCGTATGTCATACTCCCGAAAAGATTAATTTCTTTGATTGGTGTGATATTATCGGAATTAACTATAATCTTGATTCTTATGAGCAGGTGCATAAAAATTATCCCGATAAGCTAATCATTTCTACCGAGTGCTGTGCTACCGGCACCACAAGAGATTGGCATTACCCGTCAAATAACGAGGGCAGAATAAGAGATAATGATAGGGATACAAACTATTGGTTCTTGGGCCGTGAAAAGTCTTGGAGATTTTTAAATTCGGCGCCTTATATTGTGGGTTGTTATCAGTGGGATTCTATTGAGCATAGGGGAGAGTCGGCTTGGCCTGCCGCTTGTTCAAAATCCGGTGCTATTGATTTGTTCTTACAAAAGAAGGGTGCTTTTTATCAAAATCAATCCCATTGGTGCGAAAAACCGGTGGTTCATATTGTTCCCCATTGGAGTTTTGCAGGTCTTGAGGGATATGATATTCCTGTAACGGTTTATACAAATTGTAACGAGCTTGAGCTTTTCTTAAACGGAGAGTCCTTAGGCAAACAAAAGATTGATAAAATCGGACACGGAGAATGGAATGTTTCCTATAAAGAGGGCGAACTTAAAGCCGTAGGATATAATGACGGAAAAGAAGTGGCAAGTGATGTTAGAGTAACATCAGGCAAGGCTTCAAGATTGGTGTTAACCTCTGAAGTTCCTGTTTCAAATAGCGGTAAAGATATCGCCCTTGTTACATGCTCTTGTGTGGACAAAAACGGCAATCCCGTATATGATGCTGAGGAATTTGTCGATTTCACCACGAATGAAGATGCGTTTATTGTAGGTACCGGCTCGGATACTGCCGATAGCAATAATGTAAAGAATAACAGTCGTAAAATGTATATGGGCAAAATCTCTGTTGCAGTAAAGCCTAAAAAGGATATTAAGAAGATTGTTTTATATGCCCACAGTCAAAATTGCGGATATAGTGTTATTGAAATTGACATTAAAGACTAAGGTGATAAACGGTGGCGAGAGAGTATATTTTAAGTAGTAGCGGCAAGGACTATAAGGCAAATCTTCATTGTCATACCACTATTTCCGACGGAATTATGACTCCTGAGGAAATCAAGAAGAATTATATGGAAAAGGGATATTCCGTTGTGGCTTATACCGACCACGACTTGTTCGTACCCCATTTAGACCTTTGCGATGAAAATTTCGTGGCACTTAGCGGATATGAAATGGAATTTTACGATTATGATACCACCGAAGATTTTTCTTGGATGAGAGTAACCCACCTTAATATGATTGCTCTTGACGAAAAAATTGAAATTCAACCGCTTTTTCACCGCAAGAGATATTTTATCGGCAATGGGGTACAAAATAAGGGTATGATTAAGTTTGATGAAACCCAGCCGGATTTTGAAAGACAGTACACTCCCGAATGTTTGAACTATGTAATGAAAACCTGTAAAGACAAGGGCTTTTTTGTCATATATAATCACCCTCGATGGTCCTTGGAGAATTATGAAGTTTACGGCAAGTATTCGGAAATGAATGCTTTGGAGCTTATGAACGGAAGTTCTTATGAGGGTGGATATATTGAGCATAATCATCAGGTGTTTGATGACCTGCTCTGTCAGGGCAAAAAAATTGGTGCCGTAGCAGGGGACGATAACCACGGCATTAAGGATATGTATTGGTGTTGGACCATGATTAGAGCCGAAAGCCTAACATATAAAGGTGTGGCTGACGCCCTGAAAAACGGCGACTATTACGCTACGAACGGACCTACAATTAACGAGCTTTACAAAGAAAACGGCGAAATATTTGTTAAAACAAGCGATGCAAAGTCTATTGTTTTTTCAACAGGTATTCGCCATGCGGCTAATATTTATTCTGAAATTCCCGGTAAGACCGTAAATGAGGGCAGCTTCAAACTAAGGGATAATGATAAATATGTTCGTGTAACGGTTGTGGGACCTGACGGCTCTATTGCTTACAGCAATCCGTACTATTTATAAAAATATGCAAAAAAATAAGGGATAGCACCAAAAAAGTGCTATCCCTATCCTTATATGTTTACTTCATTAATGCCTTAAGTCGTGCCAAAATCTCATTATTTTGGCAAATAACATGACCTAATCCGTAGATTAAGAAAAGGGTGATTAGGGAGATGATAGTGCCTAAAATTATGACTCCCACAGCAATGGCAATAAAGAATGAGTCAAAGCTAAAGAGAAAAAATGCTCCTACAAAGGTAATGGCAATCATGGTAAAGCAGATAACAAAGGCAATAACCTTAATGATATTACCTAAATTTTTAAAAATACCGTTACCGTACTTTTCGGTATATTCCCCGAAATCAATTTCCATTTTCGGTTTTTTTCCGGAAGAAGAACTAATATCCACAAATTCAAAATCCTTGGAATTTACATTATTTTCATCGTTCATTTGCTTAAATCCTTTCAATACCGATACTTAATGTTTCGCCGTTAATATCCCATTCTTTTACAAAACCTGTGGGAACCGAATTACTAAGTGAGTCGCAAAGGGTATCGCCTACAATTTCATCCTTCATACGAATGGCAATATCAACAACCTTTTCGCTACCTTCAAGTGTAACATTAATATGGTCGGTAACATTGAAATCCGCATCTTTACGCATAGTTTGGATTTTGCTTACAATTTCTCTTACAAAGCCTTCCTCAATAAGCTCGGTAGTCAAAGTTGTATCAATGGAAACGGTTATTCCGTTGTCTGAAAGGGTGAAGAAGCCTTCCTTTTGCTTGGTGTCAATAAGAAGGTCGTCATGGGTAAGCTCAACCTTGCCTGAAGCAAAGTCGAATACTAACATTCCGTTTTGGTCTAATTCGGCTTTTGCCTTATTTCCGTCAAGCTCTGAAAGTGCGTTTTTAATCTCGCCTAACTGTTTGCCGTACTTAGGACCTACTGTTTTGAGTTGGGGCTTGAAACTGTAAGAAACAAAGTCGCCCACATCTTCGGTGAAGGTTACATTTTTAATGTTAAGCTCTTCACGAATAATGTCGGTATAAAAATCCTCAAGATTTCTATCGCATTTAACATACATTGTGTTAAGCGGCTGACGGTTTTTAAGGTTAGCACCGTTTCTTGAAGCACGACCTAATACTACTATTTCCAAAACATCATCCATTTTTTCTTCTAAATCAAGATTAATTCTTGCTTCGTCAACTTTCGGGAAGTCGCAAAGGTGGATAGAAATAGGAGCATTTTTGTCAACATTTATAACAATATTTTGATAAATTGCTTCAGCCATAAATGGTATCATAGGAGCGGCGGTCTTGGCAGTTTCTACAAGGGCAGTGTAAAGTGTCATATATGCGGCAATCTTGTCATCTGTTAATTCCTGTACCCAATAGCGTTCTCTGCCACGCCTTACATACCAATTGCTCATACCGTCAACAAATTCCTGTAATGCTCTTGCGGCCTCGGGAATGCGGTAATTTGATAGGTTATCATCAACCGCTTTTATGCAGGAATTAAGCTTGGATAAAAGCCACTTGTCCATAACGGTTAATTTGCAATCGGCAAGGTTGTATTTTGTGGGGTCGAATTTATCAATATCTGCATAAAGAACATAGAAAGCATAGGTGTTCCAAAGAGTGCCCATAAACTTTCTTTGTCCCTCGGTTACGGCTTTTCCGTGGAAGCGGTTAGGAAGCCAAGGGGCGGAATTGGTATAAAAATACCATCTAATAGCATCGGCGCCGTAGCTTTCAAGTGCATCAAAGGGGTCCACGGCGTTTCCTTTGGATTTACTCATTTTTTGACCGTTTTCGTCCTGAACATGGCCTAAAACAATTACATTTTTATAAGGCGCCTTGTTGAAGATAAGGGTTGAAATGGCAAGTAATGAGTAGAACCAACCTCTTGTCTGGTCAACAGCCTCGGAAATAAAGTCGGCAGGGAATTGAGATTCAAATAACTCCTTGTTCTCAAAAGGATAATGATGTTGTGCAAAGGGCATAGAGCCTGAGTCAAACCAACAGTCAATAACCTCGGGAACACGGTGCATTTCTTTACCGCAATGAGGACATTTAATTGTAACATTGTCGATATAAGGTCTGTGAAGCTCAATATTGTCGGGACAGTTATCCGACATAGATTTAAGTTCTTCAATAGAGCCTATGGAGTGCATATGTCCGCATTCGCAGGTCCAAATATTAAGAGGAGTACCCCAATATCTGTTACGGGAAATTCCCCAATCCTGAACATTGTTAAGCCAATCACCGAAACGGCCCTTGCCGATGCTTTCGGGAATCCAGTTAATGGTGTTGTTGTTTCTGATAAGGTCATCTTTAACATCGGTCATCTTAATAAACCAAGATTCACGGGCATAGTAAATAAGAGGAGTGTCGCAACGCCAACAGAAAGGATAATCATGCTCAAATTTCGGAGCATCAAATAATAAACCTTGCTTGTCAAGGTCGGTTAAAACAAGCGGGTCGGCATCCTTTACGAACTTTCCGGCATAGGGAGTTTCTTCGGTTAATTCGCCCTTGCCGTTAACAAACTGAACAAAAGGCAAATCGTAGCGGCGGCCAACCTTCGAGTCGTCTTCACCGAAGGCAGGTGCAATATGAACGATGCCGGTACCGTCAGACATAGTAACATAGGTGTCGCAGGTTACAAAATGTGCCTTTTTTTGCAGAGCTTCAGCCTTTTCTCCGGTACACTTAAATAACGGCTCATATTCTTTATGTTCAAGTTCACTGCCCTTAAAGGTATTAAGAACCTCATAAGCCGGAGTTTCCTCTGTTGCAAGCTTTCCTAAAACCTTATCAAGCAGTGCGGCTGCCAAATAATACGAATAACCGTCATTAGCCTTAACAAGGACATATTCTTCATCGGGGTTTACGCATAAAGCCACATTTGAAGGAAGTGTCCAAGGTGTTGTGGTCCAAGCCAGGAAATATGTGTCCTCGCCCTTTACTTTAAATCTAACAACTGCCGACCGTTCTTTAACCGACTTATAGCCTTGTGCTACTTCGTGGGAAGAAAGCGGAGTTCCGCAACGAGGACAATAAGGAACAATCTTAAAGCCCTTGTACAAAAGTCCCTTGTCGAATATTTGCTTTAATGCCCACCATTCCGACTCAATAAAGTTATTGTCGTATGTTACATAGGGGTTATCCATATCAGCCCAAAAGCCAACGGTTTTGGAGAAATCTTCCCACATACCCTTGTATTTCCAAACCGACTCTTTGCAGTGGTCGATAAAAGGCTCAAGACCGTAACCTTCGATTTGTTCCTTGCCGTCAAGACCTAACATCTTTTCAACCTCAAGCTCAACCGGCAAACCGTGGGTATCCCAACCGGCTTTTCTCGGAACCATACAGCCTTTCATAGTACGGTAACGGGGAATCATATCTTTAATAACTCTTGTTAAAACATGGCCGATATGAGGCTTTCCGTTAGCAGTAGGAGGGCCGTCATAGAAAACATAAGGAGTTCCCTTTGCCTTTTCTTCAATACTCTTTTTGAAGATGTCCTCCTTGTCCCAAAACTCTTTGATTTTTTTCTCTTGCTCAACGAAATTTACATTCGGAGAAATTTTGTCGTACATATTGATCACCATTTTTAAAAAATTATCCCCTTATCCATAATAGGACAAGGGGAATTGCTTTATACCACCTATTACGAGGGACGAATATCCCCGAACCCAATAACGCGGGTAAAACGGCGCATCTTAATAGGAAAACCGTTCGGAATTGCGGCTGACGAGTGATTTTCAAAACAAATATGAACCTTCGGGCTTACACCTTCCCCGAATCGCTGATGTTCTAAACTTCGTTTTTACTCTCTCGGTAATCGCCTTATTACATATACATACAAATAATAGCACATAAACTTGCAAAAATCAAGATGAATAGTAATATTTTAAGGATTATTTGGAAAAAATACCTTTAAAAATACTTTGGAGGAAAAAATATGAGCAAAAAAGCAGTTGTCAGAATTATATCTTTTGCAATTTGTGTTTCATTGGTGGGATTTGGATTTTTCTTTAAGGAAAGAGAAAAAACAAAAAAATATGAAATTATAGCCGAAAACGAGTATTATTCGGGAATAAGCAGTCTCAGTTCTTCACTTTCGGACATTACAACCACGCTTAATAAGGTAGTCTATATAAAAAGCGGTGGAGACTTGTCAGAGCTTTCGGCAAAACTCTATGCTCAGGGTGAGGTAGCAAAGGATGCTTTGGCGAAGCTGTCAGGCAACCAAAACAATGATACGGTAAACAAATTTTTGTCCCAGGTGGGAAATTACGCAATGTGGGTTTCAAAATCGGGAGCTGAAAATGACAGTATAGGAACAAAAGAAAGGGAAAACCTGATAAAGCTTTATAATACTTCAAAAAGGATTTCCGAGGCAGTGGACAGCACCCATATTTCTTTTGAAAACAAAAATGAATTTACCCAAACTTTGGAGGAAAAGGTTGAAAAAAACAAGGATAATGAAGACCTTGCAACATATCTTTCCGACCTTGAAGAAGATTTAAGCGATTATCCTACCCTTATTTATGACGGTCCCTTTTCCGACCATATTTTGACTAAGGAGCCTTTAATGGTTAAAAATGCCCCGGAGAAATCCAAGGAGTATTGCAGAAAAAGAGCCGAAAATATATTGGGATTCGGCGAGGGTTCTCTTAAATATGATGGGGAAGAAGACGGAAAAATCCCCTGCTTTAGGTTTTCCAATAATAATGTAACCGTAAGTATGTCGAGAAAGGGTGGATATGTGGTTTATATGCGGAAAAACCGAGATGTGGCGGAGAATAAAATAACCGCAAAAACCGCAATTAACCTTGCAAAAGAGTTTATGAAGCGACTTGATGTAACCAATATGACCGAAAGCTATTACTATACGGATGAAGGGGTATGCGTAATCAATTTTGCTTATAAAGAAGGGGACACAATATGCTATACAGACCTTGTAAAGGTGGGAGTCGCAACCGATACGGGAGAGATTATGTTGCTGGAAACCAAGGGGTATTTGACAAACCATACCAACCGTTCTTTTGATAGCTTAAAACATTCCCAAAAATCGGCTCAAAGGACTTTAAACGATAACTTAAGGGTTAAATCCACGGGATTGGCGCTTATTCCCACCGATGGTGGCGGTGAAAAAAGATGCTTTGAGTTTTTATGCGATACGACCCTGGGGCAAGAAGTAATAGTTTTTGTAAATCCAACCACTCTTGAAACCGAAAACATTTTAATTCTTCAAAAAAGCGATGCAGGAACTCTTACAAGATAAAAAAAGACAGTCGGGAAAAATAAATCCCGACTGTCTTTGCAATACATAATATAAATTATACTTTTGGTTCTTCCATAATAGCCTTAAATTCTTCACCGTCGATTTTTTCTTTTTCAAACAATGCTTGTGCAACGGCGTGAAGTTTTTGGATGTTTTCCGAAAGGATTTTTTCACCCTTTTTGTAAGCCTCGTCAATAATTCTGTGAATTTCCTTGTCAATTAAGGTGTTAACCGATTCGGAGCAGTTTTCTACATGACCGTAATCACGACCTAAGAATACTTCATCGTTGGAATTTCCGTAAAGAATGGGGCCTAATTCCTCACTCATACCGTACTTAACTACCATATCTCTTGCAAGTTTGGTGGCTCTTTCAATATCATTTGAAGCGCCGGTTGAAATATCGGAGTTGCATAACTTTTCGGCAATTCTTCCGCCTAAAAGCATAACAATTTCTTCTTCCATTTCGGTTTTGTACTTGCTGAATTTGTCTTCACTGGGGAGAGAAACGGTAAGTCCCAATGCTCTTCCGCGAGGGATGATTGTAATATAATGAATTTCGTCTTGGGTTGGTAAGAAGTAGCCTGTGATTGCATGACCGGCTTCGTGGTATGCCGTGTTTTTCTTTTCACTGTCCTTAATAACCCAACTCTTCTTTTCGGGGCCGCCGATAACCTTAAGTGTTGCCTCTTCGATTTCTTCTTGAGTAATGGCTTTTTTGGATTTTCTTACGGTAAGAAGTGCAGCTTCGTTAAGAAGATTTTCAAGGTCGGCACCGGTAAATCCTGCTGTGGATTTTGCAATAGTTGCAAGGTTTACATCAGGTCCTAACGGCTTTCCGCGAGAATGAACCTTTAAGATTTCCTCACGGCCCTTAACATCAGGATAGTTGACGGTAATCTGTCGGTCAAATCTTCCGGGTCGAAGTAATGCCTTATCCAAAATGTCGGGACGGTTAGTAGCCGCCATAACAATAATACCCTCATTTTCGCCAAATCCGTCCATTTCAACAAGCAACTGGTTAAGGGTTTGCTCTCTTTCGTCATGTCCGCCACCTAATCCGGCGCCACGCTGACGACCTACTGCATCTATTTCATCAATGAAAATTATAGAAGGTGCGTTTTTCTTGGCTTCACCAAACAAATCACGAACACGGGAAGCGCCGACGCCTACAAACATTTCAACAAAGTCAGAGCCGGAAATTGAGAAGAAGGGAACACCGGCTTCTCCTGCAACGGCACGGGCAAGTAATGTTTTACCTGTTCCCGGAGGGCCTACAAGAAGTACACCCTTAGGGATACGAGCTCCCAGTTCGGTGAACTTTTTGGAGTCCTTAAGGAAATCAACGATTTCGGTCATTTCTTCCTTTTCTTCGTCAGCACCGGCAACATCTGCAAATGTGGTTTTTTTGCGGTCGTCTGCCTTTTTAACCTTGGCTTTTCCAAATCCCATAGTCTTGTCGGTACCCATAGCGGAATTCATACGCTTCATAATAAAGATGCCGAAAACTACCATAATAGCCAACATTAAAACGGTGGGTAGAATGTTCATAATCCAAGAGGTTTCGCCGCCACTCTTATAATCGTACTTGATTATCTTGTCGGTACCCTTGTTTTGTTGATTTATAAGTTGAACAACCTCGTTTACATCATTGTAAAACAGTGATGCATCGGCGACAGTATAGTGATAGGTTTTACCGTCAGCCCTTAGCTTATAAGCTAAATCACCTGTGTAAAGGTTAAGCTGATATTCACTTATTTCGTTATCGGTAATTTTTTCGATTATTTGATAATACTCGGTCTTTTGGGTGTTTTTTGTAAGGGTTGAAACAGCCGCAAATGAGAGGATTAAAATAATCGGTATTCCGATATACAGCAATACATTTCTTAGGTTCTTATTCAACGAAAAAACTCCTTTTGTATATTTTAATTGTTTTCGTAAACACTTGGGGAAAGAATTCCGATAAAGGGCAAATTACGATAATTTTCGGCATAGTCAAGACCGTAACCTACTACAAATTCATCGGGTATAACCTTGCCTACATAGTCCGCCTTAATATCGGCTTTTCTGTTTGCCGGTTTGTCAAGAAGTGTACAAATTTTAATGCTTTTTGCATTCCTATCCTCCAAAACTCCCTTTAAATATGAAAGGGTAACACCGGAATCCAAAATATCCTCAACAATAAGTATGTCGCAACCGTCCGGATTTATATCAAGGTCTTTCTTAAACTTAACGACACCGGTGGATTTTGTGCCGGAATATGAGGAAACGGACAAAAAATCAATTTGGCAGGGAACGGTAATTTCCCTTAAAATATCCGCCATAAATACAACCGCACCCTTAAGAACGCTTACAAGAAGAAGGTTTTTTCCTTCGTAGTCCCTTGAAATCTGCTTTCCCAACTCCTTGCATATATGTTTAAGCTCTTCTTCGGATACTAATATATCCTTAATTTCTTTTTCAATATTCATTATTATTTCTCCCCAATTGATATATCAAACAATATTATTCTATTTGTTTTATCATCTATTTTAACTCTATCAGCACAACCTACACCGTAAACCCATACAATACCTTCATCATCGGCAAAAACAGGTATATTTTTGCGTTGTTCAAGGGGTATTTTCTTTTCGGTGATAAGTTTTTTAAGTGTTTTTGTGCAGTTTGAATTTGCAAGTTTAAGAGTATCGCCTGAATTTTTTTTAATCATTCTCGGGTTGCCTATTATCTTATCACAATCCACAGCCGATTTTAAGAACAATTTGTTAATTTTGCCTTTTGGAATATTTTTGTCAAGGCTTAGTGCTTTAAACTCATCACGGTTTAAATTTTTTATTTCAACCTTAAAAGTTAAATCAGGTACTTCCAAACCTTCTGTAAATATCAGTCGCTGCCTGTTTATTGTTGCAAAAAGTTCGGTTTGAGCACTTGTTGTTCCAAAGCCTTTTAAACAAATATCATAAATCTTCTCAATATGATAAAAGTCAGGCGCTTGTTTAATGATATAGTTATAATACCTTATTATTACCCGCTTTGCCACAGCAGGATGAAGAATATTAAAACTCCTAATATCAAGTCCGGTTTCGTCATATCTTTTAAGGTACTCTTTTTCGGCAATAGAACAAATAAAATCGTTATCCTCGCCGAGACAAACCGAAAGTTTAGAGCAATTATCCTCAAGAGATGAATTAATCTCTTTCAGTACCGGAATAACCTTATGCCTTATAATATTTCGAGAACAATCATCGGTAAGATTGGTGGAATCGGTAACAAATTGCAGACCGTTTTTTCTCAAAAAGTTTTCAACATCGGTTCTTCCGCAAAAAATAAGAGGTCTTATAATGTTGCACCTTTTCGGGGGAATACCTCTTATTCCCGTTGCCGAAGAGCCTCTTGAAAGATTAAATAAAATCGTTTCGGCATTATCACTTGCTGTATGTGCCGTGGCTATAACACCCTTTGAAACCCTATTTAAAAAGTCGTATCTAAGTTCTCTTGCACCTGTTTCAAGGGATATGCCTTTTTCCTTTGAATATAAGGGGACATTACCCTTTTCGGAAAACAGTGCAACCGAAAGCTTTCGGCAAAGTTCTTCGCAAAAAGCCAAATCTCTGTCAGCCTCTTTGCCCCTTATTCCGTGATGAAAATGGGCGGCATAAAGGGAAAAACCGTATTTGTTTTTTAACATATTAAGAGCAAAAAGCAAGGATACCGAATCGGCACCTCCCGAGAGGGCAACGGTTACCTCGTTTACTCCGTCAAGTAGTTTGTACCGCCTTATAGCGGCTTCTATTTTTGCAATCACGACTTATTAGACCAATCAATGCCGGTAAATCTTGTGAACTGACCGTCCCAATAAAGCTCTACCGTGCCGATTTCACCGTGTCGGTTTTTGGCAACAATACATTCGGCATTGTGCGGATTAGATGTATTATCCTCATCACTCTTTTCGCTGTCGTAATAACTTTCTCTGTATAGGAACAATACTATGTCAGCGTCCTGCTCAATAGAGCCGGAATCTCTAAGGTCGGCAAGAGCCGGTTTGTGAGATTTGCCCTTTTGTTCCGTTCCACGGGAAAGCTGAGCACAGGCAATAATAGGAATATTAAGCTCTTTTGCCATAATTTTAAGGCTTCTTGTAATTTCGGAAATTTCCTGAACACGGTTGTCGTTGGGCCTTGGAGTATGCATAAGACCTAAGTAGTCAATAACCACAAGACCTACATCCTTCATTCTGCGAAGCTTCGCCTTCATTTCGGGAACCGTAATGTTTGAAGACTCGTCAAAATAAATATTTGCTTTTGATAAATGCTCACTTGCCTTGGCGATAGTAGTCCATTCGTCAGGCTCAATTTCGCCGGTTCTGAATTTCTCACTCTTAATTCCGGCTTCGCTTGATAACATTCTTTGAGCTAACTGGTCCCTTGTCATTTCCAAAGAGAAAAAGCAAACGGTTTTTCCTGCATTAACAGCAACATTTCTGGCAAGATTTAAAGCAAATGAGGTTTTACCCATACCCGGTCTTGCACCTAAAATAATAAGGTCCGACTTATTAAGTCCGGTTATCATTCTATCAAGGTCGCTGATGCCGGTGGGAGTAGCCTTAAACTGTTCCTTGGTATCGGGGTTTGTGATTTTTGCAAGACGGTCAAAGGTTTCGTTCTCAATAACGCTTTTAATATGGGTAAGTCCGCTGACCTCTCTTCCCGAACGAATTTCGTAAATCCTCTGTTCGGCACTGTCAAGAAGTTTTGCGGATTCAAGCTCGTTATCCTCAATGTCCTTCAAAATGTCGTTTGCGGCATTCATCAAAGCTCTTGAATAATATTTGTCCCTAACGATTGAAATGTAGGAAGCAATATTTGCCGTTGAGGGAACACACTGAATCAGTTGGGATAAATATGCCTTGCCGCCGTCCTCATCGTATGTACCTTTTTGCTTTAGCTTTTCAAGAAGCGAAACATAATCAATGGTTTGATTAAGCTCGTACATCGAAGAGATGATAGTATAAATATCCTTGTGCTGAGGCAAATAAAAGTATTCACTCTTGACCGAAACAGCCACATCGCTTAGGCACTTAGGTTCAATTATTATTGAGCCTAAAATCGCCTGTTCGGCCTCAAGGGAATAGGGCTGTCTGGCATATAAATCCGTAAAATTTTCCCGTGCCATTACTCTGTTACCTTAACGGTGATTTTTGCAACAACACCGATATGCAGTTTGATTTCGGCAGTATATTCGCCGAAGTTTTTAATGTCGGCAACATTCATTTTCTTTTTGTCAACCTTAATTCCGAAATCCTTTTCGATTTGCGAAGCGATTTCCTTTGATGTTATGCTGCCGAACAATTTGCCGTTTGAACCTGCCTTGGCAGACATAGTAACGGTTTTGCCGTTTAATTTTTCGGCGGTAGCCTTTGCAGCGTCTAATTCTTCCTGTTTGTGATGAGCAGTGGCCTCGTTACGGCTTTTAAGCTCACTCATAGCGGCACTGTCTGCCTCTATGGCTAAATTTTTCGGAAAAAGGAAATTTCTTGCGTATCCGTCAGATACATTGCAAAGTTCTCCTTTTTTACCTTTACCCTTAACATCGGCAAGTAGTATAACCTTCATAGTATATCACCGTTTCTTTCTGAAAAATCAGTATTTATATTTCAACAATAACCGGCAAAACCATAGGACTTCTATGGGTTTTATTATATAAAAATTTACCGATTCCGTCTTTAATTCGTGTTTTGTAAATGTTCCAGTCCTTGACATTTCCCTTGTAACAGGCTTCCAAAATGTCGTAAACCGCAAACTCAATTTGAGACATTAACTCTTCGGATTCTTTTACAAAAACAAAGCCTCTCGAAACAATTTCGGGACGGGACAAAACTTCTCTTGATACGGCATCTACAACAACCGTAACAACAATAATTCCACCCTCGGCTAAGTGCTTTCTGTCTCGCAGTACGATAGAGCCCACATCACCGACACCAAGGCCGTCAACCAGTACTCTTCCTGCGGGAACCGATGAAGCGGTGTTAAAGCTTTTGTCGGTTAATTCCACAACGGTACCGTTGGTGCTTAAGATGATATTCTCCTGAGGAATACCCATTGCCAAACCAAGAAGAGAATGTTTGTATAAATGCTTTTCCTCCCCGTGCACCGGCATAAAATATTTCGGTTTTACAAGGCTCAACATCATTTTAAGTTCTTCCTGACAGGCGTGGCCCGAAACATGAACATCATACATCTTTTCGTAAACTACATTTGCTCCCCGTTTAATCAGCTCGTTTACAACCTTGCTGACGGTTTTTTCGTTTCCGGGAATAGGTGTCGCCGAAATAATAAACATATCTCCGGGTATAATTTCCACCTGTCTGTGTTCCGAAAAAGCAATTCGGTGAAGTGCCGAAAGAGGTTCGCCCTGACTGCCTGTTGTTACAACAACAATTTTCTCGGTGGGATAGTTTTTGATGGTTTCAATTTCTATTAAAACACCCTCGGGAACCTTTAAATACCCAAGCTCGGAAGCAACCTTAACAACATTAAGCATACTTCTTCCCGAAACGGCAACCTTTCGGTCGCATTTAACAGCCTGGTCGATAATTTGCTGAATACGGTGTATATTGGAAGAGAATGTGGCAACAACAATTCGGTGTCCTTCAGCCTTGCTGAATAGGGTTTCAAAGGAGTTGCCCACCAATTTTTCCGAGGAGGTATATCCCGGTCTTTCGGCATTGGTAGAGTCGGCAAGAAGCGCCAATACGCCCTTCTTTCCAAGCTCGGCAAAACGGGCTAAATCTATAATATTATCATCAATAGGCGTGGTATCAATCTTAAAGTCGCCGGTGTGTACGATAATTCCGGCAGGTGTGGTAATTGCAAAACCTGCCGCATCGGGAATAGAGTGGTTTACATGGATAAATTCTACATTGAAATTACCGAGATTTACAGAGCTTCCCGGCTTAACCACATTTAAAGAAGCCTCATTTAGTAACCTATGCTCTCTTAATTTTTCGGTAATAAGTGCAATTGTAAGGCTTGTGGCATAGATGGGAACATTAAATTCTTTTAAAAGATAGGGGATAGCACCGATATGGTCTTCGTGTCCGTGGGTGATAAACAGCCCCTTGATTTTGTCCTTACATTCAAGAATGTATGCAAAATCGGGAATTACAATATCAATGCCGGGTGTTTCCTCATCGGGGAAACTCATTCCGCAATCCACAAGAATCATTTCGCCGTCATATTCATAAAGGGTAATGTTTTTACCGATTTCGCCAAGTCCTCCAAGGGGAATAATCTTAACCGGTTTTTTTGGTTTTGACTGCTTATTTGCGAAACTTTTTCTAAATCCCGTACTGCCTAAGGTTTTTTCAACCTTTTTTTGCGACATATCCACATCACTTAACATATTGTTGTCTTTGGTCTTTTGTGCCGCACGATTATAAAAATTTTTCTTTGCAGAATAACCGTAGTTTTTCTTCTGCTTTGGGTCTGCCATAAAATAGTAGCCTCCTGTTTTATTTAGATTTTTGTTTTTATTTTATTCGTCTTGCAAGCAACAAAACGATAAAGTTACAAAATAGTTATTTTGTACCTGTGGAGCCGAAACCACCCTTATCCCTGTCGGTTGAGTTAAGAGAATCCGTTTCGGTAAACTCTGCCTTTAAATAAGGCATAAATACTATTTGAGCAATTCTCTCACCTGTGGAAATTGACTGTGTTTTACCCGATTGGTTAAAAAGCGGAACCATAAGTTCACCGCGATAATCCGAGTCAATAACACCTACTTTGTTGGCAGGTGCAAGACCTTTTTTAGTTGCAAGACCGCTTCTTGCAAAAACAAATCCGCCGTAGCCTTGGGGGATTTCCATGGCAATTCCGGTGTGTACTAAAAATGTCTCTCCCGGGGCAATTTCCACACTTTCCTGCGGTAATAGCGCATATATGTCGGCTCCGGCTGAAAAATCAGTGCCGTAAGATGGAACAATAGCATTTTCGCTTAGTTTTTTAAAGGGTATTTTACACATGATTTTTCCTCCGAGTAATAATTAAGAAAATTATAACACAATTTTATAGGTTTTACAAGTAAAAAATCCTTATAGAATCTTATTTTTTCATAATTTGACGAGCAAAGGGTTTTATGATAAAATAGTTATAATCGGAGGAATGAAAATGCCTTTAAAAAAAGAAATGTTACATCAATTTGAAATAAATCCTCTATCTTGCGGTCAGGCGGTTTTAGCGATGATTTCGGGGGAAACACAAGAGAATATTATGAAACTTGTGGGTACTGATAAGGAAACCAAACTTTCGGATATGTTTTTTGCCCTTGGCGAGTTTGGCATTAAAATAGACAAACAGCGAAAGCCTGTGTCAAAAAAAGCGGATTTACCCAATATTGCACTGCTTAGTCTTCAAACACCGAAATGTTGGCATTGGTCTCTTTACCGTAACGGTAAATTTTATGACCCGGAATACGGTGTTTTGGATGATTTTCCGCCCTCAAACAGACGGTATTTTTGGGAAATTTTTGAAGATTAACTTAAGTATTGCCATTTTTTAAATTTTTATCCTATTAAAAAGTTTTGACATATACCATAACTTTTAAAATATTCAATTTGTTGCTATTGTAAAATAAACCTTAGTGTGTTACAATGATTAAAGTTCAAAATGAAAAGAGGCAAAAAAATGAAAATTACCAACGACATTAAATATGTTGGAGTTAATGACCACAAAATCGACCTGTTTGAAGGTCAATACGATGTTCCTAATGGTATGGCATATAATTCTTATGTGATTATTGACGAAAAGATTGCCGTTATGGATTCGGTGGACAAAAACTTCACCCACGAGTGGCTTGACAATGTTGCAGGGGTATTAGGAGGAAAAGAGCCTGATTACTTCATTGTTCAACATATGGAGCCTGACCATTCGGCAAACATTACCTCGTTTATGAACACCTATCCGAAGACTACTATTGTCTCATCGGCAAAGGCGTTTGTTATGATGAAAAACTTTTTCGGCACTGAGTATGAGGACCGAAGAATTATTGTCGGCGAGGGTGATACACTTAACTTAGGAAAGCACACCTTAAACTTTGTTACGGCACCTATGGTGCACTGGCCGGAGGTTATTATGACCTACGATTCCACCGACAAGGTTTTATTTTCGGCTGACGGATTTGGTAAATTCGGTGCTAACGATGTGGAAGACCCGGAGGGTTGGGCTTGTGAAGCAAGACGCTATTATTTCGGCATTGTGGGAAAATACGGTGCTCAGGTTCAAGCCGTTCTTAAGAAAGCGGCAACCCTTGATATAGAGGTTATTTGTCCTTTGCACGGTCCTGTTCTTGACGAAAATTTAGGCTATTATATTGAAACCTATAACACTTGGTCTTCCTACGGAATAGAAAGCGACGGTATATGTATTGCCTATACCTCGGTTTACGGAAACACCAAAAAGGCTGTGGAAGAACTATCCGACCTTCTTAAGAAAAAAGGCTGTCCTAAGGTTGCAGTTGCCGACCTTGCACGAGACGATATGTTTGAAACCGTTGAAGATGCTTTTAGATACGGAAGACTTGTTCTTGCCACAACTACTTATAATGCAGATATTTTCCCGTTTATGAGAACCTTTATTTCTCATCTTGTTGAACGCGGATATCAAAAACGCAAGATTGCCTTTATCGAAAACGGCTCTTGGGCTCCACAGGCTACAAAGGTTATGAAAGAAATGTTTTCAAAAAGCAAGGAAATCACCTTTGCCGAAAACAATGTTCGTATTCTTTCGGCGCTTAACGAGGAAAGTAGAAAACAGCTTGAGGCATTGGCAGATGAGCTTTGTTCCGATTATGAACAGAGAAACGGCGAAACCGCCGATAAAAACGATATGTCAGCTCTCTTTAAGATTGGATACGGACTTTATGTTGTTACAACAAATGACGGCACAAAAGACAATGGTTGCATTGTAAATACCGTTACTCAACTTACCGATTCGCCTCTTAGAGTTGCGGTTAATATCAACAAACAAAACTATACCTACAACACGGTTCACAAAACAGGAATTATGAATGTAAACTGCCTTTCGCAGGAGGCACCCTTTAAGGTGTTTGAGGCTTTCGGATTTAGAAGCGGAAGAAACATTGATAAGTTTAAAGACTGTGAAGCAGAGGCCACAAGAACCGACAACGGACTTGTTTTCTTGCCGAGATATATTAATTCGGTTATGTCCCTTAAGGTAATAGACGAGGTTGACCTCGGAACCCACGGTATGTTTATTTGCGAGGTTACCGAAGCTCGGGTAATGTCTAATGTTGAAACTATGACATACACATATTATCAAAACAATGTTAAACCAAAGCCGGAAACCGAAAATAAGAAAGGCTTTGTTTGTAAGGTTTGCGGATATGTTTATGAGGGTGATGAACTTCCCGATGATTTTGTTTGTCCTCTTTGTAAGCACGGTGCCGCAGATTTTGAACCCATAGAGTAAAATACGAAAGGAGAAACGGCTATGAAATATGTATGCGATGCTTGTGGTTGGGAGTACGATGAAGAATTAGGCGATCCCGATAACGGAATTGCTCCGGGAACCAAGTTTGAAGATTTGCCTGAGGATTTTGCTTGTCCACTTTGCGGTGTTGGCAAAGATATGTTCTCGGAAGCTTAATTCAAATAAAACCGAATAAAACAAAAAAATCCTTCATAGGTTTACTATGAGGGATTTTTTATTATTCGGGGTGAATGTTTTGAAGATTTTAGGGATATGTGCAGTTGTTTTGTTGGGTGTTTTTTACCTGATTATTTTTGCCTTTGGTGTAATCAGAGGAAAAGCAATAAGGAAAATACTGCTTAACGGAATAATAGGAATAACGATTTGGATAATAATCAACCTGACAGCAAAATACTCAGGGGTAAGAATTCCCGTAAACCCATATACCGCCGTAGGTATCAGTACATTTTCCGTACCCTGCATAATAGCACTTTTGGTTTTACAGGTACTGTTTAAAATTTGAAAGATAAATCTTCCGAATTTTAAAAATTATAACGGCGCCGTTTTTCTCGCCTCTTACGAGGCAACCGAAAAATACGGGTGTAATTTAAAAAATAATATCCGCAATCTTTGCCAATTCTTCCATTGTCAGGGTTTCGCCTCTGACAGATTCGGGCAAACCGAGGGAAGAAAGGGCATTTCTTAATGTTTGTTTATCTATTCCCAGTGTGTTTGAAACGGTGTTTAAAAATGTTTTTCTTCTTTGGGCAAAACAAGCCTTAACAAGGGAGAAAAACTTTTTTTCGTCCTTTACGAAAACAGGGGGAATATCTAATAGTTCCAGCTTTATAACAGCCGAATCCACCTTCGGAGAGGGCAAAAACGATTCCTTCGGAACATCAAAAAGCTTGGTTGCGGTGCTATAATAATTAACAGCTACCGTAAGGGCTCCCGCATCACGACTTCCCACAGGGGCACAAATTCTATCCGCCGCTTCCTTTTGCACCATAACAGTCAAGGATTTAATGGGCAACTTTGACTGCAAAAGTGTCATAATAAGCGGCGAGGTGATATAATAAGGCAAATTAGCACAAACCGCAACACCGTTGCAATCCTTAAACTCCTCTTCGATAAGGGCCTTTAGGTCGATTTTAAGGGCGTCTTCAAAAACAACCTTTACATTGTCAAAATCCGACAAAGTTTGGTCTAAAATATTTTTAAGCCTTTTATCAAGCTCAATAGCCACAACCTTTTTTGCACATTTCGCAAGTTCTCGTGTCAAAACTCCGGCTCCCGGACCTATTTCGATGGCGCCGTAGCCTTCCTTAATAGAAAACTCTGCCATTCTCGGGCAAACCGTTTCGTCTATAAGAAAGTTTTGCCCCAAGGATTTTTTAAAGGAAAAACCGCTTAATTCCAATATTTTTCTAACTTCATTTATATCTGCGAGATTCATATGTCCTCCGAAAAAGAATTTTTACCAATATTTATTATAAAATAAAATTCCCGTTCTTTCAAGAAAATTGTTGCTCAAAAGTATTATTTATGTTACAATATATAAAATAAGTTTTGGAGTGAATTTTTTTGGATAATAGATATTTTGATTCGGTTATTAAGGAAATGCAACCTTTTTTTGATGAAAACGGTTTTGAGTCCTGCGAATGCGGTGGATTTAAAAACGGTAAAAAAGCTGTAAAGGTTGAATACAGCGAAGAAAGACAAATGTATTTGCTTTTGCTTGCCGATGTAGATGAAAACGGAAGTGTCGGAGAGTTCACCGAGGCTGAGGCTTGGCTTTTTGATGATTCTCAAAATGCAAAGGATGCCGAAAGCGTGGGTATTGATTTTACCGAAACCTTGCGTGAAAATATGGGAATAAAGGCAAAAAGAGTAAATCAAAACATTGACCTTCCCACAGCAAATAAGGACGGAGTTTATAATATTGCGGCATTCACCAAAAAGGCTCTTGATACATTTCCGCAGTATAAGGATACCTATAAGGAATATGTGGCAAAGTACGGCAATTTCCTTTATCTTAATTTTTACGGAACATATATTGTTCCCGCAATAAAGACCACTCTTTCGGAAAACACCAAGAAGTCCGTAAAAAAGGTTTCGGACCTTGTATCCGATGCTTATGTTTCGGGTGATAAGGAAACCGTAAATTTAGTTGTTGCCTGTCTTGCTGCCGCTTGTTATAAGGACGAAAATATTACAAATATCGTAAACGATATGTTTGCAGATAATACACATTTCAAAAGCGCTGTAAACTCCTTTGCTTTGGTTCTTGACCGCAAGAAAAAGATTAAAGAAGTTTTAGTAAAATAAAAGATTTTTAGGAGGATTTTTATGGAAATGATTTGGATTGCTTTAGGAATTATTGTTGTAATAACGATTTTTTCCAACATCAGAATTGTACCGCAAGCCACACAATATGTTATTGAGTCTTTAGGTAAATACAAGGTAACTTGGGATGCGGGTATTCATGTTAAAATTCCTATTATTGAGAATATTTCTAAGAAGATAACCCTTAAAGAGCAGGTTATGGACTCTCCTCCGCAGCCGGTTATTACCAAGGATAATGTTACAATGCAAATTGATACGGTGGTTTATTTCCGTATTTTTGACGCAAGACTTTATACCTACGGTGTTGTAAATCCCATTAATGCACTTGAAAATCTTACCGCTACAACCCTTCGTAATATAGTCGGCGAAATGGAACTTGACGGAACACTTACCTCGAGAGATACCATAAACAGCAAGATGACTGCTATTCTTGATGAAGCCACAGACCAGTGGGGTATTAAGGTAACAAGAGTCGAGCTTAAGAATATTATCCCACCTGCCGAAATCCAAAATGCTATGGAAAAGCAAATGAAGGCTGAAAGAGACCGCCGTGAAACCTTGCTACAAGCTGAGGGACACAAGGCTGCCGCAATTACCCGTGCCGAAGGTGATAAACAAGCTATGATTCTTGCTGCCGAAGGTGAAAGAGATGCAAGAATTGCCCGTGCCGAAGGTGAAGCAAAGGCTATTTACCTTTCAAAGAAAGCCGAGGCTGACGGTCTTGCCGCCTTGAAGGAAGCCGGTGTTGATGCCGCTGTTTTAGAGCTTAAAAAATACGAAGCTCTTGTAAATATGTCAAACGGCACCGCCTCAAAGATTATTATCCCTACAGATGCTGTGAATGCCGTAACAAATAATGCGATTTTTGCCGAAACAACAGGTCTCGGAGATAATACTAAACCCGCAAAGAAAAAGTTACCTGAGCCTAAAAAAGACGAATGTTGCGATAAAGAATAAAGTATAATTTAAAAATAAGCAGGAAAGTTTGGAATTTCCTGCTTATTTTTGTTGTTATTTGCGGAAAAATGTAGTATAATACACTATGTATATTGTTAAAAATAGGATATTCACGGTAAAAGGTGGAACAAATGAAAGAAATAATACTAATAAAGGACGGCGAACTTGCACTTAAAGGACTCAATCGCTGTAATTTTGAGAATAAACTTGTAAATAGCATTAAAAGGCGTTTAAAGTCTTTGGGCGAAATAAAAATTGTTAAGGCACAGTCTACTATTTATATTGAACCTCAGTGTGATGATTTTGATTTTGAAGAGGCTTTGGAAAGGGTAAGATGTATTTTCGGTATTGCGGGATTCAGCCGTGCCTGTGTTTGCGAAAAAACACCCGAGGATATTTTTGCGAAGGCGCCGTTATACCTTGCCGACTCCTTGAGAAAGGCTAAAACTTTTAAGGTTGAGTCAAAGCGTTCAGATAAAACCTTTCCCTTAAAATCTCCTGAGCTTTCGGCACAACTGGGAGGAGTTTTGCTTTCGGCATTTCCGCATTTAAGAGTTGATGTTCATAACCCCGATATAATTGTTACGGCGGAGGTCAGGGATTATGCCGCTTATATAAGAGGAAATCAAGAAAAGGGTGCCGGTGGACTTCCTGTGGGCACTTCGGGTAAGGCGAATGTACTTATTTCCGGTGGAATTGACAGTCCGGTTGCAGCATATATGATGGCAAAAAGAGGACTTTCTCTAAATGCTATCCACTTTGCTTCACCACCTTACACAAGCGCATTAGCCGAGGAAAAGGTTAAGACCTTACTGTCAAAAGTTGCAAGATACAGCGGAACTATTAAACTTGCCGTTGTTCCGTTTACCGAAATTCAAGAGGAAATAAGGGATAAATGCCCTGAAGATTATTTCACCCTTATTATGCGCAGAATGATGATGCGAATTGCTTGTAGAGTTTCAAAAGAAAACGAGTGCTTAGGACTTATAACAGGGGAGAGTTTAGGACAGGTTGCAAGTCAAACTTTACCTGCTATCGGTGCTACGGACAGTGTTTGCGATTTGCCTGTAATGCGACCTCTTATAGGAATGGACAAGGAAGAAATAATTAAAATTTCAAGGGCTATGGATGCTTTTGAAACCTCGATTTTGCCTTATGAAGATTGTTGCACCGTGTTTACTCCGAAGCATCCGCATACGAGACCTAAACCCGGACAATGTGAAAAAGCCGAGGAATATTTGGACATTGAGCCATTAATCAGTCGTGCTATTGAGGGAATAGTATATTCATATATAGAATAGTATTTAAGAGGGGGACTCTTTGATGAATCAAAACATTAAGATTGATATTCTTTATTATACAATAAGCACCGATTTTGAGATGGAATTCAATTTGTGCGGTTGTTGCAGAATGAGAATGCTTACCGATAAGGCATCAACCAGAAAAGAATTAGCCGTTAATTTGGCAAGAAGTGTCAGCCGAAGCAAGATTGTTATTGTTTGCGGTCCTTTGTTTGGAGAAAAAGGGCTTATTGAAACTGTATCTGCCGTTGCCGAAATCGGACTTGAAAAAATTGATAACGATAAATATGCCATAGAAGAAGAGGCGGACTTTTCTATTTTGCAGGGCTCGGTACCTCTTGTTTCCTCTGACGGAATATTCGGCGGTTGTATTATTGAGAAAAAGCAGCAAACCATTATTTTGCTAACCGAGAATAAGTCGTTAAGAAAACGAATAATGAACGAGCTTATCCATCCTTATGTTTCAAGGGTTGCAGGGCTTGTTACGGAACAGGGCGCACAAAACGATGAGTTTTTTGTTTTAGATGAAAAAAAGATATTGGAAGAAGAACTTGACACCACACCTGCTGAACATTGCGAAGAAGATGAACCTATTGAGCAAATGGGAGAATATGCCCAAGGTGAGGAATTTGTGCTTGAAACCCCGGCGGTTGACGATGATGATATTACTTTTGAAAGCGATTATGTAAAGCAAAAGGACCAGCTTGATTCACAGCTGATTTTAGGTGATTTTTTCGATAACGAACCGCAGACGGAAAAGGCAGACGATAAAAGCTTTGTTGATATAGAAGATGTTGACGGCTTGAGGAGAAAAGAAAGACGCATAGATATTGCCATAAGAATTATGCTTATTATAATCGTTGCATTTATTTTGGGACTGGTAGCGTTTATTCTTTTAAGGTCAATTCAAAATCATATGAGCATATTTGAATATTTGGATAGGATTTTCACACCAAATCAATCCTTTATTGAATTATTGCCGGAAAAAGTTTAAGGAGAAAAGCTTTGGGTTTAATAAACAGTATTATTAAAACATTTTTAATATCTATGGTGCCGGTTATTGAGCTTAGAGGTGCAATCCCCATTGCATACGGTACATATAAACTTAGCATAGTTCTTTCGGCAGTTGTGTCGATTTTAGGAAATTTGTTGCCGGTGCCGTTTATAATTATTTTCATAAGAAAAATATTCAGTTTGTTACGGAAGTATATACCGAAATTGGACGGAGTAATAACAAAACTTGAAAAAAGAGCCGAGAGCAAGTCGGATGTTGTTATGAAATATGCTTTTTGGGGACTTTTTATTCTGGTGGCAATACCGCTTCCGGGAACAGGTGCTTGGACAGGTGCGTTGGTTGCCGCTATGCTTGATATGAGGCTTAAAAAGGCTTTTCCTGCCATAGCAATGGGCGTTGCAGCTGCCGGAATTATTGTGTCTTTAGTTACTGTCGGTGCTGATTTTTTGATTTTTTAGGGGTTTTTTGAAAAAAATGAAAAAAAACACTTGCTTTTTTTAGGGTTATTTGATATAATACATTTTGCTATCGTATATAAATGGATTGATTTAAGGAGGTGCAGACCATGGCTAAATGTGATATCTGCAATAAGGAAATTACTTTCGGGATTAAGGTATCCCACTCACACAGACGTTCCAACAGAACTTGGAAGCCAAATGTAAAAAAGGTTAAGGCTATCGTTAACGGCTCTCCGCGTCGTATTAACGTTTGCACCCGTTGCTTGCGTTCCGGAAAGGTTACAAGAGCAATCTGATTTATTTTAATTTGTGTGAACTTCTCGGGCAGCCTTTCGGCTACTCGAGATTTTTCTTTTTAGAGGTTATTTTATGATTAAAGCAGTTTTATTCGATTTAGACGGGACCTTGGTTAATTCTCTTATCGACCTGGCAAACGGAGTAAACGAGGCGCTTAAAGCAAACGGTTTTCCCGCCCACGATGTAGAAAAATACAAATATTTTGTAGGGGACGGCATAAGAAAAACTATAGAACGCGCATTGCCGGAGGAAAATAGGGATAACGAAACCGTAACTGATACGGTAGGCAAATTTAACGGTTATTATTCGGTACACTATGCCGATAATACCTATCCTTATGATGGTGTACCGGAACTTGTAGCAGAGCTTAATAAAAGGGGATATAAATTAGCCGTTGTTACCAACAAGGACCAAGATATGGCAGAAAAGGTCGTAACCGATGCCTACGGCGGTGCTTTCAAACTTATTTTCGGTAAAAGAGAAGGACTTTTACCGAAACCGGACCCCACTGCGGCAATACTGACTATGGAAAGCCTTGGTGTTAAGCCCTGCGAATGTGTTTTTTTAGGTGATTCCGGTGTAGATATTTTAACCGGCTTTAACAGTGGTGCCTACCCTGTGGGAGAACTTTGGGGATACCGAGAGGCAGAGGAACTTAAGAAAAACGGTGCTGAAAAAATCATAGAAAAACCTATGGAACTTATAGAAATTATCGAGGAACTAAATGAACAATAAGTATAAGAAAACAAAATTGGCGTGTTATGGCGGATACACCGTTCAGGCCGTAATTAATAACTTTTTACCCATACTTTTTGTTATTTTTAAGAAAGAGTATAACCTTTCTTATGAGAGCTTGGGCAGACTTATTTTCATCAACTTTTTTGTCCAAATATTTGCCGATATGACAACCCCTTTTATTGTAAAAAGGATAGGATTTAAGAAATCGGCGGTGCTTTGTCAGGGATTGGCGGCATTAGGACTGGTGTTACTTGCCGTTCTCACAGGTGTTATTAGCAATACATACTTGGGTATTGTGATTGCCGTGGTGTTTTATGCCTTCGGAAGCGGTATTGTCGAGGTTGTAATAAGCCCTATTATGGAGTATTTGCCTACCGAAAACAAGGCAGGGAATATGGCGGTGCTTCATTCCTTTTATTGTTGGGGACAAAGCTTTACCATACTTGTAACCACCCTTATTGTTAAACTTTCGGGATACGAAATGTGGCGACTTGTTCCCCTTGTTTGGGCGGTTATACCTTTGCTTAATATGTTTTTCTTTGCTACCGTTCCGGTGGTTGAGCCTAAATCTACGGCGGAAGAAAAAAAGAAAAATTTGTTTGCTGACAAAAAATTCTACTATCTAATCCTTTTTATGATTGCTTCGGGTGCATCGGAGATTGCTATGAGCCAATGGGCATCAATCTTCGCCCAAAACGGTCTTAAAATATCCAAATTCCAAGGCGACCTTTTAGGACCTTGCGCTTTCGGAATATTTATGGGCATAGGACGAGTTTTGTACGCAAAGTTTTCGGATAGAATACCGTATCTTAAGATTATGACAATTTGCAGTGCTTTTACGGCAGTTTGTTATTTTGTCGTAGGTTTTACGGGAAATCCGGTTATTTCCCTGACGGCCTGTGCTTTATGCGGAATAACGGTTAGTATGTTTTGGCCGGGAACATTATCATTTGCAGTAAAAACCTTTCCCATGGGCGGAACATTAATGTTCAGTGTTTTGGCACTTTCGGGCGACCTCGGTTGCTCGTCAGGACCGTGGCTTCTTGGGATTATTGCAGACAAAACCGGTCTTAACAGCGGATTTACGGTTTGCGCAGTGTTCCCATTGGTGATTGTTTTGGTTGCATTTTTGTTTTCAAAAGAAAAGAATTGAAAAATTCCGAAAAATGTATTAGAATAAAAGAAAAAATCGTGAGGTAGGCTATGAAAAGAACTGATTATCTTTCTTGGGATGAGTATTTTATGGGGATAGCAATTTTATCCTCAATGCGTAGCAAGGACCCTTCTACACAGGTTGGTGCTTGTATAGTGGACTCGGATAAAAAAATTCTTTCAATGGGATATAACGGAATGCCAAGGTGCTGTAGTGATGATGAGTACCCATGGGATAGAGAGGGCAATCCCCTTGATTCAAAGTACCTTTTCGTTTGCCATGCCGAGCTTAATGCCATATTAAACTGTCATGGCGGTTCGGTTAAAGACGCCGTTTGCTATACTACACTTTTTCCCTGCAACGAATGTGCAAAGGCAATTATTCAGTCGGGAATAAGCGAAATCGTATATCTAAGCGATAAATACAGTGAGACCGACTCCACCGTAGCCTCAAAGAGAATGTTCGACAGTGCCGGTGTAAAATATCGTCCGTTTGATATGTCGGGAAAAGAAATAAAATTCGGATTATAATAGTTTAGAGCAAAAAGAAAAAGGTGGTCTTTCGACCACCTTTTTTCTTTTTTTAAGTAATTAGCCTTCTGAAATAGCCTCAACAGGACAACCTGCTGCACAAGCACCGCAATCGCAGCACTTTTCAGGGTCAATTTCAAAATGAGAATCACCCTCGGCAATAGCCTCGCAAGGGCAACCGGCAGCGCAAGCGCCACAGCTGATACAATCATCGGAAATTTTGTAAGCCATCTAAAACACCTCCATAGATTGATTATATAAAAAGATAAATCTTTTCATTAGTAGTATTTTAACAATAAAACAACTAAAAAGCAAGAGGAAATATTTATTTTTCTTCTTTTTCGGACTTTTTCTTACCGGATAGAATTTTTACATCTTTACGGTTTATCTTGTATGGTATTCCTTCGCCGTTTTTCGGGTTGACAATCAGGTTGCCCGTAATCATATTAACATCCACAACGGTTCCCACACCGTCGGGCGTTTTTACGGTTGAGCCGAGAGACGGGGTTATTTTCATTAAATACTCATAGGAATCCTGCTCATATTTCAGACAGCACATAAGTCTTCCGCAACTACCCGAAATTTTTGTGGGGTTAAGTGAAAGACCTTGTTCCTTTGCCATCTTGATTGAAACCGGTTGAAAATCATCTAAAAACTGTTTGCAACAGTATGGATTTCCGCAAATTCCCAAACCGCCTAACATTCTTGCCTCATCACGAACACCGATTTGGCGAAGTTCGATTCTTGTGTGGAAAGCCGATGCCAAATCCTTAACCAAATCTCTGAAATCAACCCTGCCGTCAGCGGTAAAGAAAAATGTGATTTTTCCGCCGTCAAAGGAGTATTCCACATCAACAAGCTTCATTTGAAGGTCGTGGTCAACAATTTTTTGAGCACATATCTCAAAAGCTTTCGGTTCTTTCTTTTTATTTTCTTTTGCCGATTTTAAATCGTCTTCGGTTGCAATTCTGATTACCCTTTTAAGCGGTTGAACGACATTTTCGTCTTCGACCTCTTTAACACCTTGAAAAACAGTTCCCATAGCAGGACCGGCAGAGGTATCCACAATAACCGTGTCGCCTACATTAAGTTCACCGTTTAGCGGCTTGAAGTAATAACTTCTTCCGCCTTCGTTAAATTTAACTGAAACAACCTTTGTCATATAGTTTAAAATTCCTTTCGAACATTTAAGAAATTAGTATTTAATCTAAGAAACTTCTGAATCTGCAAATCGCCGCAGAAAAAAGAAGGGGCATATTAATGTTAGTGCGAATAAGTGAAATATATTCTTCACATTGGTCATAAATTTTACTTAATGCCTTGGCACGATAATTCGAGATATTCCCGGACTTCATAGTTTCGGCGCAATTTTTTTGAATAGCCCTTAATAGTTTTTCGGATTTAAGACGGTCCTTTTCAAAAGACGATAGGATTTTCAAAGCCTCATATTCCTTGAAATCAAAAAGCAAATTAAGAATATTTTCCGCAACCGAGAAAAGTTCCTCGTCATTATTGTTTTCCTTGTCGGAGAGCTTTAAAATACTGCATCTTGAAATAATGGTTACAAGACTTAAAGCACGAGATGGAGTAAGAAGAATGAAGACCACACTTGCCGGAGGTTCTTCCAATATTTTTAAAAGTGCATTTTGGGATTGCTCGTTCATTAAGTCGGCGTTTTCAATAATAAAAACCCTTTTTTGTGCCGAATGAGGCTTGATAAATGCATCGGCACGAAGTTTTCTTATTTGAGAAACCAAAATATTTTTCTTTCCG
Source organism: Ruminococcaceae bacterium UBA1734 (assembly GCA_002315765.1). Classification (GTDB taxonomy): domain Bacteria; phylum Bacillota; class Clostridia; order Oscillospirales; family Acutalibacteraceae; genus UBA737. The sequence continues at coordinate 30,878 of DCIE01000020.1, forward strand.
TCCTCAAGGCCTATATAGGAAATATCCACATTAGAGCCGTTTTCGCAAAGTTTGCACTGCCTACAATTACCACAGGGCTTTTCATCACTTTCACATACAACAGCACCGGCAATATAATTAGCAACTGCCTTTCTTTCCTCAAAGCTACCGCCCTCAATTAAAAAAGAGTGGGGTATTCTTCCGCTTGAAATAATGCTTTCAAGGTTGGAAATAAGGGCATCGTTTCCCGAAATTCCGGGAATCATAAAACAAATCCTACCTTTTTCATAGCCTTAAAGTAGGTTTTTCTTGCAACCCTTTCGGCAGATTGAGCACCCTCTTTAAAGAGTCGTTCGAGTTCTGCCTTGTCGGAAATAAAGCGTTCGTAATTCGCCTTAATAGGTGCTAATTCGTCAGCGACAGCCTCGCCGACAGCAAGTTTAAAGTCGCCGTAGCCTTTGCCCTCAAATTCTTTTTCTATCTCACTGCTTGTTTTACCGGTAACAGCCGAGTAAATCGTAATAAGATTGGATACACCCTTTTTGTCTTCGCTAACTATAATTCTGTTGTCGCTGTCGGTTACGGCTCTCTTGAATTTACGGATAATTGTATCCTTATCATCAAGAATAGCCACCCAAGCGTTGGCATTTTCATCGGATTTTGACATTTTCTTTTCAGGGTCCTGCAGGGACATTACACGGGCGCCTGTTTTTGGAATGTATGCTTCGGGTATGGTGAAAACATCACCGTAAATACGGTTAAATCTCTCGGCAATATCCCTTGCAATTTCAAGATGTTGTTTTTGGTCAGCACCAACCGGGACAAAATCCGGCTTGTATAACAATATATCCGCCGCCATAAGTACGGGATAGGAGAAAAGTCCTACATTAACATTGTCAGCATGTTTTGCCGACTTATCCTTAAACTGAGTCATTCTTGACATTTCGCCGAATTGTGTATTGCAGGAAAGAAGCCAAGAAAGTGCAGTATGTTCGGGGACTTGGGACTGGATAAATAGGGTGCTTTTTTCCGGGTCAAGACCGAGAGCCAACATTATTGCATAGGTTGAATATATTTGAGAACGAAGTTTTGCAGGTTCCTGACGCACCGTAATGGCGTGAAGGTCGGCAACCGCAAAGGTGCAATCAAACTCCTCTTGCATATTAACCCAGTTTTTAAGAGCACCCAAGTAGTTTCCCAGGGTAAGCATACCGCTTGGCTGAATACAACTTAAAACTTTCTTTTTCTCTGTTATTTCACTCATTTTGTATCACCTAAATTATATATTATCAGTTGTTGCTGAAATCTTCAAGTAACAGTCCCTCGTTCTTTTCAAGCGCCCAGTTTATATTCCATTCGCCCGTAAAGATAAGAAGGTTATTGCCCTTAAAATCCTGAACCCATTTGGTATCTGAGGTTAGATTAAGATTTTTAACATCAATATCGGTATTTCTAATCCAACGGATATATTGGAAGGGCAAATTATTTCGTATTACATCAACATTGTATTCGTTTTTAAGACGGTATTCAAGCACTTCAAACTGAAGCACACCTACAACACCCACGATAACCCTTTCCATTCCGGTGTCAGGCTCGTGGAATATCTGTATGGCACCCTCCTGAGCAATTTGCTCAACACCCTTAACAAACTGCTTTCTTTTAAGACTGTCCACCTGTTCAATCATTGCGAAATGTTCAGGTGCAAAGGTGGGTATTCCTTCAAATTTAACCTTATTTTTTGTTTCGCAAACCGTGTCGCCGATGGAGAAAATTCCCGGGTCAAACACGCCGATAATATCTCCTGCATAGGCTTCGTTGATAATCTGACGGTCAGATGCCATAAGCTGTTGTGGTTGAGAAAGCCTCAGGGATTTTCCTCCCTGAACATGGAAATATTCTTTGTCTCTTTGGAATTTTCCCGAGCAAATTCTCATAAAGGTCATACGGTCTCTGTGAGCCTTATTCATATTAGCCTGAATTTTAAAAACAAAGGCGGAAAAACTTTCGTCCGTAGGCTCAACCTTTCCTTCGGATGTATTTCTCGCAAGGGGAGGCAAGGTCATCTTAAGAAAGTTTTCAAGGAAAGGCTCAACGCCGAAATTGGTAAGAGCAGAACCGAAGAAAACAGGGGTAAGTTCACCCTTGTGTACCTTGTCTAAGTCAAAGTCAAAACTTGCACCGTCAAGGAGTTCGATTTGGTCTACAAGGTCTTTTCTCTGGTACTCTCCGATTAACTCGTCAAGCTTTTCCGTGTCGGTAATATCACACTCTATTGCACGGAGTTTTTCCTGACCTCTGTGAAATTCGTTAAAGGTCATAATTTGCTTTTTTGAACGGTCGTAAACACCTTTAAAATCAGCGCCGCAACCGATAGGCCAGTTAATCGGGTATGTTCCGATACCGAATTCCTTTTCAAGCTCATCTAATAGCTCGAAAGGGTCTCTTGCTTCACGGTCTAATTTATTAATGAATGTGAAAATCGGAATATGTCGCCTTGCGGTAACCTTAAAAAGTTTTCTTGTTTGAGGCTCGATACCTTTAGCGGCGTCAATAACCATAACAACGCTGTCGGCAGCCATTAGCGTACGGTAGGTGTCCTCGGAGAAGTCTTGGTGTCCGGGAGTATCAAGAATGTTAATGCAATATCCCTCGTATTCAAACTGCATAACTGAGGATGTGATTGAAATACCTCTTTGTTTTTCAAGCTCCATCCAGTCTGAAACGGCGTGTTTTGCCGTAGCCTTGCCCTTAACCGAACCGGCAGTCTGAATAGCGCCTCCGTATAAAAGCAATTTTTCCGTAAGTGTCGTTTTACCGGCATCCGGGTGGGATATAATGGCAAATGTTCTTCTTCTGTTTATTTCTTCCTTTAAAGCCACAAAACTTGACTCCTTTTATCATAATTACATATTTATCTTATAATACCATAAAATTAATCTTTTATCAAGAATTTTAAGAGCTGTAAATCGACAAAAATGAAAAAAATGAAAATTAAAGAAAAATAGGCATTTTCAATATTCGACTTATTGGCAGAAAATATTGAATTATTTTAATTGTTATGATATAATTTGAATAATTTAAGGAGGAATAAGCTATGAAAAAACTAATATCTTTTGTATTGACAATTGTAATGATTATTTCAACAATATCTGTATGTTTTGGTACTTTTCAAGCTTCAGCAGCCGATTCTTTTTATTCTCAGTACGGAATAACGGAATTGCAGCTGTTCCAGCTTTATCCGCAATATCTTTCTCCACAGGCCGAGAATACAATTATTGACCTTTTTGAAAGAAGATATCAGGAAATAATTGATAGTAGATCTACTGCCGATAATGCTGTTGCAAGTTATATGTATTCCTTAAAAGAGGGAAAAAATATTATTATTTCGGAAGTATTATCTTTGGCCGGTATCGGAAAGTCTTTCGAGGAAAAAATGAGAGACGAATCGGCAAAAAAGATGATAAAAAATATAATGATGGTTGACGAAACTGTAAGTGCTTCGGCAAACAGTGTTTCCGAAAACTTTAAAAATTTTAAAAATGTATATGATACCGCTACAATTACCGGAAAAAACAGTTTGGTAGAGGATTTGAAAAGTGCCGCAAAGCATTTAAGCAGTAAGCAAATTAATGATATTACATCGGATATGTTTTCTTCAAGCGGAAAGTTGGTTTCCGCCGTATCAGACGGTATAGAAAAGTGGCAAATGGTTACGGCCTTAATTGAGTTAAAAGAAATAGAAGAAGAATCCATTTACAGACTTTTGCGTATGCTTCCGGAAAATTCCGAATTGGCAGAAGGACTTGTAAAAGTTTTGGATGAGATGAATGAAGACATAGTAGGGAATATTGTTTCATCATATTTAAAAGATAAAGTCATAGATTCAATAAAAGATGCGATAAAATCCGGAATAAAGAGTGGATTGGAATCAGGAACAGGCTTTGGACTGAACCTGGCAAAGGCGTTTGCAACCATAGGCGTCAATATTTTTGTTAAATATATTTATCCGGGTGCTTTGGCTGACGAAGTAATAGAGACTATTCTTTTCACAAGTTATGTTAAAGAACTTGAGATTGCTTTGATAACCAAAAGAACGGAATACTTGTCTTCAAAGCCAAATAGTGAAGAAATTTCCAAATATAGATTTTTATATAACGCTTATCTTTCGGCAATTAGAGCAACCCTTGAAAGCTCTGAAGCCATTGCAAAAAACAAGACTGACAAAAATTCGATATCGGCAGTATTGGGATTGGCAAATTCCTATAATTATTATAAATACATTCAGTTTTGTATGGAAGAACTAAAGGCTGATATTAACAAAGGAATAATAAATTCTCCTTCAAAGATTCAATCCGGTTCTTCTGTGTCAACGGTTAAAAAGGAAGATAGCCGTGCATCAATAAGGGAAAAATTTGCTCAAATTCAGGCGCAGTACCCTCCGAATACCGGAAAAACTTTTACCGGAAGTTATCAGGGATGTTGGCAATGCTTTGGTTTTGCAAGATTGGTGTTTAATAAACTTTTCGGATGCGATATGCCATCTTCATACTATTCTTCAAGAAGATATGAATTAGTGGGAACCAAAAATGTTACTGTTGTAGGACAGTTGGTAGGTTCACAAGTTACAAGTGCAAATATTAAGAATTTGTTATCTTCAGCACAGCTTGGTGATATTATTCAGGCTGCGGGAACAACCTCTCAGCACACAATGGTTGTCGCAGGTGTCAACGACGACAGCATTTTAGTGTATGAGTGCAACAGAAACGGTGATTGCGTAATCTATCAAACACAAAAAGATTGGGCAACCCTTGTTTCCCGTTACGGCACACCTATGACTAATAGCCAAAACGGTATGACACTTTATCATGCCAATAATTATGATACGCTTTATTGGGACGGTTCGGATGTATTCTATGATGACAGCGTTAATTTTGTTATTAACGACGGTGTTTTGACAAAATATAACGGTTTTCAGTATAATGTTGTCATTCCGGACGGTGTTACCGAAATTGCAGATAAATGCTTTTATAATAACGATAAAATCAGAACTGTTGTATTCCCGGAATCCTTAAAAAAGGTCGGTTCCTCTGTTTTCCAAAATTGCGATAATTTGTATTATGTCGGATTCAATAATGAATTAGAAGAAATCGGCTTGTCAGCATTTTCAAATTGTAAATCCTTAACATCGGCAAATTTACCCGATTTGATTACAGCAATAAACAGCAGTTGTTTCAGCGGATGTTCGGCATTGACTTATGTGAATATACCCGAGGAGGTTACAACAATCGGAAGCAGTGCATTTAGAGAATGTACTAAT